>DASTMP010000237.1:0-35841 GCA_035714085.1 Blastocatellia bacterium
CGCACGTCGGCGCCCGTGTTGCGCGTGCCGTTGTAGCCGGTGAAGAAGAGTTTTAGTTTCTCGCCCGGCTGCCAGCGGCGGCCCGCGCCCAGCATCCAAGTGAATTTCGACAGCTCGATCAGACTGCTGACCCAAGCCTCAAGAGCCAAATCCATGCTCATCGCGTGTTCCTCAGAAAATGTAAGGCGCCTTTAGGAGTGAAAGATCAACTCTGTTTGGTTGATCTCGATGAAATTGAATGTATCGAAACCTTCAGTGATCTTTTCAATGTTAGCCAGGAACAAGGTTATCAACTCGGCATTGCGAATATTTCCGGTCGAGACGAGCAAGAGCTTCCACGGCTCTTGTCGCAACAGAAACGAGTCAACGAAATCGGCGTCTTTTGTCACGACCACCCGTTGTTCGTTGAGGGACAGTTGGTTGATGACTGTATCCGTTGTGCGATTGCCGAGCGGCAAATCCAGTGTGTGTGTGGTGTCATGCCCCGCCTGCTTGAGCAATGCAGCCAGCCGACGTGGGAGTTGCGCGTCAACCAGAAACTTCATACCAGAGCAGCTTCGATGCGTTTGATCCGGCTAAGTCGTGTTGCAAAGGCAAGCGCCGCCAGAATGTCCTCCCGTTCGAGGTCTTCGTAGTCGGCTAGAATTTCCTCGATAGTCATTCCCGAACTGAGCAGTTCCAGGATGGTCTCCACCGGGTATCGCAGCCCGCGAATGGTCGGCTTGCCGTGACAAATCTCAGGATCAATGGTGATGCGGTTTGTTAAATCCATCGTGTGTCTCCTATCCAGGGCTCATAGCCGTGATAGCGGACAATACCATAGTCAGGCTTCTTCTCTAATCATCTCATCAAGCATCTTTACGTAATTATAGCACTCGACCCCCTGATACTTTTGCTGGTACTCCTGTAAGAATCTTCGGAACAAACTCAGGCTAAATTTGTCGCTCCATAGGTAGATTGGCAAATTGTGGAAAGCGTCGGCGACATCTGCCGCCTGTTCCGTATTACCTTCCCTGCAAAACATTCTTATCTCTATCAGCGCACTGAAAAGTATCTTACATAGTTCCTGCCGTTCTTGCTCCGTCAGCGGTCTCGCGTCTTTTGCCTCATTGTCTTCCATTCAGTAAACCTCTAACGCCATCACCGCCGCTAGCTTACCGCCGGAATCGCCGCAGATCGGATATTCTGCGGCGCATTGTTCGGCCAATCCTTGTACGGATACGTGAAATTTCCTGCCCTGCTGAATCTCAACAACGGATAACTGTATGCTGAAAACGGCGCGGGCTTCTTGCCGGTCTCGCTCGTGATGCGCGTGTTGTCGAAGACCGTGTTCCAGATAAGATAAGGAATAAACACTTTCAGCAAGGTCGCGCCGTAACCAATCGCGTTGCCGCGCAAATTATCAGCCAGCCAGTTGTTGATTCGCGTGAACGGCTTTTCGAGCGCGGGCAGATATATCGGCCCTCGCTTGCCCTGCGCTTCGGCCAGCATGTCGGTCAGTTCTTTGAACGTCTGCGAATCGACGCCGGACGACAGGTGATAAATGTCGTGATTCGGCTTCTCTTTCTGATGGATCGTGACGATGGATTCGGCGACGAAATCCACGTTGACAATGTCCACTTTATCAGTCGGGCGAAAGGGAAGCGCTGGCAATCCCGCGAGGAACACGAACGAGCGCACCATGTCGAACTGCGTAGTCTCGGCGTAACGCGAATCGCCCAGGATGATGCTCGGACGAAAGACCGTGTGCGATACGTCGGGCAGAAGTTCCGCGACCATGTGCTCACAAAACTTCTTGGTGCGCGCATAAGGGTCGTAATCGGAACGGTTCCAATCGAGCGCTTCGTCTTCCCTAACGACTTCATTGAGGCGATGGCCGGCGATGGCGACCGTAGAGACGTCGCTGAACCTTCTAAGTCCATGCAGGTCGCGCGCGGCTTGCGCGGCTTTGATCACTTCCAGAGTGCCGCGCAGATTGACGTTCAGGCAGACCTTTTCGCTCTTTCGGTTGAGCGAGGCGGCGCAGTGGATGACCGAGTCGGTAGCCTCAGCCAGACGGCGGTAATCATTGTCGGACAGGCCGAATTTCGCCTCTGTCAGATCGCCGCGGAAGATGTTGACGCGCGATTGCAGATGCTCGTAGAAGCGCGGGAAATCCAGGTGGAGCTGCATTGATTTCCACAAACGCTCGGCGGCTTCCTGCTCGGTTCTGGCGCGCACGAGCAGGTTGAGCTTGTCTTTGTGATTAGCGAGCAGAAGCGCGGCTACGTGCGCTCCCACGTAGCCGGTCGATCCGGTCAGGAAGATTGCCATAATAAATTTAATTGGAACAGAAGGAACCACGGATTTCACGGATCTGACGGATCAACGCGGACTATCCGTGATTATCCGTCGCATCCGTGAAATCCGTGGTTTCTGCTTCTGGCGGAGATTTTATCAGGACTCGTAGTTGGCGGCCATTGCCATCAACTCGCCGCGACGCTCTCTTCCTGCGTCTGTATTTGAGCCGCGCGCCTCGTATTGTTTTCAACCGGGCGGCCCTCGATGATCGGGTAAGACCATTTGCGCAGGGCCGGGATGTGAATGTTGATCCAGTAATCCCACCAGTCGATATAGCTCGCGTCGTAGCCGAAGGCGGCGCGCTCTTCTTCAGGCAGCGCGGCCGAAAGCATCTCGACGTTTTGCGCCTCGAAGACGTATTCGTTGTGGAGGATGAACGGCTCGTATAGCTCGATGATCTTTTCGACGCGATCCAGATCCCGCTCTCTGCGGATGAGGGGCGAGCGCATTATCGGCAGCGGCGAGAGGATGCGCTGCAGCGCCTGGACTACCTGTTTCTGCGCCGGCGCCGAGAGCTTCTGGTAACGCTCCTTCGAGACGGGGATCGTGTCGAAGTAGGCGAGCAGCCGCTTGTTGAAATCGTCCTGCGCGCGGTAATGCTTGCGGTGGGCGAGGCCGGTCAATTCGATGGTGCGGCGCATGTCGCAAGGATTGGTCGCGGAGGTAGCCAATTGATAAATCGGCTCGTGGCGGCGTTCGATCAGGGCCGCAGCGATCAGACTCATCCCGCGGCAGACCAGGTCTACAGGAATGATGTCGAGGCACTTCTTGCCGTTCGTCGGCATCTGGCGGAAGAAGGTGCCGAGCAGGTATGAAATCGGCGCCGAGGTGTTGACGCCTTCGTTCCAGCCCTCGAACGGGTCGTGCGTGGAAGTCTCGACAATTGACGGGCGGACGACGGCGATGGGCAGATCGGCGCCGAGTTTGGCGATCAGCGATTCGGCGACGCTCTTGGTAAAGGTATAGGTATTGGGCCAGCCGAATTCCCGGGCGCGGCGCATCCCCGCTTCGATCAGTTTGTCGCGCGTCCACCGCTGACGCTGCTTGCGAACCTGCGTTTCGAGTTCCGTATCGCCCGGCCTCTTGTTTTGTCGGCGACCTTTGCTTAAGACCTGTCGGCGAAGTTGTTCGGTGACCGGCGCGCCTTCGGCTCGCGATTCGATTCCTTTAGCGAGTTGTCGCAGCGATTCGTATTCGGCCTCGGCGTCGAAATCGGCGACGCCTTTCGGAGTGTAATTGGGCGTGAGCGTTTCGGCGATGCGGCCGTCGCGGTAACCCACCACATAACATGTCGACAGGTGCAACAAAGCCGCGTGGTCGCAGCGGCGCAAGAAATTAATCACGTGAAGAGTGCCGTCAATATTGATTGACAGCGCCTGGCGCAGATCAGGGTTGAAATCGGTCAGGCCTGAGCTGTTGATCACCAGATCGAGATCGGATTTCAACCGCTCGAACGTCGCGGGTTCGACCCCGAGGCCTGGCTGCGTGACGTCACCTTCGATGACTTCGGTCTTTTCGGTCAGGAAAGCGTCGAAACCCTCGCCGTACCGGATATGCAGATTCTCAAAGAGCGGCGATTCGGCGACGATCTTCTCGAAACGGCGCCGGGCCGTCGTCGAACGCTGGCGGCGTATGAGCAGGTGGACTTTGGCTATCTCCGGAATCTCTTCGAGGATTTTCGCCAGCCAGACTTTGCCGATGAACCCTGTGAAGCCGATGAGCAGGACGTGTTTGCCGGCGAGCGATTCCCGCATTGAGAGTCTCTCGATCTGTTTGTGCGGCTCGAAGATTATTGTGGGCGTGTTTAATGGAACGACCTGACGTCTGGCTGGGATCACCGCGTTGTCGAGCATCTCTTTGTGATTGGAGAACCCCAAATTGCGCGCGAGCCTTTTGGGCGTGACTCGCCCGTCGGGCTTTCCGCCGATGATGCGCGCCAGCGCCTGTCTCGGACGGATCACGGGCGAAAGCAGACGGCCTGTGGCCAGCCCGTCGCGGAATTCGAGGCGGTTGGCGATCAGACGCTCGACCCCGAGATACTCCGCCAGAGGTCGCATGACGTGGTCGAGTCCCTGACTGACCAGCGCGATGTGGGCGCCGCGCGCCTGCGCCTCTTTCAATTTCGCCACGCCGTTGGGCTTCAACTGCGGCTTGAGGACGTAGTTGAAATACTCTTCGCCGAGCAGGTCCAGGCGGTCGCGACTCACGCCGCGCAGCAATGTGTGCAGCGCGCGCGTGGCGAAGATGCGGTCAAAGCCGTAAAGCAAAGGGCGGATCAGGGCCAGCAAGGCGACGCCGCCGCGCCGCATCCAACGCTCGGAGAAGCTTTGCGCGTTCCAGGTGAAGAACGCCACGGGGCGAACCGCCCCCAGGTTCAGCAGACTGCCTTCGACGCGCCAGAAAGTCGCGCCCTGCTCTTTGGAAATTTGAGAAGATTGCGCCAAATCGGACTTTCGAGCGGTGGTCGATGTCTGCGCCCCAGCCCTGTTATTGCTTTCGACTGAGCTCACTACTGAATTCTCAAGCCTTCGTAATTTATTGACTTCCTGTTCGGCGGGGACAACGCTTTTTGCTCATTCCCATGTAAAATCAAATTATACATGTTTTGGACGCCGATACAGCGCCGCGCGCGTGAGCAAGCGGCTGATCTCGTAATCAGCCGCTTGCTCACGCGCGATACTGCGCCAATCTCGCTTGGTTTGATTTAAAAAGCGTCAAAGTTCAGACTTCGATAGCGCATGAAACCCGAAATCTCAGCGGTAGTCAAACCAAAGAAAATTGTTTGATTACCGCCGGACGAATTCTTACAATCGCCGCGTTCCTTACATAATCAACAAAAGGAGAGCTGTATGAAGATTGGAGTGCTCGGATCGGGCGACGTGGCGAAGGTTTTGGCCGGAGGTTTTCTGAAGCATGGTCACGACGTGATGATGGGCACGCGCGAGTCGACCAAACTGGCCGACTGGGCGGCGCAGAATCCGAAGGGCCGCGTCGGCGGTTTCGCTGAGGCGGCGGCTTTCGCCGAATTGGTTGTTCTGGCGGTCAAAGGAGCGGCGGCGGCGGACGCGTTGCGCGCCGCCGGCGAGTCGAATCTGGCGGGAAAGACCGTCATTGACGCGACGAATCCGATTGCGGACGCGCCGCCTGTAAACGGCGTATTGAAGTTTTTCACCGATCTCGACGAATCGCTGATGGAGCGATTGCAGCGCGAATTTGAACGCGCGCGCTTCGTCAAGGCCTTCAGTTCAGTCGGCAGCGCATTGATGGTCAATCCCCGGCTCGAAGGCGGCAAGCCGACGATGTTCATTTGCGGTAACGACGACTCAGCGAAAAAGACAGTGGCTGAAATCCTCGATCAGTTCGGTTGGGAGACGGCCGACATGGGCAAGGTCGAGGCGGCCCGCGCGATAGAGCCGCTGTGTATGCTCTGGTGCATCCCAGTCTTCTCTCGCAATCAAGTGAGGCATGCTTTCAAGTTGCTCACTTAAAGCTGGTGTAGGGATACAAAGACAAGCCTCTCAATGATGAAAGCTAGGGGGAAGCAAAAAAGGCAAAAAGAACAAAAAAGGCAAAAGTTTTGTTGTTTTTGCTCTTTTTGCCTTTTTTGCTTCCATCTCTTCCGTCATCCGCCGAATCACCGATATTGTTGAGATATTACCCTTCGCTCAGCTTCCTCTTTCGACCGCGTCGTCACGTCCAGAATTTTGCGTAGCGAGGATGGGTCGTTCTTTGTCTCGCGCTCAACGCCATTAGCTTTACGAGCGATCGATGGCGGGACAGCATGGAGACCAGGGCGTTGCGCGCCCTGGAATTAAACGCCACCGCGCGCAACAATGCGCAGGCCCGGAACCGCCATACGAAACGCGAGCGATGGAGTTGGTCGTATCTCTCCGCTATCGCGCCGACATCTCTGACCCCTTCGGAGCGGGCTTGGCGGATGACTTCCGCCGCAAGCTCCGCGCATCTGAGCGCGAGCAGAATGCCGCTGCCGGTGAAGGGATCGATAAACGCGCCCGCGTCGCCTATCGAGATTACGCCGGGAAGGGGCCGCCTGCGCCCGTAAGTGATCGGCCCTGTGCCGACCCATTCGCCGTCAATTACAGCGTTGCGCAAACGGCGTTGCGCTTCCGGGTTCGACCGCATTGTCAGATCGAGCAATTTCTCTCGGTCGCCCTTGGCTTCGCGCAGGGTAGCCTCGGTCGTGATGAAGCAGAGATTGGTCCGGTCGTTTTCGACGTCGCACATCCCGCCGTAACCGTCGCGGTAGAAGAACAATTCGCCGATCCCTCTCATCCCTTCGACCGCGCGCAGGTGGACTTTGCATCCGAACAGACGTGACCCGGCGAGGAGGGACGTTCGCCGCGCGATTTGATTCGAAAAGACCCCGTTGCGGCCTGACGCGTCGATCACTAGCGGCGCGGAGAATCGCTCGACAGTTTCGCCGTCGGCCTTGCCTTCGATAAAAATCGCCCCGTTTTCGCGGAGCAATCGCGGGGATACGTGAAAGCCCTCTCGCGCGTCAACCCCCAGCTCGCGCGCGCGTTCGAGCAGAATCAGGTCCATCCGCGCGCGCGAAATACCGATGGCATGTCTGTGACCGTCGGCGATCCATTCCATCGGCACATCGACGCCTCGCCCGTCGGGAGCGAACAACGTCCATTGATCGATGATCTTGGCCCCGGCGCCGAAAATCTTTTCGCTCACTCCCAAACGATCGAACACGTTCAAGCAGTCGGGCGTGATGAATTCGCCGCACACTTTTTCGCGTGGAAATCGGCTTTTTTCCAACAGCAGCGCGCGCATGCCCTCGCGCGCAAGCAGCGCTGAAACAGCAGAGCCTGCGGGACCGGCGCCGATGATGATGACATCATAATTCATAAATAGTCGTTGGTTGTTGGTGGCTGGTGGTTAGTGGAACCTGTTTCATTACCAACCACCAATCACCAGCCACCAACAACCAACCACTATTATAAAAGAATCTCCTTCGCCCCCAGCCCTCGCGCGATCTCCTCGGCTTGTTCGGCAAGTCGCGGGGCCATCTTGACGGCGACGAGAAATCCGCTGCTTTTCAGGCGTTGCATTTTGCCGCCGGCGGCGCGCGTTATTTTGCGCTGTTTTGCGGAACCGAAGATCGAGCCGAAAAAGGCGCCGATCAGCGCGCCGGCGGCGACGCAGATGACCGCGTGGTTGAACAAACCTGCAATGAAGGGCATATTCAACAGCCCCGTCGAATAGAGCGCCATACCGACGAGCAGGGCCATAGCGGCCCCGGTCAAGGCCCCGGTTATCGCGCTGCGAACGGTGGGCGACAGTGGAGAAGCTCCGGAGACGGAGTGGAACTTCGCGGCGCGCTCCCGTTCGTCGATCTCCACGCGCAGGGTCGTCGCCTCGCTCGTGTCGACGCCGATCGCGCTCAAACGATCGAGCAATTCTTCGGCTCTCTCCTCCATCTCGTATAAGGCTACAAGCCAGATGTGCTCGTTGTATAATCCGCGCTCCTGGTCTGTCATCGTCACTTAGCCCCTACTCGCGCTATAATCTCGCTGGTGAAATGGGGTGGGATGTCGCAAAGCTACTGCGAAGCGCATGTGGTGTCAACCGGGGTCGCGCGCTCCATAAAGAGTCGTGGAGTCGTTCAGGTCGAATTGACGACGCGGACGAAGAAATGGAAATGGGCAGGATTTACAGGATTGCTCAGTATTTTGTGAATCGATCTCAATCCTGGGCGATCCTGTAAATCCCGTCGATTTTCTGGGGAGCCGTTCATGTCGCGAGCGGCGACCTGTAAAGAATAAAAAGCGGAGTTTCGGAGTCCCGCCTTTAGGCGGATGCGTTTGGTATCGCGTAATGAGTCTGTCTCTGACTCTTCCGCCTAAAGGCGGGACTCAAAACTGCTTGTCGGACAACGTTAGTGGAGGAACTTTATGCGTAATTTTTTTAGCGTTGCGCTGATCTTCAGTTTGCTTATCTCAGCGGCGGGGGGATCGAGCGCGCAATCGGCGGGGCAGGGTCGCGCTACCATCTCGACGGCCGGGGCGGTCAAGAGGAGCGCGCCGCCTTCGGCGACTAAGGATGAATTAGTGGCGATGCTGCCTGCTTCCGATATGATCGCCGTAGTGGATGTCGGGCGCGCGTTCAATGAGTTGCTGCCTAAGTTGGCCGCCTTCACGGTTGGCGGCGTGGATAAGCTGGCGAAGTCGATTCAGGATTTCACGCTGAAGACCGGCGTCGACCCGTCGAAGATTCAGAACGCCGTCATCAGCCTCAGCATGGACGGCTCGCAGGGAACCGGCGTGGTCGTCATTCAGGGCATCGATCCCAACCCCCAACAGATCGAGGCCGCGATGAAAGAATTCGGGAGCGAAATCAAAACCTCCGAGTACAATGGCAAAACGGTTTACAACGTCATCTCGAAAGTGAAGACGCCATCGGCCGGGCCGCTCTCGCTCAAAACCGATGAGGTCGCTCTGGCCGCGCTGGGCCGCCAGAGAGTAGTGTTAGGCGACCTGAAAGCGGTCAAGCAGGTGATTGACATTCACAGCGGCGCGGCAAAAGGCGGCGTTAGCGCCGCGATGGCCGGCGCGCTCAATGAGACGCGCGCGTCCGCGCTGGTCCGGTTCGCATTGAACATCCCCGAAAACCTGCGAACCGAGGCGGCCAGTCAAGGCGACCTCTTCAAATCGGTCGCGGCGGTCAAAATGATTCTGGGCACATTCGATGTCGCCGGCGATTTCAGCCTCTCGCTCGACGCAATCATCCGCACCGCGTCGCAGAACGACGCCACGGAGTTGGAGAACGGATTGAAGGGCCTGGTCTCTTTGGGCAGAGATATCTTCGCCGGCGGCGATCCGAAGACCAACCTCTTCGCGCAGTTGCTCGATCAGGTGAAGATCGGGTCGAAGATCAGTGACGTGTCGCTTTCGATAAACTTGCCCCGCGAGATCTTAGATCAGTTGACTAAGAAAGAGACGCCCGCGCCGGGTGATAAGAAATAGGGAGTGGGGAGTCGTGAATAGAGAATGGGAAGGAAATGATCTTGATTTCACTATTCCGCAAATTCGCAACGGCAAAATTAAATGGCCGGAAGGTTTCCAAACCTTCCGGCCATTTTTCCTTGAGAGACCGTGAATCTACGAATATTGACAGTGGCGCCAGTGGAAGCGGCGATTCCCCACTCCCTACTCCCTATTCCCCACTCCCCGCTTCCTACTGCTGCTGCTGCTCCGCTGCTTCAGCGGCTTTGAAGAATTTATCGATTCTATCCTGATAGATTTTGATCTTACCCTGATCTTCGTATCGTTTGCGGGCGGCCTTGACGAACGCGTCAAATGCGAGGCTCTGACGTTCGCTGAGAATGCTCTGACGAACGCCATCGCGCTCCTGCGGGAGTTTTGACAGATCGGCCTCATCGCGTTTCTTGGCGGCGAAGATCAGATATGAAGCGCCTACCTTGATCGGGGACTTGGCGACCTCGCCTTCTTTGAGGGACTTCAGCGCCGCGCGCGCCTGATTGCTCGCCTGCGATCCTCCCTGGGAGCCGCCGGGGAAAGAGTAGTTATTGAAATTGGTGTCGCTCTTGGATTCGAGCCCTTCGGCTTTGACCAGGCGCTCGAAATCTTCGACGCTCTTCGACTGGTTCAAGATCTCCTGGGCGCGAGCCTGGGCTAAGGTCGGTTCTTTCTCCTGGCGGTACTTATTCTCGACCTGGTTGCGCGCCTGCTCGAAGCTCATCGCGCTACCTTTGCCGAGAATGTCGACGACTCGCGGGACCGCGAATCCTCCGGGGATGCTGACCTTTTCACCGATCTCGCCCTTGGCGAGCGAGTTTGTCGCGCTGTCGAAAGCCGGGTTATTGGCGTGACTGTCGCTGTCGCCCAGGTCTTTTTGTTCGTCGCCGTCCTTGAAATAGGGAGTCGTCTTCAATAGCGAATCGGCGGAGACTTTAACCTCCTTGGCGATCTCTTCGGCGGCCTTGCGAAGGTCTTTGTATTCGGTCGCCTTCTCATAAGCCTTCTGCGCCAGATCGTTGGTCACTTTATAAGCTTTATTGTTCTGCGCCGTGGCTTTCAGTGTTTCGCGCATCTGGTCGAACGGTACTTCGCGCTTCTCGGTGACCTTCAACAGGTACCAGCTCCGACCTTCGCGGAACGGGCCGTCGACGGCGCCGACTTCCAGGTCGTTGGTGTAAACGCGCTGTTGCCATTGGCTGGTCTTGTTCGGCTCCTTCTTGATCCAGCCGATGTCCCCGCCCTGCTTGGCCGACGGGTCCATCGAGTTGCCTTTCGCGACTGCCGAGAAGTCTTCGCCGGACGCGCCCTTCGGGTCGCGGACCTTGCGCGCCAGTTCGTCTATCTTGGTTTTGACCGTGCTTTCGTCGGAGGTGGCCATGACGTTGAGCTTGATGATGCTCGCGCGCTTTTCATATTGCTTGCGCGACTCATACTCCTTTTTAAGCTCTTCATCCGTGACCGGAACGGTCTTGGCAACCTCTTTTGTGGGAATGAAAATGTACTCGACCTTGCGCGTCTTTTCGTCGGCTTTGAATTCATCTTTGCGCGCGTCGTAGTAGGAGCGCAAGTCCTGCTCCGTAGGGTTGAACTTCGATCTGATCTTCTCCCGGTCGACGGTGGCGTAAACGACCTCGACCTTGGTGTTGTCGTCCTTGTACTTCTCTTCGACCTCGCGGTCAGAGACCTGTGTGGGCGAGATGACGAAATCACGAACTTTGCGCGCGGTGATGTCATTCCGCCGACCGTTCTCGTACTCCTCGACGTCCAAGCCGCTCAGCCTGATCCGGCGCAGATATTCATCTCTCCCGATGAACGCGCCCTGCTCGTTAGTGAAAGTGCGTATGATCAGATTGCCTACTTCGCGGTCAGTGCCGGTCAGGTTGAGTTCGCGCCCCTGCTCGATCACCAGGCGCTCCGAGATTAACTGGTCGAGCGCCTGCTTGTCGTAGCCTATGCTTTTGGCGATGTTGAGCGGCAGGGTGTTGCCGCGGCCGAATGCCGAAAGCATGTTGGATAAAGCCCCCCTATACTCTTTCAGAGTAATCTCTTGCGATCCGACCTTGGCGATTACGGTGTCGTCAGCGGATGACTTGACAGTACCCGCTCCCGGGCCGAGGGTGGTGTTGGGAATATAGAAGGCGATCAGACCTATGAGCAACAGCGCGCAGAACGCCAGAAGGAGGAAGCTGCGCGAACGCTCTAGTTTGGCGAAGAAACGAAGCATATTCGTATACTCCAAAACTCGATTGGATTTAAGCCACGGCAGGAGCCAGACGTGGCCATAGTGAAAACAGGAATATTATCGGCTCTCTGAGCTTAGTTCAAGCCGCGCTTGGCGGGTGGGGAATATGGAATGGGGAGTGGGGACGAGGAAGTTACATCCCCATTCCCTACTCCCCGCTCCCGATTCCCTCAATTTCGCGCTGTCAGTTGCTGGAATCGGGAGGCTCCGCGTTGAAGGAAGCCAATGAACTCTTGCTTATCGCGCGTCAGGCTGGGGAAAGTGGCCAGCGCCTTCTCGTCGGGCGAGATAATCACGTAAAGCGGCAGCGCGGCGCTGCCGAATTTGGATGACTGGCGTTCGGCGTTCTTATCATCTTCGGCCTTGTGTTCAGGCGTCTCGCGGTCGGTGAAAAGCTCGGCCAGCACGAAACGATCGAGCTCTTTTTTCACCTGCGGGTCGGGAAACATATTCTTCTCCATCCAGCGGCAATTGGTGCAAGTCACGCCGGTGAAGTTGAGGAAGACAGCTTTGTTCTCAGTGCGCGCCTTTTGAAGGGCCGCTTCGTAATTTTCGAGCCAGACGGTCTCGGCGCTCTTGTCGGCGCCGCCCGAGCGCCAAAGAGCGGCGGCGCGTCCGTTGGTCTCTTCTGGCGGCAACCAGGCGTCGAGTTCGCCGAGCGGCGCGCCGAACAAACCGATCAGCAGATAGAACGCCACACCTAAGAAGGACGTAGCGAAGAGCATTCGCGGCACGCCGAGGCGTTCTACGGGGGAGTCGTGCGGCAGTTGGATTTTGCCGAGCAGGTAGATCGCCGCCACCAGCGCAATCGCGATCCACGCCGCCAGGACCAGGTTGCGAGAGACTGTGTTCCAGCCCCAAACCAGATCGACGTTGCTCAGGAATTTGAACGCCGCCCCGATCTCCAGGAATCCCATCACTACCTTCACGCTGTTAAGCCACCCGCCTGATTTCGGCAAGGACGACAGCCATCGCGGGAAGAGCGCGAACAGGAAGAACGGCAGCGCGAACGCCGTCGCGAACGCCAGCATCCCGACAACCGCCCAGAACCATTGTCCCTGTGTGGCGTAGATCAACACCGTGCCGACAAACGCCGTCGTGCATGTGAACGAAGTCAGCGTGAAGGTGACACCCATCAGGATCGTCGCGAACATCGTCCCCGTCTGGCCCGCCTGCGCCTGCGCGTCGAGCTTTGAAACAAGTCCGGTCGGGACTCTGATTTCAAACATCCCGAAAAGATTGAGCGCGAAGACCACGAACAGCGCCGTGAGAAAGAGGTTCATCCACGGACTCGACGCGAGTTTGGTCAAGCCGGTCGGCCCCGCGATCGCCGCAAGCGCCAGTCCGATCGCGGTGTATGTGAAGATGATGCCGAGCGAGAAGAAGCCCGCCTGCCCGACGGCCGCCCCGCCGCTCTTCTGATCGCGTTTGGTGAAGAACGACACGGTGATCGGGATCATCGGAAAGACGCACGGCGTGAGCAGCGCCAGCAACCCCTGGATGAGGGCGAACCAGACGAAGCCGAACAGACCGCGACTCTTCAAATCCTTCGCCAGGTTTTCATCCATTGAGACAGGAGAGGCGCCGCCCGTCGGCGGGGCCGCCGGCTTGACTGCGCCGAGGCCCATTGTCGAAATGGGCTCCTGCGTCGCGGCCGGAGCGGGGCTCGGTTTCTCAGCCGCCGCGGCCGGAGTGGGGCTCGAGGTTTCAGGCGTCACAATCCGGGGCGGATCCGCCGCCGCCGGGGCCTGCTTGGGCAGCAGAGAAATCTCTGGCTCCGCCTGTTTGACCGGAGCCTTGATCAGAGTCGAAGTCGCTTTGACCGAAGCCGCGACGATCGTCGTCTCGACCTCTAAGGTCTTGGTCGTCGGCCGCAGACAAGTTTGATCATCGCAGACCTGATAGCTGAATTTTGCGATCAGTTTCTGCGCGCCCGCTTTAGCGTCGCCCGCGACTTTGATCGGCGCGGTGAACGTCACTTCGTTTTCGAACGCCTGCGACATGAACGGCTTGTCAGGCTCTGAGAAGTTAGGGTCTTTGTATACCTTGGGCTTCGGCTGCTGAACGGGGCCGTCCAATTTGAAGACGCCGCTCTCGTCAATCGTAACCTTCGCCGCGCGCGGCGGCGGCGGTTGCGTCAACGCGTAAAGGTGCCAGCCGGGATCGAGTTTCGCCGTGATCATCAGCTTCGCCTTCTGTCCGGGCTTCAACTGACTTTGATCGACCTTTACGGAAATATTGATCGGGCTCTGATTCTGCGCGGGATCAGGTGTCGCGCCGGGCTCGGCGCCTTTCGGCGGGTCCTCAATCGTCGCCTGTGTTCGCGCGTACGGCGCAATGAACAGAACCGCGAGCAGTAGGATGAAACCAGCCATAACTTTTCCAACGTGACTCTGATGGGACATGCAAACCTCAGAAGAATTGAATTGCGAGCCGAATTGTATGCGACCGCGGGAGCGCGGCTTTTGTCGGCATTTTCGCGCCGAAGCCACGCTGAAGCGACAACAGGTTATACTGAATGCACAAACGCGGCAACCCGGAACTAACGGGTTGCCGCGTAACTCGATCCTGGCGGCTCGCCTCTGACGCCGCTACTTCCGCGCGCGTTGCGCCGCCATCGCATTAAACCTTTCTTTCATTAGTTGAACGCGCGTCGCGCCGTCTGGCGCAACGGCGATCAGTTTCTCCAGGTTGACCAGAAACTGCGGAGCTAAGAATGCGCGTATGTCTTCAATGAAATCGCTGAGCTTCGCCCACACGGCGAAGAACTCGCCGTTAGTGTCGAAGAAAAGCGCCTGATCAATCGAGCCGTGATTGACCATCGCCGCCACCATGTCCCAGTAACTAGTCACCTGTCGGAAGTAGGCGTTTTGTTCCGGATGTTCCTCTCTGTTGATGAAGAGCGCTTTCACGTCATCGATGCTCTTCGGAAAGAATTCGAGGAAGAAGAAATTGCGCGCCTTACGCATCGTCTCCTCGCGTCGCAGGTCGTAGAGTTTGATTATCAGATCAGCGTCTTGTGCTGTTGCCATAGCTATTGACTCCTATATTTATAACTACCAAGAAGGGAGTGGGGAGTGGGGAATAGGGAGTGGGGAATGAGAGAACGTGAGCTCTATATCGTTCTCCCACTCCCCACTCCCGACTCCCTATTCCCCAAACGCCTACAGATTGATGTAATTCGGACCGCCTCCGCCTTCCGGCGTCACCCAGTCAATGATCTGGTACGGGTCCATGATGTCGCACGTCTTGCAATGTACGCAGTTCGAGAAGTTGATCTTGGGTTTGCGCCCGCCGTCGGCCTCCTCGATCTCGTAGACGGCGGCAGGGCAGAAATATTGGCATGGATTGCCGTATTCCTGTGTGCATCTATTTACACAGATGTCGAGATCGAGAACTTTCAGGTGCGGCGGCTGATCTTCGTCGTGCTCCGTGCCCGAGCGGTAAACGTCGGAGACTTTGTCGAAGGTCAGCTTGTTGTCGTATTTCGCCGGCTCGGCTTGCGGAACATCGCCGGGGTATTTCGACAGGCGATTGAAGACGTGCAGTTTGCGCAGGTTCTCGTGACCGGCCTCGACGCGCAGGTCGCCGAACAGCCCGAGACCTTTGGTCGGGTATTGCAGACCGGCCTCGATCAGCCCCCACCGCCGCCCATGGCGGAACCCCTGATGGAAATTGCGGACTTCGTAAAGCTCTTTGTAGACGTAGCTCTCTTTGACCAACTCATCGAACCGCTTCAACTGCGCCTCGTCGAAGCGCTTGGCCAGGAGAGCCTCGAAGATCGATTCGGCGGCGAGCATCCCAGTCTTCATGGCCATGTGGATGCCTTTGAGCCGTTGCGAATTAAGGAAGCTGGCGGAATCGCCGATGATCAGGAATCCGTCGCCGTAATATTTCGGCTGCGACAACAACCCGCCTTCGGGAATGGTCTTCGCGCCGTAGTGCAGCATCCTGCCGCCTTCGAGCATCTTCGAGATCGCCGGATGCCGCTTGAACAGATTGAAGAGCCGGTGCGGATCGGTAAACGGGTCGTGATAGTCCAGTCCGACTACGAGGCCGATGTCGAGCAGGTCGTTCCTCATTCCGTAAACGAACCCTCCGCCGAAGGTGTCGTTGGGCAGCGGGTAACCGAGCGTGTGCATCACGAAGCCCGGGTTGAAGCGACCTCTCGGCAGTTCCCAGACCTCTTTCACCCCGACCGCATAGACCTGCGGGTTGCGGTCTTCATCGAGATCGCGTTTCTCGACCAGCTTTTTGGTCAGTGAGCCGCGCGCGCCTTCGCCGAGCACGGTCACCTTGGCGAAGATGTCGGCGCCGGGTTGGTAATTCTCCTTCGGCTTGCCGTCCTTGCCGATGCCCTTGTCGCCTGTGCGCACGCCGATGACCCGGTTGTTCTCGTCGTAGAGCAATTCGGCGCCCGGGAATTCGGGAATGAGCATCACGTCCGCCGCCTCGACGACGGGGCCGAGCCAGCGGACGAGCTTGTTCAAGCTGACGACGTATTTACCGTGATTCCTGAGCGGAGGCGGGATGACCGGCGATTTGATCTTGAATCGCCGGGTGAGGTACGAAACGTCCTCTTCGCCGACCTCGGCTTCGAGCGGCGCGCCGAGTTCTTTGTAATTGGGCAGCAACTCCGCGAGCGGGCGAATATCCATCACCGCGCCCGAAATTACGTGCGAGCCGATCTCGCGCCCTTTCTCGATCACGGCGATTGTGATTTCGCCGAGGGCGCCGCCGCGCTCGTTGATGAGTTGGCGCAAGCGCAACGCTCCGGCCAGTGAGGCCGGACCGGCGCCGACAAATAAAACGTCAACTTCTAAAGTGTCGCGTTCGATATTCCCCATGTCTATTCTTCGTCTCGTGAAATTATACCAGCGAATCACTGCTTCCGCTTTGCCGTCAACACCGTCCCCGGCTGGCGAAACTCGAAACTGGCCGCGTTCCCTTTGTCGTCCATAATGAAATGCAGGGAAACGACCTGAACCTGTTTGAAGGTGAAGTCGCCGCTGAGCGCCGGGACCAGATCAACCGGCGGCTGGCCGCCGATGATCGCGACCAGCGAGGCGCCCTTCAGACTGACGTTGATGGTCTGCCCCATCAGATCGTACGCGCCGGCGTAGCGCGAAAGATAGGCCGGATCGAACAGGCGCGCGTCGGGCTTTTTAGCGAAGACGATCTCCTTGACCGAAGGCTCGAACTGCGCCGAGACCTTGGCGACGTAGCCGTTCACGTCGGTCTGGAAGGAATACTTCATATTGCTGAAGGTCGGGTCTTTCGCCTTGCCGCCGTTGAACGTGTCGTAATGCCAGTGTTCGAGCGGCGTGGCGATGTTGTTGAACGTCGCTTCGAGCTTGCCTTCGCGTAACGCGACTTTCAAAACGCCGTAGCCCGGATGCTCGTAATCGCCTACGTAATCTTCCAGCTTGTGCGACGGTTGCGTCCCCTGCACGCGCGTAACTTCCTTCTTCTTCTCGCCCTCCTTGCTGGCCGCTTCCATCGCCGCGCGCCGCGCCGCGGCCTGCGTGATCCAGTCAATCTGAGGGAGTTTCAGCAGTCGGTCAGCCGCGACTTGCGTGATCAGATCGCGCAGCGGCGTGCCGTTCAGATTGGTCAGCGCGACCATTCCGACGTCATCTTTCGGGAAGAGAACGACGTTGGCCGAAAAGCCGTCAATGTTGCCGCCGTGCTCGACGCGGCGATGGCCGCGATAGGTGTCGACGAACCAGCCCATAGCGTATTCGCCGCCGACGATCTCCGGGAACTCGCTCGAAGCGCCAGTGGTCATGTACGGACGATGCATATCGTCAACCGTCGCCGCCTCGGCGATCTTCTTGTCGCCGTACTTGCCGCCGTTGAGATGGGCTATCACCCACCGCGCCATCTCGTTCACGCTGGAATTGATAGATCCGGCGGGGCCAATGTTGGTGATCGGGCGGAAGGGCAATTTCTCGACCTTGTCCCCGCGCTTGCCGTAAGGTTGCGCGAAATCACTGTCCTTCTGCGAATCGTTGACCGAGAAGTTCGTGCGCTTCATGCCGAGCGGGTTGAGCGCGCGGTCGCGTACGGCGTCTTCCCACGATTTGCCGGTGATGACCTCGGTCAGGTAACCGGCGGTCAGGAACATCAGATTGTTGTACTGCCACTTCTCGCGCAGGTCGGCGCTCGGCTCCAGATAGGCCAGTTTACGGACGAGCGATTCGCGGCTGGCGTCGAGGTTGTTGTACCAGACCAGGTCGTGCCGCGGCAGTCCCGAACGATGCGTCACCAGATCGCGTACGGTCAGGCGCTCGGTCATCGAAGGGTCATAAAGTTTGAACCACGGAATGTAGTTGCGCACCGGCTTGTCCCACTCGATCTTGCCCTCGTCAACCAGCGTGCCGAGCACGAACGTCGTGAAAGCCTTCGAGGACGATCCGATGGCGAAGAGCGTGTCCGCCGTCACGGGCAGTTGTTTCTCGACGTCTCGCAGCCCGAAGCCTTTCGCGTAGATGACCTCTTTGTTCTTAACGATGGCGATAGCCATTCCCGGAACTTCAAACTTCTTCATCGCGTCGCTGACGACGTCGTCGAAACCGGCCAGCGCCTCTTTTGCGGCGGCGACCGGATCGGCTTTGCGTTCGAGACTGCACGCGAGATTGGCGCCGCCCTGTGTAAACGTTCCTTCGATCTTCTGGCCGTCAGTTGAAAGCTTGCCGCGAAATTTCGGGTCGCCGGGGACGTCGGCCAACCCAAAGGTGACCTCCCCATCGGTGAGGCCGACATTGGCTAGCGGCAGATCCTTCGCGCCCTGTTGCGGGATGGTGATCGTGGCGGCGAGCTTGCCGTCGGCGGCGACCGTGAAATCAACGCTGAAGTTGAGCGCGCCGGTCGGCAGCTTAATCGCGCCTTCCCAATGCCCAGCCAGCGAGTTTTGATGCGGAGCGGCGAAGGCCGGTAGAGAGCAGCAGATCAGGGCTAACAGCAGTTTGATGATCAGATAGCGAGAACGCTGAGTGGCGATTGAAGACATAGGGGATTCCTTTCAACTGTAGTCCCGCCTTCAGCCGGAAGGGCTGACGAACCCTTTAGCCTAAAGGCGGGACTATGAACTTTACTACTTCATTTTTTCGGCTTCAGCCGTCAGTGCAGGCACGATCTCGAAGAGGTCGCCGACGACGCCGTAATCGGCGATCTCGAAGATCGGAGCTTCGGGGTCTTTGTTGATGGCCACGATGGTGCGCGCGCCTTTCATCCCGACGATGTGCTGGATCGCGCCGGAGATTCCGACAGCCAGGTAAAGCTTCGGCGAGACGGTCTGTCCCGACGACCCGATCTGGCGATCCATCGGCAGCCATTCGTTGTCGCAGATCGGGCGCGACGCGGCCAGTTCCGCGCCCAGCGCCGAGGCGAGCTTCTTAACGACCTCGATGTTCTTCTCCTCTTTGATCCCACGCCCCACGGAGACGATCAGCGGCGCCTGCGTCAGATCAACGGCGGCCTTGGCCTCTTTGAACCGCTCTTCGGGCTGCTGGCGGATGAGGTCGGCGTCGAGGTTGACCGTCAAGGCCTGGACGGCGGCCTGACCCGCTTCGCACTCGTCGCCTCGAAACGTCCCGATCTGGAAGCTGGCGAAATGTGGCGCGTCGCCCACCGGCGCGACGTCGGCGACTAGCTTGCCCTGGAAGATCTGGCGCGTGAAGACGACCTTCCCGCCCTCGACCTTGTAGCCGATGTTGTCGCCGATCAGCATCCGCTTCATCGAAGCCGCCAGCTTAGGCGCGAAATCACGCGCTTCATACGTATGCGTCATCAGCGCCAGCGCGGGCCGCGTCTGCTCGACCACCTGTCTGAACGCGCTCGCGTAGCCGTCGGCGGTGTAATGTTTAAGCCATTCGCTCTCGACCGAGTAAACGGTCTTGACCTTCTTCGCCGCGACTTCGGCGGCGATCTCGCCGACGCCTTGCCCGAAAACCACCGCCGAAGCCTCCTGCCCGGTCTGCGCGCCGATCAATTGCGCCGCTCGCACGGCCTCGTATGACGCGCGATTGATCTTACCGTCAACGTGTTCGATGAATACTAAAATTCCGTTTGCCATTTTCCCCCCGGAAAATAGACAGGATTGACAGGATTTCTCAGGATTCAACTCAATTCATAACATCCTGGAAAATCCTGTCAATCCTGTCTAAAAAACTCTCGCCTCGTTCTTCAATTTCTCGATCAGCTTCGTTGCGATCTCCGCCGGCGAGCCTTCGATAAATTGCGTTTGCTTATTCTTCACCGGCAGATGGACGCTGCGGAACTCCATCTTCGGCGCGAGTTGGGCCGGATCAACGCCGAGCGCCGCGGCGTCGAGCTTTTTGATCTCCTTTTTCTTCGCGGCCATGATCCCTTTGAGCGTGGCGTAGCGAAGCGTGTTGATGCCCGATTGAATGGTCAACACGGCAGGCGCGGGCATGCCAACCCATTGAAAGAAGCCGCTCTCAAGCTCGCGTTTGACGCGGATGCGCCCCTCCTGCGATTCGACATCCATCACGATGGTCGCGTGCGGCAGGCCCAGCAGTTCGGCCGCGATCACGCCCGTTTGAGCGAATCCGAAATCGTCCGATTGCAGACCGGTCAGCAGCAAATCGAAGCCTTCGGCCTTCGCGGCTGCCGCTATGACGGTCGCCACGCCGAACGCGTCGAGCTTGTCGAACGCCGCATCTTCCAGGTGGATGCCGCGATCGGCGCCTCGCGCCAGAGCCTCCTTGATCACTGATTGCACGCGCGCAGGGCCGAGCGAGAGCGCGATCACCTCGCCGCCATGCTTCTCCTTGAGCTGCAAGGCGGCCTCCAGCCCGTAAGCATCCGACTCGTTGATCTCATAAGTCAGATCGCGATCCTGTATCCACGTCCCCTCTTCGTTGATCCGAAGAATCGAATCGGCCTTCGGCACTTGTTTCAGACAGACTATGATTTTCATCCTATTTGAGAACTCCTTTTGATCGCTGAATGAACGTTCATTCAGCGGCGAGTTTTATACTGCAACCGATGTAATCCAGCAACCGGGGAGCGTCAATGACGGCTTCAAGCCGGCGCTTTTTCCTCCAATGACTTAATAGCGTCTTCGAGCGCGCCTTTCATCATATCGAGACATTCGCGCCGCTGGGCCTCGCGCAGAGGAAGGAGCGCGCGTTTATTGCCGATCTTGCCCAGGGCTTTGACTGCGCCCAGACGCGCGCGGACGGCCTTGTCTTTCAGCATCTCGATCAGATGATCGACTACCCGATCGTCCTTCTTTTCTTTGTTCAATTCTTTACCGAGGGCGCCGAGGCAGGCGACCGCGGCGACTCGGATGGGCGCGCGTACGCCGTATTTGCTGTGGTCGATGGCCAGTTCGACGGCTCGTATCTCTTTGGCCTGCGCGAAGCCGTGGAAGATCGAGGCGGCGATGACCTCTTGCCAGGAAGTGCGGGAGATCGAGGCGCAGAGAATGTCGTACGGTTTATCTCCGCCGATGTGGGCCAGGGCGCGCGCCGCCGCGACGGCGACGTAATAGCTTTCATCCTTGCCGAGAGCTTCGCCGAGGGTGTCTACGGTCTCTTCATCTTTGAAATTGCCCAGAGCCCAGACGCAGGCGCGGCGCACGTGCGAATCTTTCGTCAGGCGGTAAGCGTCCAGCAGGGCCGCTCTCGCGCCGGGCAAGGCCGCTCTCGCGTCGGGCAGCGTCGCGCTCGCGCCGCCTGAGCCGATCTCGCCCAGACTGACGGCGGCGGCCATTCGCACGCCGTAAAAATCATCGCCCAGCAGAACCTCGCGCAACGCGCTCGCGGTATCCTCGCCTTTGAAGACGCTCAGCTCTCTCGCGGCGCGGGCGCGGTCCATCGCCTCTTCGGCTCGCGTCAGTTGAAAGATCAGTTCCTGCGCCGATTTCTCGAAGCGCATGACCTTGAAGACGCGATGGCCTTTGTCGAAGAGGACCATTCGTGGCTTCGTTTCACACGGGAAGTAGAAATCCTGCTCGGCTTTTTCGACGACGACCTGATAACTCGCGCGCCGCTCGGCCTCGATCACTTCGTCAGGCTCAACCGTTACGATCTCGATCTCGACGGGGAAGCGAAAGACGCGCGTCCCGTCTTCAGTTCCCTGAACCTGCCCTTGAAGCTGCCCCTGAAGCTGTTTAACCGAGAGCTTCAACAGATTCTGTTCGCGCCGCCATTCGTAAGCGACTTCCATTTCTGGGTGGCCGGGGCCGTAGAGCCATTGGTCGAAGAACCAGTGAAGATTTTGCCCCGTCGCCTCTTCGATGGCGACTTTGAAATCGTTGGTCTCGGCGTTTCGGAATTCGTGTTTGCTCAGATAATGCGCGAGCGTTCGGAAGAAGGCGTTGTCGCCCAATTCCAATCGCAGCATGTCGAGGACGCAGGCGCCTTTCTCATAGGCGTGGCGATCCATCAGGTCTTCGGAGAACCGGTAGCGGTTGAAGACTATCGGGCGGCGATGGCTCGTCCGGTCTTCACGCAGGTAGGTCAGGAAGTCCTGGAAGAGCGCAAATCGCGCCTCATCGCGGCCGCGCGCGTGTTCGCGCCAGAGGTATTCGCTGTATGTCGCGAAGCTCTCGTTCAGCCAGATGTGCGACCAGTCTTTGCACGTCACAAGATCGCCCCACCATTGATGCGCCAATTCGTGCGCGACGATGTCGTCGTAGCTCAGGTCGATCGTGGCGGGGTCGTCGAGCAGACAGCGGTCGGTGAAGGTCGAGGCCGAGGTATTCTCCATCGCGCCGAACAGAAAGTCGTCTACCAGAATCTGAGCGTATTTCGGGTATGGATAAGCGTGCCCGAACTTCTCCTCGAAGAATTCGATCATTCGTGGCGTCGCGCCGAAGAGCCTCATGCCTTCGCGGACGCGGTCTTTGTAGACGTAATAGGTGATCGGCAATCTCTCGAAATCATCGTCGAGCGCCTGGTATTCGCCGATGACGATCGTGACCAGGTAGGCTGGCGCCGGCTGCGACTGGCGCCAGTGATAGGTCCGGTCGCCGTTGTTTTCGCTGACGCCGACCAGTTCGCCGTTCGAGAGCGCGAAGAAGTTCGATTGGACGGTGGCGATTATCTCGGTCGTCATCTTCTGGTTGGTCACGTCGTTGCAGGGGAACCACCAGTGCGCGTCCTCGTTCTCGCCCTGCGACCAGATCTGGCGCGGCTTGTTCGGGTAGGCTTCGTCAGGCTCGACGAAGAAGAGGCCCTTGCGCGGCGAACAGGAGTACTCGACCTCGATGGTCAGCAGCTCGTTGCGCGCGTAGGGACGGTCGAATTCGATCTCCAGCTTTTCGAGGCGCGTCTCGAACTCGAGTCGTCGGGAGAGGGGACTGACGGTCTGATCGCCAACGGTCTGATTTGAGGATTTCGAAGGATCGCCCGCGTCGCGCTCCTCGACTGAGGTCAGCGTGACGCCCTTGATCGCCATCTCCGCGACGTCCAGATCGAAATGTGTCAGGCCGTCATTGATCGGAGAGAACTTGAACGCGGCCACGCCTTCGACGTGGCGTCGCTCGTAGTCGAAACGTAGGTCGAGCTTCAGATGTTTGATCGACACTTTGCGGTCAGGTGTGTGATGTTCGTCGCCTGCGATCGCTTCGCGCTCGATGTTGACCGTCGCATCGTAAAGATCGACCTCCGCCCACTGGCGCGGGTCGAGCAAAGCCGGGTGAATAAGTGGGTCGTTGATGGTCATGATTGGCGTAGTTTCGGTATTAGCGCTGCAAGTTGCAAGCCTTTGAATGGGGAGTAGGGAGTAGGGAGTGGGGAGTGGGGCATTGATAATTGAAAACGTCCCAACTTCCCACATCCTATTCCCCACTCCCTACTCCCTACTCCCCATTCCCAAGCTTGACGATCAAGCGTCGCATCGCTCACTCTACGCCGTCGAACAACAACCCGAAGGACACAATTATTCTATGAGCGATCATACTTTTTCTCTGTTTCATCAAGTCGCGCCTCCCAAGAGTGGTCTTGGAGGGAAGCCTCCGCTGCTGTTGCTGTTACACGGATATGGCGCCAACGAGGACGACTTGTTTTCGCTAGCGCCTTACCTGGACGAGCGTTTCCTGATCGTCAGCGCACAGGCGCCGATTATGTTGCAGCCTATGTCTTACGCCTGGTTCAACCTCGGCTTCACTCCGCAGGGCATCGTCGTCAACCCCGAAGAAGTCGAGAGCAGCCGCCTGACGATCCATAAATTCCTTGGCGAAATCGTCGAAGCCTATGATTGCGATCCGAAGGCGGTCTATCTGATGGGATTCAGCCAGGGGGCCATGATGAGTCTCGCTGTGGCGTTGACCTATCCTGGATCGGCGGCGGGCGTGGTGGCGATGAGCGGACGAGCGTTGCCGCAGGCGCTACAACTCGTCGCCGACAAGGACACCCTGTCCGGGTTGCCGATCTTCGTGGCGCATGGCTCGCGCGATATGCTCATACCGATCAATCAGGGACGTGACACGCGCGCCAAGCTGTCGGAATTGCCGGTCGACCTGACCTACCGCGAATACGACATGGGACATGAGATTTCGTATGACAGCCTGAAAGACATCGCTGAATGGTTGAAAGAACGGCTGAATCACGCGCAGATCGCTCGAATTTGAACAGGAAAAAGGGAGTGGGGAAGAGGGAGTGGGGAGTGGGAAGAATATCTTCCCCCATTCCCTATTCCCCACTCCCCGTTTCTCTGTCTGTTAGAGGTTGACCAGTTTGTGATTGCGCAATCCAACCTCCACCTCGTCGTAGATTCGATCGATCAACTCATAGCCGTAGCGGGCGAGGAAGTAGAAGACATTGATCTCGCGCTCTTGCAGGTTTTTATTTGGGTAGAGCGCGGCGAAGAGTCGTTCGATCTGCTGTTTCGTCGTTTCGTCGCGTTTTCCGCGGTTGTGTATGAAGCGAGTGCGCAGGTTATGGAGCTGGTAGAGAATCTTTTCGCGCCCGCCCTTCAACGCATCGGCCAGCGTCGGGTCTACAGCTGTGAGCGAAGCGTTCAGTCTCTCCAACTGGTCGTTGAAGGCCTTCTCGGTCTCGTCGAAGACGGTCGCGGTGTTATGGTCCAGGCTGCGCTCGACCACCGTCTTCATCACCTCTTCGAATCCGGCGAAGAGACCGGCGAATTCGATGTCGTATTTGCTCATCGTCCTGGCGAGGCGTTTTTCGACCAGGGTGAAGCTCGCCCGCGGCAGGGCCACGGGATCGACGCGGTTGAGCAGTCCGTAATTCGGGCGCAGTTGGGCGAAGTATGCGATCTCGGCGGGGCCGCCGATGTAGGCGAGAGTCGGCAGCAGGAAGTCCTGAACGATAGGGCGCAGCGTCACGTTGGGGCTGAAGCAGGACGGGCATCGCCGGATGGTTTCTAGCAGTTCCGCCGACCCGAAACTCTTCTCGCTCCCTTTCAGGTAAAAACGCCCGTCGTCGCGCCGCGTCATCGCCGTTCGGCGGCCCTCGTCGAGCATGAACAGCGGCGCGGCTTCTGCGTTGGCGTAGACCTGCGCGTGATAGCCCGACGCCTCGAGCTGCGCGCTGGCGTTGACAAGTCGTGACGCGAATTCCGGCGCGTTCGACATCGCCCGGGCGTAAATTTCCCCGGCGACGGCTTTCAAACGGTCGTCGAGCGGGTTGATCAGTATTACGCCGAATTTGCCGAACATCTTGATCATCATCGCGCCGAAGGCGTCTGCGAAATTCGCGCCCGCCTTGTAAGAATCGCGCAAATCTTCGACGAGACGCGGCATGAACTCCGATTCTGGCAACGCGGCGATCATCTCGTCGATGTTATCGGAGATCTTCTCGTTCAGTTTGACGTCGCCTACGGGCTTGCCTTCTTTGGGCGAACATCCGGCGTAAGTGATCGTGACGAGCTGGCCTTCGCGGTTGAGAAGGCGGGTGTGGTTGACTTCCTCGAAGTCGTGATCTTCGGCGGCGACCCAGAACATGGGCACGACGTTGAGGCCTTGGGCGCGCAGATGTTCGGCCAGCTTGATCACCGTCAGCGCCTTGAAGACCGTGTAGAGCGGGCCGGTGAAAAGACCGGCCTGCTGGCCTGTGATAACGACCACGGAGTCTTTTTGGCGGAGGCGCTCGATGTTTGCGAAGGTCTGATCGCTTGCGCCGGCCCGCGCGTTCTGATCGGCGAGCGCGTCGGCCACGGCGTCGCGCGAGAAGGTTTGAGCCGCCACCTTCGGCGCGCGCGCGACCAGGGCCGAAACGTCAAGGCCGCCGGGCTGGTAGAACCGCGAGACGCGCTCGAAGTCGTATAGAAAATCGTTGAAAAGCCGAGATGTGCGTGGAATTTGATCGAATCTGATCGTGTTGTCCGCCATTCTCCCCTAAGCTCCTATAGGATCATCCACGAAATCACACGAAGGCGCGCAAAGTCTTCTCTCCCACTTCGAGCCTCCTGGCGCCGCTTCGTGGACGGATTTCAGTCGGCGAATTGATGCGCGACGCTCTGCTCCACCTCTCTCCACCGCCCGTCTTCGCCCTTCTCGAACAATTCGCTCTCCTCTATCGCTTTTTCGATGCCGGCGCGTTCCTCATCGGTCGGGATGGGCATCGGCGACCGCGGCAGGTAGCCGTAAAGCCCGACCACGTCCATCGCAGCTTTCAGATGCCCGACGCCGCTCGCCGCCGTCACTCGCGCCAGCGAGGCCAACCGCTTCTGCAACTCTTCGGCGCGCTCGTTATTATGATGAATATACGCGTCGTCAATCGCGCAGGCGGTCCGCGGCGCCAGCGCGCCGACGGCCAGCACGGCGCCCGCGCAGCCCGCGTCAAAGCCCTGGGTCAGGATCGCCGGCGAGCCGACCATCACCCTGAAGTCGCTGTTCTTCAATTCGCGGAACAGGTCTTTCAAGGCCGTCAGATCGCCCGAGCTTTCCTTCAGGCCGATGATGTTCGGGTGTTCGGCCAATCGCGCCACGGTCTCCTGCATCAGGTAGACGCCGGAGAATTGCGGGATCAGGTAAATCATGATCGGCATCGGCGAATTATCGGCGATGCGCATGTAATGAGCCTCGTGATGCTCGTCGTCCAGGACCTTCTTGTAATAGAACGGCGTGACGACGACCCCACAGTCCGCGCCCAGTTCGTGCGCGCGCCGCGTCATTCCGACGGTCTGGCGCGTCGACAGCTCGCCCGTGCCCACCAGCAGCAGCTTTTCGGACGACATCGCGCTGCGAACGGTCTCGATCACCGCCAGCTTCTCGTCCGTGGTCAGGTGCGGGAACTCCCCAGTCGAACCCAGAATCAGATAGCCCTTCAGGTCGGTCTGATTCCAATGTTCGAGATTGCTTTTCAATTTATCGTGATCGACCTCGCCGTCGTGTCCGAACGGCGTGGGCAACGCTGCGATGATACCGTGAAGATTGAGTGACATAGATTACAGTGAATTTTACGCTTTCTTGATATTGTTAAATTTCGCGGACGTCGTGTAAGTATAAAGCAGAACGCCGATCGGGCCGACTGCGCTCAATTATCGAGCGCGGGCGTATACGTACATCGCTACGCCGAGCACATCGCCTGCTTTTAAACGCCTGTAGCCTTCTGGAGCGTCGGATGAAAGGATACCCGCTTTATGTATATGACAATCAAGACAGGATTCGCGGGCGCGAATTGGGCGGGCCGCCACCTTCCAATTTTCAATAGCGAATTCGTACTGATTCTTTTCCTTGAAAGAACGCAGTGCATTCTTAGTTTCGCGCCAGACCTTGCCGCTCTCAGGCAGTTCCCAATTTGAGGCAATAGGTGTGATCACCACAGGACCACGGATACCGTCGAAGGCAAGGATTCCTTCTGGATTTGTAGGGGTGTAATGCGGGCTACCACCGCATAAATAGAATCCGACTTGTAATCCGCTCCCTTCCAGGTTAGCTATTACCATGCGCTCCACCTCTGTCTCCGCTTGGAAAGATCGTTTGTGGCCTTTCATTGTTGTTGTCCCAACTCTGGTAATGCCGAATATTGTTTCCACCTTGCTGAAGCGCTCCTGAATACATTCATCCAACGCGTCAATCACCGAATCCGAACACCCACTGATAAAGCCATCCTGCTTTACCTTTGCGTCTTGAGCCGACGCGATAATGGCCGGATTGGTTTGCAGGGCGATAAATGAAGCCGACAGCCCGATCATAAGCGAAATCGCAAACAGTCTTTTCATTCGCATACGGCCTCCTTGATCAGCGAAACTAAGAGCATGTTTAGAGATTCCAGCCCCCGCGGAGCCGCAAAGCGTCAGGCCTCTCATCATTTGTTGATTGTCTCTTGCATGACCTGAAATCAAGCGCGCATTATAGCGACGGCGATCAAACGCAGGCAACTTTACTTCACCATCTAATCTATGGATCTACCGGTCTTCAATGACAACCTGAAATCTTCGGCGTCGTGGGCCGATCTGCTGGCGAGCGAGCGGGAGTCTTGGGTCAGGGAGCGCCAATCATCCGACGCCCGTGTTCAAATCGAAGCGCGAACTCGGCGGGAGCAGGTCGAGCAGGCGCTGCGGCTCGCGGGACGGGGAATTAACGAACAATGTCTGCTCGAAGCCGCCGAGTTGGTTTCGGCGTGGGCCGCCGATCCCCAGGCGAAGTTCGGCGTCGAACGACTGCTCGAACTTCATCGGACGGTGACCGGAGCTGCGCCGGGCGCGGACGTTCTGCGAAAGACCGAGGCGACCCCCCTCAGCGCGACGCATGAACCGACGCCCGCCATAATTCTGCCGCGGATGTTGGACAACGCCTTCGACTGGTTCGACACTGAAAGCTTCAGGGATTTGCGCCCGGTCGAGCGCGCGGCGGTTGTCTATCTGCGGCTGCTCGATCTTCACCCGTTTCCTTCACACATTGAGACCACGGCGACGCTGGCCGCAGGCTTCTACACCGAGCGCGAGGGGATGCCTCCGCTCATGATCTTCGCCGATGACCTGACTCAGGCGCGATATGCGCGCGCGCTTGAAGCCGCCTTCAGAATGCTGACGCAGCCGCTGGTCGAACTCTTCGCCGAGATGCTGACGCGCGCGATGCGGATCGGCATGGGCGCCGAACGATGAAACGAGAGATTGAATGTTTGCCGGAAGAGGTCGTGGCGCTGCTCACGCCGTTCTTCCCGGAGCTAGATTTGAGCCGGATTCGCATCTGCGAAGGCATTCCGCGCTACGTCGTCGGCGGCCCGGTCGGGTACGCCGACCGCTACAGAATCTACTTTGCGCCCGGCGTATATCGCGTCGACACCATCGAAGGCCTGGCGCTCATCGCGCACGAGGTCGCGCACTGTCTGCAATACCAGAGGCACGGCGCGTGGCGTTTTCGCGCGCGCTACCTCGCGGCTTATTTCAAAAACCGCCTGCGCGGGATGAATCACCTGAGGGCTTATCGCAGCATCCCGTTCGAGGTCGAAGCGCGCGAGGTCGAAGAGCAAGTCTACAGGGCGTTGAGGACGCTGCAATCGGGTCTGCTTGAAACCCTATGAAAGATAACGATCAACCATTTCATCTCGCGCCGGCGGCGTCGGCGATCCTCGAACTACTTCCCGAATCGCTCGTCAAACTCACGGAGATGGTCTCGCGCTGGCATGCTTACGACCTGGACGAGACTCTGCGATTGCCGCAAGGCAAGGCTCGCGAGACGCTGGACGAATTGATCGAGCGGCTGCGCGACAACTATCCGTTCTTCCATCCGAGCTACGCCGGACAGATGTTGAAGCCGCCGCATCCGATAGCCGCGCTGGCCTATTTTCTGGCCATGCAGATCAACCCGAACAACCACGCGCTGGACGGCGGCCCCGCCACGGCCAGAATGGAGACGGAGGTGGTCGCCGAAATGGCGCGGATGTTCGGCTACGAAACCCATCTGGGCCATCTGACTTCGAGCGGCACGATAGCCAATCTGGAAGCGCTCTGGATCGCGCGTTCCCTGCGCCCCGACAAGGCGATAGCGTTTTCAGCGGAATCGCATTACACGCACCCGCGAATGTGCGAGGTGATCGGCGCGCGCGGGGTCGAGATCGCCGTCGACGAGCGCGGGCGAATGGACCTCGACGACCTGCGCGCGAAATTGAAGTCGGGCGGGATCGGCACTGTGGTAATGACCTCAGGCACTACGGGACTGGGGGCGGTCGATCCGATTGACGAGGCTCTGGAATTGCGGCGCGAATTCGGTTTCCGCATTCACATCGACGCGGCCTACGGCGGTTTTTTCAAGCTGCTCGCCGGTGAAGACGAGACTCTGGGCGAGGGCGCGGCCTCGGCGTTTCGCGCCATCGCGCAGACCGACAGCGTGGTTGTCGACCCGCACAAACATGGCTTGCAGCCTTACGGGTGCGGCTCTGTGATCTTCCGCGACCCCACCGTAGGGCGGTTTTACAAGCACGATTCGCCGTTCACATATTTCACATCGGGCGACCTGCACCTGGGCGAGATCAGCCTGGAATGTTCGCGCGCGGGCGCGGCGGCCGCGGCCCTGTGGGCGACCTTGAAATGCTTCCCGCTCGAATCGGAAACGGGACTGGGCGCGGTCCTGCGAAAGACGCGCAAGGCCGCGCTCGAATGGGCGAGATTGATCGAAACCAGCGACGAGTTGCGGCTGATTCTCCAACCCTCGCTGGACATCATCAATTTTTACGCCATAACGAAAGGGTTGAAGGCGTCGCAGATCAGCGCGTTGACCCAGCGGGTCTTTGAAGAGTTAATGAACGACGCGGCCCACCCGGTCTATCTGGCGAAGTTCAACGCGAAGCCGAACCATCTGGCGAGCCATTCCGACCTGATCTGGGACGCGCCGCTGATGACCGTGTTTCGCAGCGTCTTGATGAGGCCGGAGCAGTTGGAGTACGCGCCGGTTTTACACGAAAAGGTGTTGGCTGAGCTCGCGCGCGTAAGCAAATAAAGTCGTCAAGGAAGAAACTAAAACCCACTACCTATTACCTAAGACCTATAAACACAACCTTCGACGGCTTTACCGAATGACGGTTTGGATGGTTTTTAGGTTTTAGGTGTTCGGTCGTAGGTTTTAGGTAGGAGCCTTCACGCGAATAAGAAATCGACTTTCTGACGGAAGGAGAATGAGAAATGAATCAGTGGGTGTTGATAATCATTCTGATCGTGGTTCTGATCCTTTTGGGGCGGCCATTTCTCGATGATATTGGCAGGAGCCTGAGTGAAAGCATCTACAATTTCAAGGCCGGGATACGACTTGAGCCGCGCCAGCAGGACAGTTATCCCCGACCGTGGGTGTTTATCGTCCTTGCCCTTATGGCAGCCGCGATCATCCTTTCCGTTCTCAGCCGGGATGTTTTTTCCATCAAACAGAAACTCGCGCTGACCGTCGTATTACTCGGCTGGATCGGGGCCGGATATTGGGCTTTCTGGCGAACTTGACGAAGGAGGAACGGCCAATGAATGAACCGGCGCCGCGCGACGAAGAACGCGAGTATCCATATTGGAACCGCGTCTACATCACAGTCATTATTTACACCACTTGCCTGATCGTCGTGCTCTGGCTCTTCTCGCGGATTTTTCAGTATTAGCGTCGCCGACCGATAAGAGCGCTCAATCTTTGTCAAGCCGTGACGCCGATTGAGCTCTGCTATCGTAGCGTTCCTGCTTCAGTGACCACCCATCGGCGGTCTCCACAGGCGTTCAGGGGGTTAGAGTCCGCTCGACCCTACCTCTCAAAAAGAGACTATGACTTGTTTCTCTACTTTAGCGTTCAAATTTTTACCCGGCAGACTTCCTGCCGGAACCGCCAAATTTGAGTTTCAAAGAGCCGCAACGGTGACTCACGCGGTACTTGCAACCTTCGTGACAGAGCCGTTCGTGTTGCAGCGGTTATACCATGATTCATAGCCGGAACACTAGCCAGTCGGCGAGAAAAAATACGGCTCTCGGTCACTCCACTACGCTGCCGTGACCGGAGGCTCATTCACCGCCACTCTGTGGCAAGTTCATTCGAAGGATCAAAGGATGCATTGGCTCGATTGGGTGATTGTCGCGGCTTATTTGATATACATCGTTTACGACGGCCTGCGGCTGACGAAGAGAAGCAACGAGGTCGAGGGCTATTTTCTTGCCAACCGCAGCCTGCCGTGGTGGGCCGTCGGGTTGTCGGTGATGGCGACGCAAATGAGCGCGATCACGCTCGTAGGCACGACGGGGCAGGCATACGCCGACGGGATGCGGTTCATTCAATTCTATTTCGGGTTGCCGATCGCGATGGTCATTCTTTGCGTAACGGTGGTGCCGTTCTTTTACCGCGCGAAGGTTTACACGGCTTACGAATACCTCGAAAGGCGCTTCGACTCGAAGACGCGGGCGCTGGCCAGCGCCTGCTTTCTGTTCCAGCGCGGCCTTTCGTGTGGCGTGATCATCGCGGCGCCGGCGGTCGTCCTGTCCATCGCGCTGGGTTGGACTGACTGGCAGACGGTGCTGGCGATCGGGTTGATCATGACTTTTTACACGATGTTCGGCGGCGTGCAGGCGGTGACCTGGACCGATGTGAAGCAGATGATCGTCGTCTTCGCGGGACTGATTATCGTACTGTTCGTAATCGTCAACAGATTCCCGGCGGGCGTCTCGGTGGGCTCAGCGCTCAGCCTGGCCGGGGCAGTGGGGCGCGTTAGAACGGTTGACATGAGCTTCAATCTCAATGAGACCTATACGCTCTGGTCAGGGTTGATCGGCGGGCTGTTTCTGATGCTCTCGTATTTCGGCTGCGACCAGAGCCAGGTGCAGCGTTTCCTCACTGCGAGGTCGGTGTCGGAAGGGCGCACATCGCTGCTGATGAGCGCCTTCATCAAAATCCCGATGCAGTTCCTGATTCTCTTCATCGGCGTGATGGTCTTTGTCTTTTATCAATTCGTGCAGCCACCGATGATCTTCAAGGCGGATGACAGGGCCAGGGTCGAGCAGAGCGCCGAGTATCAGCGGCTGGACGCCGAATTCCAGCGCGCGTTCGCATCTAGACAGCAAGCAGCCATTACTTTCGCCAACGCCGGAACGCAAGGCGATATTTCCACCGCCGCAAAACAGAGCTTCGTAGCGGCGAACGAGGAAATAGGCGCCGTTCGCAAACGCGCGGGCGATCTGGTTCATAGCGCGACAGGCAAAACGTTTAACGACACTAACTATGTATTCCCGACCTTCATCACGACTTACGCGCCAATCGGCGTAGTGGGATTGCTCATCGCCGCGATCTTTGCGGCGGCGATGACCGCCAGTTCAGGGGAGTTGAACGCGCTGGCGACGACGACGGTGATGGACGTTTATCGCCGCCATATTCGGCAAGGGGCTTCCGACTCGCACTATCTCAAGGTGGCCAAGCTGGCGACCGGCTTCTGGGGGCTGTTCGCTTGTGTCGTGGCGCTCTTCGCCGCCCGACAGGGCTCGCTCATCGAGGTCGTCAACAAATTCGGCTCGTACTTCTACGGCTCCATGCTCGGCGTATTTATGCTGGCGATCGGGACGAAGCGCGCGACGGGGCGCGGCGCGTTTTGGGGAATGTTGTGCGGACTGGCCTCGGTCGCGGTAGTCAGTAATCTCGCGAAGATCAGATTTCTGGCCTCGGCGCCGGTATTCAGTAGTCTTACGGGGATCAGCTATCTCTGGTACAACGTGATCGGGTGTGTGGTCGTGGTGGTCGTGGGAATGCTAATCAGTTTAATTGGAAAAAAATCAAATCCTTTCGATGTAAGCCATTGACAAGTCCAAAGCGCTACCTTAGATTGCGATCGCGTCAAATTCTTGGTAACTCGCGGAAACATCACCAGCAATTATAAGCAGTAACCCTCAAACCTTTTTGTCTGATAGTCATTCAGTAATTCATTACTACGCGTCTTCAGTAGTGATCATCAGGGCCTGAGCTTTAGGCAGGCTCTTTTCCAGAAACTCCGTATCGCCATTCTGTTCGCCAGGCGAATCCGGTCCCTCGCTCGATATTTTGGCGAGGTCGGGGGAGCCTCGCGCGAGCGCGACTTCCCGGCGTAACTATCCCATTGAGCAGGTCGCTTCCATCCTCAACCAAAAAGGAGACACCTTGATATGAAGAGAACCCCACTATGGATTTTGGCCGCCATCATTGTCGCATTGTTGGCCTCAACGCTCTTATGGAATTTCTCGATGCAGGCGGCTGGACCTGCCGGTCGAGGGGCCAAGGGCCGCGACGACGCCAGCAATTCCGAAAGAGATTATTTCGACATCCGGAACAAAGACTCTAAAGACGCGGCCTCAAAGTTCGAACGCCGCATGGAAAAACTCTCCTCGAAGCAGAAGGAGAAGAACGAAAACTTCAAGCTGGCGATGAAAGGCGCTAGAGAGATGAAGGCCAGGAGCGTTCCGGAGCTGGATGTGGCCTTCTGCGACCTGACCAACTCCCCCGTAGTCGTCGGCGCGAGAGGCAAGGGGCGCAAATTCCTGACGCCGCCCTCTAAGCAGCCGCACGATAGCGTCGTCAGAAGCTTCATCAACGAAAACGCCGGTGTGTTCGGGATGAATCCGCGACAAGTGGCGAGACTCATCAAGACCGCCGATTACACAAATCCGAACGGCAAGCTTTCGTGGTTGACGATGGAGCAGCGGTGGAATGGGATGCGGGTCTTCCAGGGCGAGACAGTGGCGGCCTTCACCGGCGACGGCGCCCTTGCTCGGATGGTGGGCGGACTGACCGGGACTGAAGAGTCGGAACTTGAGATCGCGCCCAAGGTGGCCCCGGCCACGGCAGTGGTGGCTGCGGCGGCTTCTATAGACGTGAATTTGGACGTGAACGAATTGGCCGTTAAATCGTCGTCGCCGGACGGCAGGACGGTTGTCTTTTATCCCGCGGGGCCGTTCTCGGATGACATCGAACTCAAATTGATGTACGTCCCTCTGGACGCCAGTGTCGCGACCCTGGCCTGGGAAATGGTGTTGTGGCGGAATTCGCCGTCTTTCTATGCCCTGGTCGACGCCGAATACCCAGAAACAGGCGTTTTGGTTCGCAAGAACATCACCTGCGACCAGACGCAGACCGCCACATACAGCGTCTATAACGACGACAGCCCGACGCCGCTCTCGCCTTCGAACGCGTTTCCCGGCTCCGGCATTCAGGGCGCGCCCATCCAGCGCACTCTCTTTACGCTGATCAGCGAGCTTCCGTCGTTCGATAATCTCGGATGGATCACGGACGGAGTGAACACGACCACTGGCAATAACGTCGACGCCGGGTTGGACATAGTCTCTCCGAACGGCATTGATGTTGACGGACGGCCCGTCGGCAGTCCATTCAGGGTTTTCGATTTCCCCTACAATCCCTCTCCGGGAATTCCGCCGCCTGGCGATGCGCCGACGCTCGCCAATTATCGTATGGGAATCGTGACGCATCTCTTCTTCTGGTCGAACCGTTACCACGACCGGCTTTACGAACTCGGCTTCACCGAGGCGGCCAGAAACTTCCAGCAGGATAATTTCGGACGGGGCGGGCTGGGCAATGACCGTGTTCAGGCGGAGGCGCAGGACTTCTCCGGGACAAACAACGCCAACTTTTCGACTCCGCCTGACGGGACATCAGGGCGCATGCAGATGTACATCTTCACGGGGCCGAATCCGGACCGTGATGGAGACCTGGACCTGGAGGTCGTTCTGCACGAGTTGACGCACGGCACATCCAACCGCCTGCACGCGAACGGCTCCGGATTGAACAGCAACGTGTCCGGGGGAATGGGCGAAGGCTGGTCGGATTTTTACGCGCGCTCCTTGCTCTCGACCGCCGACGAAGATGTCAACGGGCTCTACGCATCGGGGGGATATGCGACGCTGCAGCTCGGCCCCCTCGGGACCGACAACTTCTACTACGGCATCCGCCGGTTTCCGTATGCGGTGAAGACGACGGTCGGGGCGAACGGAAAGCCGCATAATCCTTTGACCTTCGCGGACACCGATCCGGCGCAGATAGACACGACGGACGGCGCGTTTCCCGAAAGCCCGCTGGGCTTTTCATTCAACGGCGCGAACGAGGTTCATAACCTGGGTGAAATCTGGTGTATGACTCTGCTCGAAATGCGGGCGAGAATCATCACTCGGCTTGGCTTCGCCACGGGCAACCAGCGCGCCCTCCAAATCGTCACTGACGGAATGAAGCTCGATCCGGTCAATCCGAATATGCTTCAGGCCCGCGACTCGATTCTTACGGCCGATTGCGCCGGCTTCAGCGGCAGTGACGAACTGGACATCTGGGCCGGATTCGCGGCGCGCGGAATGGGCTTCAGCGCCAGGTACAACTCGGCC
>DASTMP010000238.1:0-4943 GCA_035714085.1 Blastocatellia bacterium
TCTTCTTCATCACGAACCCGACGACCTCTCCATCAGGCGCCTCGCGCAGCGTCGAGACTGGCCAGGCTGAGATGTTGAACAACCTTTCATTGCCGAGGCGCGACAGGACGACGAGTTTCTCGGCCTTCTCCGGCGGAGGCGACTCGTGATAAACCTTGGCCACCAGATCGCTTCTATCCTGAATTTCGTAGACCTCTCCCTCCGCGCCGGTTCCGATTCGCCGCCCCAGTCGAACGGTGTCCGATTGGGACGTGTGGAATATACTGTGAACTGGACGAATGGCCTCTGATTGGGAGGCGCCGGGAATTCGGGACATGACGCTACTCCTAAATCAAGCTGGTTTGCCGCGTTTCTTCATCAGCTTCATCAATTCCTCCGCCAGCGCCGGATCAATATGCTTCAGTTTCTCATATTGCGCGCTTGCGGCTTCTCGGTTTCCAACCAACAAGTACAAACTCCCAAGTTCCAACCGCTCAACAGTCAAATTCGGATAGTCCTTCAACGAGTCCTCCAGACTAGCAATCGCCGAATAGGCCTCTCCGAGTTGTACCATTGAGGCCCCGAGGTAATAGTAAGCAAGCGTGGATCTCTCCGACCAGGAATATTTATCGATATGCGAGATAGCGAATTCGAAGGCTATTTTCGCATCGCCCCAATTCCCCAGCGCCATATAGGCAAGCCCCATGTTGTAATAAGGGTCGAAATCCTTGCGGAGGTTGATCGCCGCTTTCGACGACACAGTAGACTCCAGGTATCTGCCCAGGCGATATAGGGTAAAGCCGAGTTCTTTATGCGCCCGGTAAAAATTCGGATCAATTCTGACCGCCTCCCGAAACGCAACGACGGCTTCCTCTAATTTCCCTTCACTCGATAACCGCTCTCCCTCACTATAAAGCGCCATAGCGCTTTGCATCATCTTCTGATCGGCCAGCGCGCCATGATCGGGCTTAGTAGGGTTAGGGGGCTGGCCTACAATTCTCCTCGTGGGTAGATGCGGAATCATCGCGGCGCCGATGAAGAATGCGATAAGCAGCGCGATCAGGATCAGCGCGGGTGAATTGCGTTTGCGCGCGACATCCAGGTCCTTCTTGGCCTGGGCAAGCTCCTGACAGGCCTGCGTTAAGGCGGGTTGCAATTTCTCCCTGCTGGTTTCGATATCATGTTTTATGCGGCGGAGGTAATGCGCCCCGCCGCTCAGCTCGCTCTCCAAACGAAATCGGAGCGCGTCAACATCTCGTTCGGTCTTGAAGCGGACTTCGGGCGAAACGCCTTTGTCAGGATCGAAGACGAATTTCTGTTCCAGACCGCGCCGCCATTCGAGCAACCTTTCCGCCTGGGAGCGCCCGACTGACTGAATCTGCTTCACTTCTTCTACCACGTTGGCGGCCGTCTCCACTCCGTGCGAGAGCAGAGCCGCTTTAATAGGAGTCACGACGCCTCTGATTTCGGCGTCATTGATATTGAACTGATCGAGGAATTCATCGAGTTGATTCTTTCTCGCCTCGGCCTCCAACTGTTGAAACCTGAACTGGCGGATTTGCGCCAGATTTTCGTAGCTCTCTTTCTGATACCGCAATTCATCCCGCTTGGCTCCCCACCGCTCATTCCCTGCTTCGCGGTAGTACTGTTCTTTAAGCCGTTGCGCCGCGTCTTCCGCGTGCCGCCAGCGGGCCTTGATTTCCTCAAGTAAGTGGTCGTCAGCAACCTGCTGTCGCGAGTGATAGAGCGACTCCAGGGTCACAGTCCGCCCAGTTTTACCGATAGCGCAAGCGGCAATTCCAGCCAGAATAAACAGGAAGGAGGCGAACGGGAAACCGACGAGTACAGGTATCGTCAGCCCGGCAAAGGTTGAAAACACAAGCGCCGCGATGCAGCAGTTGAGCCTGTTTCGCTCATAGGCCGCGATTTTCGCTGACGGCGTCGGGGCTGCCCATATCTCGTCCAACCGCATCTGGATCAGGGGGGCGTCCGGCGTATCGACGCTCACGATCTCTTTCCAGACTTCGTCGAGCCGGAAATGTCCGCGCCGCGAATCATCTCTAGGGAGCAGGAAATTGAAGAGATGTACGCGGGCATGCGTTTCAATCCCGCACCAGGGGCAATCGCGCAATTCTTGGTAATAGTAATGGCCACTGTGCAGGTCGCATTTTTTTAGCGCCTTCGCCAGCGCCTCGAGCGGCTCGATCCACTCCCGCGCACGGGGCCGATCCGCTGACAAAAACGCGCGGCGAAACAGCTCCACGAACAGCGACGGCATAGATTCAAGCGCCAGTGTGCCGGGAGGCTGCCGCATCTTCCGCGCTTCGGCGTCAACGCCGTAGGCGAAGCGATACTCCCTGATCGCCCGCTCCAGCGGCATCTCTCCCGCGCCCAGATACCTGCCTGAAAACGGATGCCGGCCCATAAAGAGAAGCTGAAAGATCACTACCGCCAGCCCAAAGCAGTCGTGTTCCTGCGCGCGATCTACGTCGCGGAAGGCGACGCCCTGCAATTCCGGCGGCGTGTATTCCGGAAATCCACCCTCGCAGCGATAGGTCTTTCCCTCTGCCGAGACCTGGAAGCTGTCGACGTCCAGCAGGTAGACCGTAGCCTTCCTCGTGACCAGAATATTTTTGGGGTTCACGTCGCCGATCACCAGGCCGTGTTCGTGGATGGCAGCGACGGCTCGCGCGATGTTGGCCGCGACGTAGATCAGGAACGTCCACGACGCCTCGGGGAATTTTTGCAGCCGGCTCTTCGGGCTGTGCAGCGCGTGGACCTCTTCGGCCTGGCTGATTTTCTTCATCACGAAACCGACGACCTCTCCATTAGGCGCGTCGCGCAGCGTAGAGACTGGCCAGGCTGAGATGTTGAACAACCTTTCATTGCCGAGGCGCGACAGGACGACGAGCTTCTCGGCCTTCTCCGCCGGCGGCGGCTCGTGATAGACCTTGGCCACCAGATCGCTTTTATCCTGAATTTCGTAGACTTCGCCCTCCGCGCCGGTTCCGATTCGCCGCCCCAATCGAACGATGTCCGATTGAGACGTGTGGAAGATTCTGTGAACCGGGCGAATAGCCTCTGATTGGGAGGCGCCGGGAATTCTGGACATGGATCTACTCCTATCTTCGCGAAGCCAAAATCAAGGTCTTGTCGTCATCAGTGCGCGAGTTGATCTTATCCGAATTAAGATAAACGGCCAGCGAATCTGAAAGTTCCCGCGAGTGGCCGCCGGGGCGCGGACGAAGCCACGTGAACAAGGGGGCGAAGAACGGCGCGTAAGCCGATCTCGCGCGGTAATCGAGCGCCAGCCGCTGCATGCCGTCAGTGAAAATAGCGATCTCGTCAATCTCGCCGGATCGGGCCTCGCGAACGACTTTCTCCGCCGCGTCCGCGTCGGTCAAAAAGTTGGTCATGTTGGCGTACTCGCCCTGCTGCGGCCAGCAGACGACCGTGTATCGATCCGGCTCATTGCGCCGCGACTCGACGATCGCGCCGTCGCCAATCTGGAAATAGAGCGCGCCGTTCCGCCAGACGACTGCCGCCAGCAGTGTGCACGCGAAATCCTGTATCCTGGCGCTATCGGCGCGCGACCAGCCGGGCGCCATCCGGCGGAATTTACCGATCCAGTCCGTGATGAAATTATCTGCTATGATGGCGCGCGTATTGCCGCCCTTGATGTGAGACTTGACCTCATCAATGAACAGGTCGCAAGCCAATCTGGAGCCGAGTTGAGCCAGCGTCGCGCTGCCAGCCCCGTCAGATGCCACGGCGAGTAGAACCTCAGCGCCGCCGGCGTCCACAACGACTTCAACGCGGCTCGCGTCCTGACAAGGCGTCGAAGATTTGAGATGAAAGGTCCCCGCAACCGAGGCGAAACCATATTTCCACATAAGCGCGCAGGCAAAATTTCTGAAGCGTAATCGCTTGCCATATTTCATATCTCAAATGCCGTATGAAATATGGCCCCTGAAATATCTTCAAACTGAACCCCAGCCGTCGGGCGCTGTGGGATTTTCTAGCGCGACTTCGTCGCCGGGAGTGGAACGGGAGACGGAGCTCAAACTGGACGAGAGCCAAATAAACATCTCTCGAAAACGTAGTCCGCTGAGTTTAAGCGGCTGGCGCACGGCGATGTTATTGAGAACGTCGAAATTGGCGCCCTCGACTCCGACCGCGAAAAAGGCGAACGCCTTAGTCTGTTCGCCTGCGCGGACAAGCTCAGCCGCGCGACGCCAATCGTCGGTCGGTTCGCCGTCGCTGATCAGAAAGATCCAGGGGCGGTAGTAAGAGACGCCGTTCTGGCGGTAAGCCGCCTTGCGTTCGCGCACGATCTCGACTGCCTTCTCGATCGCTTGCCCCATCGGCGTGTCGCCTTCGGCTGCGAGTTTCGGGGCGCGAAAGAGGTCGGGAGTTTGAAAATCGGTGATTTTCCTGACTGGCCCGAATGTGACCAGCGATATTTCCACGCGCTTGACCGCCAGTTCATCGGCCATCAATTCGTCACGGAAAGCCAGCAGCCCGGCGTTCAATTCGTCAATCGGCCTGACCGTCCGGGGCGCGCGCTGCTCGCTCAATATTTTTTGTACGGGAGTGAGCGATTGCGAGACCTGTTTTACGTCACTCATCGAACCCGAAGTGTCGAGCAGGAGCACACATGGGCAGCGAGGCTCAGGATTATCAACAAATTCGGGGTCAGGGAATGGTATCTGATCAGGCGGTATTGTCACTGAGTCGTTTTTCATATCGACAATAATATACAAAGACCGGCCCGCGGAGGCCAAATGTCCGAAAAACTTTTCAAAAAAGTGTTGCTCTCGAATCCGATCTGAACTATCTTCCGGCTGCTCTTGTTCGACATCAATTTTGCTCCTACTTGCTTCCCAGAAGTGAAGGCGCCCGAGCGGCGCCACACGTCAGCCAGAAGTAAAAGACTGACTTAAAGCAATTTCGGCTTGCGTATT
>DASTMP010000239.1:0-8464 GCA_035714085.1 Blastocatellia bacterium
CATCTTCGTTAAATCTCGCCACCCACATCCGCATCCTATATACTATGGCCTCTATATTATGGCGGGTCGAAAATTTTATTTTACGTAGTGTGAATGAATTGCGGTAAGAGCGGCCGGCGGTAATCAATCCTGGCAGAGCGATTGCTGAACATCAGGCCGTATATTCTCCAAGTTGGGCCGAAAGCGGCTGCCAGCGGCGCCGCTTTCGGCTCCTTTTAGTTTCTCTGGCAACATGGAAAACACACCAGATAAAACCGGCAAGACGGGCAGGTCAGGACGTTGGATGTTATGGGTGGCGTTGCTGCTGATCGTTGCGGCGGCCGTGGCGATGGTGGCGATTCCGGTTTTCGTGATCATGCCGCTCAAGGCGCAGACCGCGGCGGGCGTCGAATGGTCTTACCGGCTGCGCCGCTGGTCGCCGATAGCGACAGTGGTTGCGACGGTCCTGTTTCTCGCGCTGTGCTCCAAGTTATGGCGCGGCGCGCGTTGGTGGAGCCGATTGGTAATGCCTGCGCTGCTCGCGCCGTTGCTCGCCGTCACGTGGTTCGCGCGGCAGAATCATTTCGAGTGGATGTTCAATCCGCTGCCGAACGCCGATTATGCGCGCGCCGGCGAAGCGACTTCTGTCGCCGACGGAGATATGGTCATGGGGGTCGAACTCAATGGCGAGGCGGTCGCCTATCCCGTGCGTCAGATGGCGTATCACCACGTCATCAACGACGTTGTCGGAGGCAAGCCGATCACGGCGACTTACTGAACGCTCTGTCACACCGGTCTGGTGTGGGAATCCGTAGTTGACGGGAAGAAGTTGACGTTCCATCTGGCGGGCATCAACAACCAGAACTTCATTATGCGCGATGATGAGACCGGCACTTGGTGGCAGCAAGTGTCGGGCGAGGCGATTCACGGGCCGCTGAAGGGAAGGAAGCTGACACCGGTTTATAACGATGAGCTGACCTTCGCCGTCTGGAAGCGTGAAAACCGCCAGGGACGCGTACTGAAGCCAGATGAGCGAGTGAAGCGGAATTATGAGGCTGCCGATTGGGAAGAGCAATACGCCAAATTCCGTGTTGTGACTCCCGTAGACCCCAATGACAAACTGTCGCCGCGCACGCTGATAGCGGGGCTGATGGTCAATGGCAGATCGGCGGCGTATCCGCTGCCCGCGCTGGAAAAGCAACGGCTGATCCTCGACAGCATTGGCGCCGGCGCCGGCTTAACGCCAGTGTTCATCGTGTTGGGCGATGACAACAAATCCGTCCGCGCCTTTGATCGGACAGTCGATGGCCGCACTCTGGAATTTTTCGTTAAAGCTGGCGCGGCGCCGATTCAACTTACAGACGCTGAGACCGCGACCACGTGGGATTTCACCGGAAAAGCGGTCAGCGGCCCGCTCGCGGGAAAACAATTGAAGAAGATCATGGCCCTGAAGGACTACTGGTTCGATTGGAAGATTTACCATTCCGACACGAAAGTCTACACGCTCGGCGAGAGGGCGCCGCAATCAAAACAGTAAGACAAGATATATTGAAATCAAACTCCATTTTTATTCAGCCACTGTCGCCGAATGACCGCCGCCACTATTTCACGTTTTCGGGCGCTGTTGAATTGCCATACGGCTTACAGCTTGCGCCGATCCTGACACTGGCCCCCGGCGTACCGATGGACATTCTGCTGCCCAACGCGAGTTCGCGCATTCCCATTAAATACGCTGTATTTCACCACACGTACGGTACTAGATGATACCGGACTCTGTTCTCGTACTCCGTGTACCCCGCCAGGTTCCTGGAAAGAAACCTCTCCTCATCAAGGAGCCTCCATATGATCCACGCGACGCCAGGTATGAACAAGAGAAGGCCCCACCACGAGCCGAGCGCAAGTGGCATCCCGAGCATCAGGATAAGCGCTCCGGTGTACATGGGGTGGCGTACTAGCGCGTATGGGCCGGTCGAGATGACCTTCTGATTCTCTTCCACTTGAATGGTGGAAGCGCCGTAGGTGTTTTCCTTGAAGACAAAATAAAAGGCGATATACGAAAGCGCGATGAGAATGTTGCCCAGGATCACGAATGAAGTCGGGACATCAGACCACCCGAAGCGATGGTCGAGCGCCGGGAGGATGCCCAATCCGGCAAAAGACAGCATCGCGAACATCACGATGATCTTTTGCGTCGGCTCTTTTTCGGCCGCGGGCCCGGCTTTCATGCGGCGCTCAAGGAGCTTCGGGTCTTTGATCATGAGCCATACACAGATCGCGACGTTACATGCATAAAAGACTGCGACAAAAACCCACGCTTGCCAATAATTAAGCGTCCCCGCTGGGAGAAAGATCAGCGCTCCCACGATGATCGGGGACAGAAGAAGCTGTATCACAACTTTGGTATAGATGTTTTTGTTCATAGTTAAAATTTAGTATCACGTTACATCGACTGTCTATAAATTGAGTTTCGCTGTTTCTGATCGTATAGTTCGCCGGTGTGCTTGGCAACCGCCTCAGGCATGTCAATCGGTGGGCGGCTTGGGTTGTTGGATCACGGAGGGCTACACGTTCCGGGAGAATGGAATGTATGCCGGAATCGCTGTCAACAAGCTTCGGCCGGATGAGGCTGATGGCCCACTCCACATTCTTTTCGCTCCCGGGCTGTGGGCGGTTGAAGCGAAGCCGTCGGAGGAGCGAGAGCGGGATCAATCTTCCATTTCCACTTCTATCAAATCATGGCTCTGTTGAGGCGCCTTGCCGAGAATTACCCACGCCGTTGGCACGATCACCAGGACCATGCCGAGTAACGAGATCAGATTGACCGAACGGTTCCAAAACAACACATCGAAACCCAAGCCGAATAAGATTTGTGACAAGGCGATGACTGAAATTCGCGAGGCATGCCCTTTGGCGAAAGCGCGCGTCATCCCGATTTGTCCCGCTACGCCCGCCGCGCCGACCAGCGTTAACAAGGCCAAGACTGATTTGTCGCCCAATTGTGTCGAGTAATCTTTGCGATTGGTCAGCTCCAGAAACAGTACGGTGGCGACGCTCGCGACTCCGGAAAAATGCACGACGATGGCGCGCGGATCAATGTGTTTCAACCGATTGAGGCCGAGCATGGCGATGGAGGTGCAAAACGCGCCGCAAAGAGCCATCAAACAAGCGAACTTCCCGCTCCGAAAATGCGGCTGCTGAATCAGCGCGATGCCAACGACACTAGCGCCCACCGCGCAGATAATGCCTGTTGTAGGCCGCTGTCCAAACATTATCCATAATAACAGCGTTACCCAGATTGGCGACGTATTCATTAACGTCAATGTGTCCGACACCGGCAAGTGCGCGAGCGCATAAAAGTTACAAAGCATTGCGGCGCTACCCGCGGCGCTCCGTAACCATAGCGTCGCCGAACCGCGCCAGACGAGCTTGACGCGGCCGGCTTTTGCGATAATGGTCGCGAAGAAAAACGCGCCGACCGCGCGCGACACAACGACCAATTGCCAATCGCAAGATTCGCCCGCCCGGTGGCTGAACGCCGCCATCACCGCAAACGCCAGCGAGGCCCAAAGCATATGCAGATAGGAAGTTTTATCGTGAACGGGGAATTCATCAGGTGAATGCATTTGAGTTTGGCAAATTGATCTGCCTCATTTTTCCTGACATCCAGCCAGGCGATTAGACATCTCTTGATCATAGCTCTTAAGATGGTCCCGTATGAAACAAATCTTTGTTATAGGAGCAATATGAAACGAGTCTTTATTATAGGAGCGACTGGCACGGTTGGGCGCCAGGTCATTTCTCAACTGATCGCCGCGAACGTCCGCGTCCGCGCCCTGGCTCGCAACCCGGATTCCGCCAATCTGCCCGCCCAGGTCGAGATCGTCCAGGGCGACCTCACGACCCCCGATACTCTCGACCGATCCTTAGACGATGTCGATGCGGTGTTCATGGTATGGACTGCCCCTGCGACGACTTTTGCTCCCGCACTGGAGAGGATTGCGAAACACGTCTCACGGATCGTCTTCCTCTCCTCTCCGCACCAGACTGCTCACCCATTATTCCAGCAGCCCAACCCGCATGCAAAAATGCACGCGGAATTCGATCGACTGATTGAAGCCTCCGGACTCCAGTGGACAATCCTGCGGCCCGGAATGTTTGCGGCAAATGCTTTGCTCTGGTGGTCGCCGCAAATTCGCGCGGATGACGTCGTGCGCTGGCCCTACGCGGAGGCGCCAACCGCGCCGATCGATGAGCGCGATATCGCGGCGGTCGCGGTCCGAACACTCTGCGAGGAAGGCTACAGCGGAAAGGATTATGTTTTGACGGGGCCTCGATCCCTGAGCCAGTTCGAACAGGTAGGCATAATCGGCGAAGTGATCGGACGCTCGCTGCGCTTTGAAGAAATATCGCCGGAGGAAGCGCGTAAAGAGTTGTTGAGGGTAGGGCCTTTGCCAGCCATAAATATGTTGTTGAACGCGTGGGCCGCCGCGATCGGCCAGCCTGCATTTGTCACGTCCGCGGTCGCAGACGTCACCGGAACGCCGGCGCGGACATTCCGCGATTGGGCAATCGATCACTCTACCGAGTTTCAGCGGTGATTTTTATGTTCATTGACAATATAGATCATCTGCCCGATGTGGTGTTGAAAATGGGCTGCGCATCGCAGGAACACCATAAATCGGTCATTCGCGGACTCCATTCCTATTGCGTTATAGTCGGCCCCCCAGGAATCTGTTGTCTGCGCCTCGAGTGTCTTGACCACTAGCTCAACGACTTCATCCAGTCGTCGCAAGACCTCTTCCTTCGGTGGGGGATCGTCTTCGGTGAATTCCCGATCCCGATCACGCACGTATCCTGTCTGGGCGACATGGGCTCCGATGTAATAATTCAGGTTCCCAATGATATGCAGCGCCAGATGTCCGACGCTGTTCCCGTAAGGATAGGGCTTCGTCCAAAACTCCTGTTCCGAGAGTTCCTCCGAAAGGGCGCCGACTCTCTTTCCGAAGTCGCGATAGGTTTGGATAAATCCATCCGCAATTATTTTCGATAGCTCACTCATCTCTTCATTTCTCCTTTCCGTATCTCGTTTTCTTAATAGAGTCGCGTCTCATCAAAAAACACTGTAAGCTCCGCGGCTTTCCTCGCCAATAGCCAATTTATAATTGGTATCTGACAATAGGCTTTCGTCAGGCGATAATCTGGCGTGATGGATTTCTCAAAGTTCAAATTTAGGAACGAGGCGTCAAATCCGCTCTATAACCAGTTGCTGGAGGCGCTTGAAAGCGCGATCGGGAGCGGCGCTCTGGCCATTGGGACACGGTTGCCCTCCGAGCGCGCAATGGCAGACCAATTGAAAGTCAGCCGAACGACGGTGATGAGCGCGTATCGTGAGTTGGAGGCGCGTGGTCTCATTCACAGCCATGTCGGCCGCGGGACATTTGTCTGCGCCAGCCCTGAGGGGGTTGGCGCGCCCTTTGCGTGGCGCGGCAAAGTTTCCAGAACCGCCAGCCTGATCAATGACCCGGCGCTGCGCCACATCACCCGCGACTCCAACCCCACGGATCTGATTTCCTTTGCCGCGGGAGCGCCCGCGATTGATATCTTTCCCGTTAAAGACTGGCAGCGCCTTCTCGATCAGGCGCTCCGTGAAAAACCCGAGGAAGTGTTGAGCATTGGGCCGACCGCCGGCCTGCCACGCTTGCGTCAGGCCATCGCCGGGCGCTTTGGCGCGAAACCTGACCGCATCCTGATCCTCTCCGGCTCACAACAGGGGCTTGGGCTCATCAGCCGCTGCCTGATCGATCCTGGAGACGCAGTCATTATTGACAGACCTTGCTATGTGTGGGCGATTCAGCTTTTCCGCGCGGCAGGAGCGCACCTGATCGGCTGGGACATCACGCGGGCTGATATGGGTGAGTTGGAGGATCTGATTATGCGCCACCGACCCAAGCTGATTTTCACCAACCCGACTTTTCACAATCCGACCGGACGCACACTTTCGCTGCGAGAACGAAAGGAAATGCTGAAGTTGGCGGTTCGTTATCGCGTGCCCTTGCTCGAAGACGATCCCTACCGTGATACGTATTTGGATTGCCAACCGCCGACGACGCTTTACCACCTCGACGAACACGACATCGTGATCCACCTCAGCACCTTCTCGAAGAATCTTGCGCCGGGACTGCGACTCGGATGGCTGGCGGCGCCGGAATATATTGTGGACCAGCTCGCGTTGATCAAACAGCGGGAAATTCTATTTACGGAAGGCGCAGGGCAATATGCGCTCGCTGTTTTTTTGCGAAGTGGCATGTTTGATGACCATCTGGTCAGACTGAGAAACGAACACGCGCGGAGGCGACGCGCTTTCCATGTCGCGCTGGAGCGCTATGCGCCTGTCGGATTTTCGAAGTTCGAGGTTCCGCCGGGTGGACTTTATTACTGGCTCCGACGGGATCAAAGCCGCAATTCATCACAGTGGTTGCAGCAGGCGATCGCGGCGGGAGTGGCTTTCACGAGCGGAGAGATTTTTTACGCCGACGCCATCAACAGTCAACACGCGCGGTTCTGTTATACGTCGTTGCCGCCGGAGAAAATCGAGGCGGGAGTCAGACGGCTGGCGGAGTCGATGAAGCCCGCAAGTCAATTTCAGGCGCGCGGACATTCAGACATTCCTTTGGTATAAGCGATGGGGATAGAAAAATTTCGTCTCCCGAGGCGCCAAGGCGCGAACTTCATCCGTATCGCGGGGCGGCTTCTCTGCGCTTAACGCCCTGTCATTAGCGCTCAATCTCGCGCTAGACCGTGTGGCTCTGCAAGAACGCTAAGGTCATCTGGTTGAACTCCTCGACCTTTTCATAGATTGGCGCGTGCGAACACCCTTCAAATATCATCAATTCGGAGCCGCGAATATTATCTTTCATTCGATCAGCAAAACGGGTCGAAGTCACCAGATCGTGTCGCCCGAAGGTTATCAGCGTTGGCGCAGTGATCCGACTCAGTTGCGCCTCGACATCGTGCGCTATAACGGCGTTCGACTCTTGTAGGAATGTCGCCAGTGGCTGCGCGGGACGGCTGCGAACAAAGTCTGCCAATGCCTGGATGTATTCTGGCCTGGCGGCATACAGCTCGGGTGTTAAGCACCACGGGAAAATAGCCTGAATGACCATTTCGGGCACGCTTCCCAATGCTTTGGCTGTCAGCTGCCATCCTTCGACCACGGTTTTGATAAACGGGTCCGTCTTCGTCCACCCACTATGCAGCGACAATGACTTGACCTTGTCCGGATACTTGGCCGCCAACCACATTCCGGTCGCCGCCCCCAAGGACAAGCCCGAGATATGCGCTTTCTGGATTCCTACAACCTGCATGAACGCGGCGATATCGTCCGCGAACAACTCGCTGGAATAGACGCCTTCAGGCTTGTCGCTTTCACCCTTGCCGCGGTGGTCGACGGAGAAGCAGGTAAAATGCTTGGCGTACTCCGCCACCTGGAAGGCATAACAGGCGCAATCGGCTGATAAGTAGGGAATGAGGATCAGTGGTTCTCCAGTTCCTTGCTGGTCATAGTTTATAGTGATGTCGTTGGCTTTGACTTTAGGCATGAGAGTTTCTCCTTGTGAATGTGGCTCGTTAAGAGGTTGTTATGCTGAAGCAGGCGCCTAGGCCTGGCGGCCGAGTTCGTAGAGATACTCGACATACGAACGCGTCGCGCCGTCGATGCCTTGCACTTTGGGATTGGTTGATTCGATCACGTAGTATTCATCCGGCGCATGCGCCCCGCCGCCGTGACCCAGACCGAAATGTCCTGCGGGCAGCCGCAGCGGATCGCCGGTGAAGACATAGCCGGGCCAGGAGCCTGCCAACCGCGGCATAATGATGGGATCGATTCCCGCCCGGCGATAGACCGCCGCCTGCGCTTGCACCAGCGCGGAGTCCGCCGCCGTGCTGGTCGGGTCGTATCCGCCGGTCATATTCACTTCAATGTCGCCAAAGCCGTGTTTCGCTAGATGCGCTTTGAGCGCGGAAAGCGCATCGGCCGCCGTCATATCCGGCACCAGCCGCAGATCCAACTTCGCCACCGCTTTGTGAGGCAGGATGGTTTTGCCTCCAGGCCCGATATAGCCGCCGACCAAACCTTCAATATTGACCGTCGGCTTTGAAACCAGCATTTCGAGAGCTTCGCGCCAGCTCACATCTCGAATCCAGCGGTCTACGCCGAGCTGTTGCTTCGTCGCCGCTTCATTGATCCTGCCAGCGGCCACGGCGATCATCTTCTTCTCCGCGTCCGAAAGCGGGCGCGCCTTGTCGGCGAAATGCTCGATCGCGGGAGTGTTCCCGTCGGCTGCGACAAGCGTGTTGAGCGCCTGCACCAGGTGCCATGCCGGACTATCCACCCGCGCCTTGTTACTGGAATGAGTATCACGCTTCGGGCCGCGCCCCCAGCGCTCGCCGCTCGCCACCAGCTCGAGTTCAATCACGCCCTTCGCGC
>DASTMP010000240.1:0-5528 GCA_035714085.1 Blastocatellia bacterium
GCCGCGAAGAGACTCTATGACATTTTCATGAAATTTTTGACGCGGCGCGACATTTAGCATGAACGCGCGTCGTTACGCTGAGCGAATCATGGATTGGAATCCTGAAGAAGAAGATCTCATCAGGCGCTACCTGCTCGACGATGCGAGCGACGAAGAGCGGCGGCGGGTCGAAGCGCGTCTGCTGGAAGATGACGATTACGGCGAGTGGCTGCTGCTCATCGAAGATGAATTGATTGACGATTACGCCCGTGGCGCGATGCCAAACGGAGAGAGGGAACTGTTCGCGAGGAACTTCCTGCTCACGCCGCGGCGACGGCAGGATTTAATCGTCGCTCAGGAAATAATGAAACAAGCCGCCGATATCGTGGCGATTGACAACGTCTCACGCCAGGCCCGGATGAGCGAGCCGAGGCCGGAGCGCGCGCGGCAGGAATTCAGTTGGCGCCGAAATCTGTTCGAGCCTGCATGGAAAATCGCCGCATACGCTTTACTGATCCTGGGATTGGGGCTGGTGTGGTGGTTGCGGCGTGGCGATCCGGAAGCGGAGAAAGGCATGGCGGCGTTAAATCAAGCCTACGCCGCTCAACGGCCTTTGGAAGCGCGCATCACGGGCTTTGGCCATGCGCCGTTCACCAAACGGCTCGGGGGCGAACAAATCAAACCTGACTACGTCGCGCTCGATCGGGCGGAGAGAATTTTGCTCGACGACCTGGCTGAGCGTCCAGGCGCCTCCACGCAGCACGCTCTCGGACGCCTCTACCTGGCGAAGAAGGAATTAGACAAGGCCCAAGCTCTCTTTAACGCGGCCTTGCGGGCGGCCCCGAATAACGCTCAACTTCATAGCGACCTGGGCGCGACGCTATTTGAAAAGTGGGATCGGGAACGGTCTACCAGCGGGGCGGCGGAGGGCGAAGAAACAAAGCGAGAATGCCTCGAACATCTTACCGAGGCTTTAAGGCTGGACGGCTCTTTACCGGAAGCCCGCTTCAATCTCGCGCTCCTGTACCAGAGCGCAAACCAGACGCAAATGGCTCGCGAGGCATGGCGGAAATATCTGGAGCTTGACCCGAACTCTCCCTGGGCGAAAGAGGCTCAAGATAATCTCGAAAGATTGAAATAATTGCGCGCAATTAACACCGACCGGCCTGGCGTTGACAGGCAAATCTCAAAGCACTGCAGTAAGGCGGATGAAAGGCGATCGAAATGTTTTCAAAAAATGGCGATCAACGACAAGACCTTGCGCAGCCGCGCGGTCGAAACGATCGTCTCTTACGCAGCGTGGTGATCGTCGTTTTTGCGCTTGTGCTGTCGGCCGGGGCCTGGCGCCTGCTGGCGAAGCGTTCGGCAGTCGATCAGGGAATCGCGGCGCTGAACAGAGCCTACCGGTCATGGCGTCCGCTGGAAGCCCGAATCTCCGGTTTCGATTACGCGCCGCTGGCTCAGACGCGCGGCGGCGGACAAGACGCGGGGGATTACGTCGGCCGCGAGCGAGCCGAGAGGCTGCTGCTCGACGCTTTCTCCGAGGATTCCGGCCCGGCCGCGCGGCACGCGCTCGGTCGGCTTTATTTGACGAGGAAAGAATTCGGCAAAGCCGTTGATCAATTCACTCGGGCTTTAGAAGCGACTCCTCAAAACGCGCCGCTTCACAACGACCAGGGAGTGGCGCTTATGAGCATGGGCGAAGCCGCCACGGCGGAAACCGAGTCGCATGAGGAGGTCGAACAACTCGCCGCCGCGCTGGAACATTTCAATCATGCGCTCGCGCTCGACCCCAGCCTGCCCGACGCCGTTTTCAATCGCGCGCTTCTCTATCAACGCATGCTGCTTCCGCAACAAGCGCGCGATGAGTGGCAGAGATATTTAAAACAGGACTCGACTTCACATTGGGCTGGCGAGGCGAGACGTAACTTGCAGCGCATGGAAGAAGTTCGACAGCAACCGTTACAAACTCCGGCCAAGCTTTTGGAGGCCTTGGGCCAGGCCCGGCGCCGTGGCGACGATAACCTGGCGTGGGACATCATCAACCAACATCGTGACCGGATCGGCAGCCTGGTCATTCCCGAACTGCTCGACAACTATCTGTCCGCCATATCCGAGCGTGAAACCGGCGCCTCCGTACAACTTCTGGAAACGCTGTCATACGCCGGCGCTTTAGAAGAACGGTTTACAGGTGATCGCTTCATCGGCGACCTGGCTGCTTTCTACCGGCGGAACGCGTCGGCGCGGCAAGCTGATCTGACCAAGGCGCGAGGGTGGTTGAAGTCCGGGCAAAAGCAATTCGACCTGGCCAATACTGAGGACGCGAAGGGACTTTTCGCCCAGGCCAAACAACTGTTCAGCCGGATCGGAGACGTGGGCGAATCCTTGCAGGCCGAGTACATGTGGGCTCACTGCCATCGGAAGCAAACCGAATTGGGATTGCGTTCGGCCGTCCATAGACGGCTGTCGCAAGTCTGCGCAAAGTTGAGATACAAGTGGCTACTGACCTGGACTCTGATGGCGGAGGTATCCATGCTGAGCGGGCTTGCTAATTATTCCGCCGTCATTGAGCTTAGTCAGCGGGGGCTGCGGATGGCTCAGGCAAACGAGGATACGAACGCCGCTGTCAGATTCCTTCTTCAGGCCGCCGATTCGCATGACAAAATTGGCAATTATCATCAGTCTTTGAAGCTCTACCATGATGGGCTGACTCTGGTAAACCGGCGTCCGGTAGAGCCGCTGCTACGTGTAGGGATATACATGACCATAGCCCTTCCCCTCAATTCGTTGGGGCGACACGCGGCCGCGGCCGAATACCAACGAGAAGCGCTGCGCCTGGCGCGTGAAATGGGCCGGCCATCGTTGATTTGCAGATCACACATTAATTACGCATTGACTCAAGGTCTCCTGCGCAACTACGAAGAGGCGACCAGGAACGCTCAGATCGCTTTCGACGTGGCGAAGGACCTCAAGGACGGAATTTCCCGCTCTGAACTGCTCGTTCTGGCCTCGATCAAGCTGGGAAAGTTGTACGGCCAGTCAGGCGACTTCAATAAAGCCTCCGAGAATTTCAATCGGGCGATCAGCCTCTACGGCGGGCTTGATGACCGTGAATACTTCGAGTACAGCGCGCACAAAGGGCTGCTCACCGCGTCGCTCGCCCAGGGCGGATCCCAGGCGTTGGAAGAGGAGATCGGTTCGACGCTGGAACTGTTTGAGAAGCACCGCGCCAAAATCCTCGAGGAGAGCAACCGGAATAGTTTCTTCGACAACGAGCAGAGCATCTACGATATCGCGATTGACTTCTGGCACACGCGGAAGAGCGATGATGGCGCGGCGTTCGAGATAGCGGAGCGCTGCCGGGCGCGGTCGCTGCTGGATTTGGTGAGCGGCGCGCCGCGCGCTGTTCACGACGCCGCCACTCCCGACCTGCGGACTGAACGAGTGGCGCCGCCGCTGACGCTCGCGGAGATCCAGGCGCGCATGCCGGAGAAGGCCCAGATCGTCCAATACGCCGCGCTGGAAGACAAGGTTGTGATGTGGGTCGTCTCCGGCGCCCGACCGATCATTCCCCGTGAACAAAAAATATCCGGCAATGAACTCAATGAGCTTATAAAAACCTTCCTGCAACTCGTCGCCAAGAGTCCAGCCGGGAGCCCCAAGGATAACCGACCTGCCGGGCCGGCCGCTGCGGAAATTGCGCGGCGTCTTTATGGCTTACTCATCGAACCAATCGCGCCCTTTCTTGATAGAGGGAAACAGCTTTGTATAGTTCCCGACAAAGCGCTCAACCAACTGCCTTACGCGGCGCTTATCTCGCCGGAATCGGGACGCTTTCTGATTGAAGATTACTCGCTATTATTCGCGCCCAGCGCGACGATGTTTGTCATCTGTTCCGAGACCGCCGCCCTGAAAGACAATGGTGAAACTGAAAAGCTGTTGAGCGTTGGCAACCCGACCTTCGACCGCAAAGCCTTCCCGTTACCTGATCTGCCGTCAGCGCGCCGAGAGGCTGAAGTCATCCTGTCCTATTACCGGCGTTCACGCAAAATGATCGGGGAAGAGGCGACGAAGCGGCGGCTGGAAAGTGAAATAGGTCGTTACGACATTCTGCATCTGGCGATGCACTGCATAGTGAATGAGCATTCGCCCATGCTCTCGCAACTCCTGATGGCCGCGCCCAAGGAAAAAGGGTTCGAAGCCGATGGGGTGTTGCAGGCCCATGAAATTTATCGCCTGCCGTTGTCGCGCTTGCGGCTTGTCATACTTTCCGCCTGCCGGTCGGGCGTCGAGCGCTATTACGGAGGCGAAGGGATGGTGGGCGTCTCGCGGCCTTTTATCGCCAAAGGAGTCCCACTGGTCGTGGCGAGCCTCTGGGAAGTCGACCCGGACGCGACCACGGAACTGATGATCCGCTTTCACGAATACCGAAAACTTAAGACCTTGCCGACCGCCGATGCCCTCAGGGAGGCGCAACTGAGTCTGTTGCATGGCTCCGACTCTTCTCTGCGACAGCCGTATTACTGGGCCTCTTTCGTGAGCATCGGAGGTTACGCCAATTACTAAAAGGAGAACGCTATGGCCAAACCGGATATTGAAGAACCGCGCATCAGATTCAAGATCGCCGGGGTAATCGCGTTATGCGTCAGCGAAAATAAGAAGGGATTTGACGTAGGGGTTGTGAGAACCATCGAAGACCCAGGGGATATTCCCGGCCACGAATTATCGATGGTAGTTAAAAAGCACGGGGAGAGCGCGTCCATTGTTTGCTACAAGAGCGATATCCCGAAGCAACTTTTCCTGCAGGTTAACGGCCAACCATCCTCGGTTGGCGCCGAGCTTTTCGCGCCGGAGCTATTTGACAGGAAGCGCCGCCGCGAGAATAACCATTTCAGGTGGGCGTTGGACATCGGCAACGGCGAGTTGCATTTAGGCCCTGTGATTATTGACCCCAAGGCGATTCGCTCTGTCCTTCATGTGAGCGGAATCGAGAGAGCCATGTTTTACACGGACAATCTCAGCACGAAGGAATTAGAGATCAAAGACAAATTTGGTCGACGAAAATTCGGAGCCATTGCCGGCGCGATCGAGGCGCTCATTCCACTACCCCCAGGCGGAGCTAATTTCTCCGAAGGAAATGGAGGCGCGTCATATCTTCTCAACTACGCAGAAGACGTCACGTACGACATTATAATCAAGCAGGTCTGCTCGTCAGATGGCGCTTGTTCGATGGTCGACCCTCAGAAAATCTATAAAGACCTGTTCAGAACCGGCATACCCGGTGGGGAGATCGACATTCTCGGTATGGATTCCAAACGGGTCACCCCGGAAATCGGATGCGTTGTAGTGAATTTCAGCGCGAACCCGGGACTCCCTCCGGCAGGGTGATCATTTGCCGTAGCGCCAGGCCAAGCGCCCGCCGACAATCGTCGCCACCGGCGCGCCTTTCAATTCCCATCCGTCGAACGGAGTGTTGCGGCTCTTCGATTGAAACTTCGAGGCGTCGACCTTTATCTCTCTGTTCGGATCGAAGATCGTCACATCCGCCA
>DASTMP010000241.1:0-80067 GCA_035714085.1 Blastocatellia bacterium
CGGCGCGCCGCGATTGGCGTCGTAACTCGCCGCCTGACGCCAGACCTGAGTATAGACATCGATCAGAACCTCTTCAGCGGAACTCATGTCGCCGAGCACGCGCAGAATAAGGCTGTAAATCAACCGGTTCGTCGCATCGTAAAGCGTGGCTAGCGCCGATTGATCGCCAGTTGCGACGCGCTCGACCAGTGAGATCAAATCCTGGTCCCGCTCGCTCGCTTCGGCTGTGTCAATTGCTAGTTGCACCGGTTCTCCTGAATATTCGACCAAGTTGACATATAAGCAATAGAAATATGGAATATGCCTGACAGAGGGCGTGATCTTAAACCGCCTGAAGGCGGAATTCCAAACGCTTTTCTGAGAAGAACGGAGTCATGCCAATTATGAAATTCGACTTTGCCGGGCAGGTTGCCACCATCACAGGCGCGGCGGGCAATCTTGGGGCTGCCGTCGCCCGCGCTTTTCGGAGCGCCGGCGCTAAGCTTGCGCTCATTGATTTATCGTCCGAACGTTTTCCTAACCTCTTTCCCGAATTCGCGCAGGCGCCGGATTTATTCTTCGCGCCGCCGACGGACGTCGCCGACATCGCCGCGGTCACGCTGGCGGTTGATGAGATCAAACGGCGCTTCGGGCGTATTGATATTCTCATCAACACAATCGGAGGCTACCGGGCGGGGCCCCCTCTACACGAAACGCCGTTGGCGGATTGGGAGTTCATGCTCGGTCTGAACGCGCGCTCGGTCTTCGTGATGTGCCAGGCGGTGATTCCGCAGATGCTCGGACAGAATCATGGCCGGATCGTCAACGTCGCTTCGCGCGCCGCCCTGAGCGGGGACGCGGGGCACGCGGCCTACAGCGCGTCGAAGGCCGCTGTCGTTCGTTTGACTGAGAGCATGGACGCGGAATTGAAAGATCGCGGCGTCAACGTTAACTGCGTAATGCCGGCGATAATCGACACGCCTCAGAACCGTGTGGCGATGCCCGACGCCGATTTCGGCAAATGGGTCGCTCCGGAAGCCGTCGCCGACGTGATCCTGTTTCTGGCCTCTGAAGGCGCCCGCGCGATTCACGGCGCGGCCATTCCAGTCTACGGACGCAATTAATAAAAAGACGGGGTGACGGGGCGACAGGGCGACGGGGAGATTTTGTTTCTCCTTCTCCCCGTCGCGTGAGTCGCCCCGTCTTTTATTCCCGCCTCACAAATCCAACTCTTCACAACCCTTCGTAAATTAAGGCGAAACGCGATCCAGAGAACTGGCTCTGGTCATTACTTAATCAAACAACACGGTGAAACCATTGTTTAATACTCCAAGCGCGGGAAGTTTGAGTGTTCGGAAACGAGTGGTTTGTCAATTAGGGCCAAAATGCGTCGATTGATTTGTGTCATTTTGATTGTCGCCCCATTGATTGCATTGAGCGCCTGCCATCGGGCTTCCGGCGGCGCGCCGGCTACAACCGCTCCCTGCGAGATAGCGCTCGCCGCGCATTCGGGCGACGCGAAAACGGATCGGGAGATCGCACGCCTCCAGCAAGAGATTAGATCAAACGCCAAATCTTATCAGACGAATGCGATGATCGAAAAGCTCGGATGGAGCTTCGTCGAGAAAGCCCGCGAGAGTCTCGACCCAGGCTTCTACAAACTGGCAGAGCAGTGCGCTCTCTGCCTGGAATCCAAACAAGGTGAAAGCCAATCGGCCACCCAGTCGGCCAACCGGCCGCTCTCGACGCCTCAATCGATCCACTCGGCTGCGCTACTGCTTCGCGGCGACGCGCTGGAAAACCTGCATCGATTCAGCGACGCCGAAAAGATCGCGCGGGAGTTGGTCGAAACGCGTGGGCTGGCTTACGACTTCGGACTGCTCGGCGATGCGTTAATAGAACAGGGCAAGACGGATGAGGCTACGCTCGCCTATCAAAAGATGATGGATATGCGTCCGGGGCCGCAGGCATACAGCCGCGCCGCGCACCTGCGCTGGTTAAAGGGCGACGTCGAGGGCGCTTGCGCCCTGATGTCAATGTCAGCGCAGGCCGCTGGACAGACCGAATCGGCGGCCTGGGCCTGGAGCAAGCTGGCGATATATGAGTTGCAAACCGGCGAGATAAAACGCGCGCGCGCGGCCTGTAACGCGGCGCTGCAGACGCTACCAGATTACGCCCCGGCGCTGCTCGCCAGCGGGCGCATCCTGCTCGCCGAAAACAAGACCGTCGAAGCCGTCGCCGCGCTCGAACGCGCCGCCCGGTTCAACCCGCTGCCCGAATATCAATGGGTTCTGGCCGACGCGCTGCGCGCCGCGAACCGAGACGATGACGCCGCGAAGGTCGAGCAGCAGCTCGTCGCGACCGGCGCGGCGAACGATCCTCGCTCCTATTCGCTTTTCCTCGCCACGCGCGGCCGCGAGCCCGACGTCGCGCTCCGGCTTGCGGAGGAAGAGCTGAAAGTCCGCCGCGATATTTACACGCTTGACGCTTTGGCCTGGGCGCAAAGCGCGAAAGGGGACGCGGCCGAGGCATGGAAGACGATGCGATCGGCGCTGGCGCTGGGCACGACGGACGCGCGGCTCTACCTGCATGCCGCCGCGATCTCCGCGCAGGCGGGCGATACAGCGCGGGCGAAGATGTACGCCGGAAAGGCGGCGAAGTTTGCGTTCTCGTTACTGCCAGGTGAAAGGATTCGGCTCAAGCGACTGAACCTTGTTTAAGCCGGTGTCTGGAGAGATGCGGCTCCCCGAACTTGAAAACACGGATAACCGAAAATGGGTCGTTCACGACATTGCGCGGCGCCCTGAAATAATGAAAAGCGCTCCGCGCTCCGCAGGACAAGCCGGCGGCTTGTCCTTGCTTCCGGGAGAGGACGGCTCAAAAATCCCTCGACAAGCTGGCGGCTTGTCTTACATTTTAGGAGAAGAAAAAACAATGTATAGAATTCCTTGCAGATTGCGGCGCGCGGGTGTCTGGGCGCTCGTCGCCTTGATGGGGTTCGCGCCGGCGTTGTCGGTCCCGGCGCTAGCTTCCAGCCACATGGACGCGCCTTTGATAACTCTCGATCCGGCGGCCAACACGACCGACGTTTACGCGTTCGTCAGTCAGGATCAGAACCACAATAAATTCCTGACGCTGGCGCTCAGCGTCTACCCGCATGAGAATCCAGGCGTTGGCCCCAACAGATACAACTTCGACGACAACGTGCGCTATGAATTGCACGTCTCGCTCGGTCCCGACGTCGCCGCCGGACGCCCGACCATCACTTACCGCTTCGATTTCGATACGAAGTACAAAAACGACAAAACGATACTCCAATCCTATCTCGGCGTCATCAATGACGTTGACGACGCGAACCAGAATCTGACGCAGACCTATACCATCAAGAAGATTGACAACCGCAAAGGCAAGGCGACGACGATCGGTAGCGGTGTCGTTCCGCCGAACAACCAGGGCAACGCCACACCTTTTTACAACCAGGGCGACAACGGCGAGAACCCGGCGCGCAAAGGCGTCGCGACTGCGGATCAACTGGACAGGTACACCAGGCAATCGATCTTCACCTTCCCGAACGGCTATACGGCGTTCGCCGGACAGCGCGATGACGGCTTCTACGCCGACGTGCAATCGATCTTCGATCTGCTCAAGCTGCGGAACCCGGGCAAAGACTCGCAAGGTGGATTCAACATACACATGATGGCCCTGCGCGTCCCGCTCAGCGAGCTGGGTGGCGATCAACAGACCGTCGGCGTATTCGCGACCACGAGTCGTCTGGCGTTTCCCTTACAAGACGACAAAGACGACAAAGATCACGGCCACGGTCACGGCTTGTTCGACCTGCTCCGCAACTCCCTGTATAAGCAGGTGGCGCGCCAGGGAAATCCGCTCTTCAATGAAGGGCTGGTCGCGCTGGAAGACAAAGACACATACAGCCGCACGCTGCCGACCGTTGACAGCAAAATCTTCCGCAAATACGCCGAGAATCCCGAACTGGCCGCATTGATTAACCTGCTGATCGGCGGCGGCAAGCAACTGGCGATTCCCACGGGACGCGCCGACCTGGCGGCAATCTTCATTCCCGACCTGATCAAGGTCGATCTCTCGACCGACCCGGTCCAGTTGGCCGGCAATGGGCCTGGCGATGCGACCAACTCTGACGATACGGGCTTCTCCCGCCTGAGTATCTTCGGCGGAGACATTATGCAGAGCTTTGCGTCCGGACATCCGTTCCGTCTGCCGAGCCAGTTCCTCGGATTGGACCCGGGCAAATTCTTCGTGCCCGGCGGATGGCCGAACGGACGACGCTTCGGCGACGACGTTGTTGATATCGCGATCATCGCGTTGCTCAGCGATCTGCGCAATCCGGCCAATCTGAAGATCAATGATCCTTTCAGTGGGAATTACGATGGCGTGACTGGCAACGATATGGGATACAACAAAGTCTTCCCATATGAATCGACGCCGCAAAACGGCCGCAAAATCGTCGGCTTCGCCCAATGAGGCGTAATGGAGGCTGGGAGCGCGTGGGAGACGCGCTCCCAGGCTTTGCTCTATGACCGTCGCATTGAAAGGTTTCGGGCAGCTGATCTGCCTGGCGCTGGTTCTGACGATCCTGGCGACGGCCTCCGCCTTCGCGCACGATCCGGGGCTGAGCGCCGTCGAGGTGAAGCTTGACGGAAATAAGGCGGTCGCGCGGCTGACATTCGCGCGCGATGAAATCGCGATGATCGCGCCAATGGACGAGGACCGCGACGGGCGGATCACTCAACCGGAGTTCGACGCGGCTCACGCCCGTCTCGAATCTCTGGCGAAAGAATCGTTCGCCATAAGCGTAGCCGGCGCCGCGGTATCGCCGGCGTCGGTCGCGGTCAGTCTCGACGAAAGCGGCGCGATTCATTTCGACCTGGAGTACCCGCTGCCGCAAGGATCGAGACTTACCCTTAGCTCTCTGTTGATTGATAAACTCCGGCGCGGACATCGCCAGTTCCTGACGCTGCGCGACGAGAGAGGTAACGCTCTCAGCCAGCGGATGCTCGACGCGACCAACAATTCGTTCGAACTCGACCTCGCCGAGCTCCACATTTCTCGAGCGCGCCCACATGCGTTTTGGGGGTTTTTACTGCTCGGAGTCGAGCACATTCTGCTGGGTTTCGATCATCTGGCTTTTCTATTCGCACTGTTGATCGCGGGCGGAACGCTGCGGGAAGCCGCAAAAATAATCACTTCGTTCACGATCGCGCATTCGATCACGCTGGCGCTGGCCACGCTTGAAGTAATTGTAATTCCGGCGAGCGTCGTCGAGCCGCTGATCGCAGCTTCGATCATCTACGTCGGCCTCGAGAACATCTTTCGTCGCGAGATCAAACGCCGCTGGCTGTTGACGTTCGCATTCGGCCTCGTTCATGGCTTCGGCTTCGCTTCGGCGCTCAGAGATCTGGGCGTCGGGGCCGGCGTCAAAGCGGTCACGCCACTGCTCTCGTTCAATCTCGGCGTCGAGATCGGTCAGGTCGCGGTCGCCTCGCTCGTCCTGCCGCTGATCTGGAAGCTCCGCCAACGGCCACAATTCGTCGTCCGCTATGTTCCTGCCTGTTCGATCCTCGTAGCGCTGGCCGGCGGCTATTGGCTGATCGAGCGCACTGTGTTGAAATAATGGAAATAGACAGGATTTACAGTATTTTTCAGGATTTTGTGAATTGCGTTCAATCCTGAAAAATACTGTAAATCCTGTCTATTTTTGGAGGAGGAGGTCGAGAATCCTGTTCGCCGCCCTCTCCGAAGCGTTTGCCTCGCCGAGTTGTTTCCTCACTTCGGCCAGATCGAGGCGCGAACGCCTGAGCCGCTCCGGATCGCTCAGAAACTCGACGATCAGTTTCGCCAGCCTCTCCTCGTTCAAATCATCCTGCAACAATTCGGGCGCGATCTCCTTTCCGGCGACCAGGTTGGGCATGCCGACGAAAGGCGTGTTGATCAGCGGGCGGAAGATACGCCAGTTCAACCGTGACGCGCGATAGACGATGATGAGAGGCGAGCCGATAATCGCCGTTTCCAGCGTCGCTGTTCCGCTGGCGACCACGGCCAGATCGGCCGCGGCGACGGCGTTATAGGTGTCGTGTTCGATCACGCGCAACCTCGTCGAACCGATTTGCTGGGCGATCGCGTCAGGCTCGAAGGTTCGCGCCAGCGGGAGAATGAATTGGAAATGCGGGCGCGATCGGTTCAGAATTTTCGCCGCTCCGACCATCGCCGGCAGGATGTGTTTCATCTCCGAATGGCGACTGCCGGGCAGCAGCGCGATGACCGGGCTCGATGGATCGAGGCCGTGGCGCGCGCGGAACTCTTCGCGCGTCGCCGTCACGCGCACGCTGTCTAGCAGCGGATGGCCCACGTAATCGACCTCGACGCCGGCGCGCTCGTAATAGTCCTTCTCGAAAGGCAGGATGACGAGCATCCTCTCGACGTGGCGTTTGACCGCATGAATGCGATAAGAGCGCCAGGCCCAGATCTGCGGGCTGATGTAATAGACCACGCGATGTCCGTCGCGTTTGAGCCGTCGGGCCAGCCGCAGGTTGAATTCGGGCCAGTCGATCAGGACGATCAGCCGGGGCCTTCGCTCATTGGCCGCGTCGCTCAATCGGCGGAAGACGCGCAGGAATTTCGGCAGCGCCCTGGCGACTTCGAGCGCGCCCATAATCGCCACCTCGCGCGCGTCCACGAGAGTTTCGACCCCGGCCTGCCGCATCTCGTCGCCGCCCGCGCCGAAAAATTCGAACTGCATGCGGGGGCGCAGCGCGCGAAGCGCCGAGACCAACTTCGCGCCATGTTTATCGCCAGAAGCCTCGCCGGCGACGATCATCAATGGGAATGGGGAGTGGGGAATGGGGAGTGGGGAATGGGGAATGTCAGGCGCCGGTTGATCTGATTGTTTCTGTTTCTCAATCGCTGTCATCAAAATTCTCTCGCAGGCAAATCCCTACTACCTACTCCCCATTCCCCACTCCCTAATAAATCTCCGGCTCTCCCTCGGGTCGCGTGCGCCAGCGACGGTGGATCCACAGCCATTGGTCGGGGTGGCGGCGGATGATGGATTCCAGCACATTGGCGTAGCGCGCGGTATTGGCGATCACGTCCTCTTTTTGATTGCCGGTGTTGATCGTTTCGACCGGCGGCTCGAAATGGAGGCGGTGAATCCGCGCCTTCTCGTCCCAGATCAGATAGCCGGGCAGAACGACCGCGCCCGTGCGGAGAGCCAGCGTCGCCACCCCGGCGGTCGCGCAGGCCTCGACGCCGAAGAAATCGCAGAAGACGCCTTCTTCGCGCGAAGTGTTCAGATCGGCCAGAATGCCCACGACGCCGCCTGATTTCAAGGTCTTCAACACTTCGCGCACCGAGCCTCTTTTGTCGATGCTGCGGTTGCCGTACCGCGCGCGGTAACTTTCGGCCAGCCGCTCGACCAGCGGGTTGTCGATGCGCCGCGCGAGGAATGACATCGGATGGCCGTAGATCGAATGCGCAAAAACCGACAACTCCCAGGCGCCGATGTGTCCGGTCAGCAGGATCACGCCGCGCCCTTCGGCCACCGCGTTGAGGTAATTATCCAGGCCTTCGTAGACGACTATCGAAGTGATGTTTTCGCGGTTGAGTCGTGGGAACTGGCTGATCTCGCCGAGCAGTCTTCCGAGGTTGCGGAACACGCCGCGCCTGATCCGCCTGCGTTCGCGCTCATCGAGATCGGGGAAGGCCAGCCGCAGGTTGATCTCCGCGTGGCGGCGCAAATGCGGCAGAACCGCGAAGGCGAGCGCCCCGACCGCTCGACCGGCCCTCAACGCGAAGGCGCGAGGCGCCAAACTGACGGTTTTCAGAATCGTCCAAGCGACGACGTATTCGATCCAGGCGCGCGCCAGCCCGCGCCGTTTAACCACCCGCCGGACGTCGTCCTCGCTTTGATCTCCGTTTTGATTTTTATCGAACTCCAACTGGTACAAAGCGGGCGAAGCTAGCACGCGCCGCCGAGAACTGTCAATTTGCGCTCCCAGACATTTATCAAGCAGAATACCGCCTCATTTTTATTATTTGACTACTTAAAATGGAGCGTGTGAATAAATTGGGAATCGCAAGCCCGGTACGTATCGCTTCCAGCGTGCAGGCGTGGGCAGCAAGTATAATTGCGCTTAAACATGAATACGCCATTTCTTATGTTGAACAACCAAAAACGAGCTGTAATTTGGGATTTAGATGGAACATTGATTGATTCTTCCCACCTTCACTGGGAAGCCTGGCAAAAGGTGACGGCGGTCGAACACATCGCGCTGACTTACGAGCAATACGTCGCCGATTTCGGCAAACGCAACGACGAGATTCTGCGCGGGCGTCTGGGCGCGGATTTGCCGGACGAATTCATCGCCCGCGTCTCGCTCGCGAAAGAGGAAGTCTATCGCGATTTGATTCGGACGAAAGGGCTGGAGCTTTTGCCCGGCGCGCGCTATTGGCTGGATCGGTTGAAGACCGAAGGGTGGCTGCAGGCGCTCGCCACATCGGCGCCGCGTGGCAATATTGACGAGGTCTTCGCCGCGCTCGGCATCGGCGAATATTTCGATGCGGCGATCTCTTCGGAAGAGGTCAAGGCAGGGAAGCCGGAGCCGGACGTCTTTCTGGCGGCGGCGGCGAAAATGGGCGTCGCGCCACGCGATTGCGTCGTGATCGAAGACGCCCCCGCAGGCATCGAAGCCGCGCGCCGCGCCGGGATGAAGTCCATCGGAGTGTTGACCACGCACCGCGAGTTGAAGGCCGACCTGGTTGCGCCGGGCCTGGATCAATTGCCCAGCGACTTTTTCGGAGATTCGCCGATGCAGTAGAGGTGTTTATCGCCGCGAATGAAAATTCTCCCTTGTGAGATCGCGGGCGAAGCGAGAACCATCTCACCAATGGAGTTGGCGCCGAGCACTTCGTGCGTCGGCCCGGCTTTGATGACGAACGTGTCGCCGTCTTCGCTGGTCAGAAAGATTTTGCCGTTGAAGGCTACCGCTGATGCGCTGAAGCTGGTCGGCGCGGGCACGCGGCCGCCTTCGTATTTGATCTCGCCGGTCCTGGCCTCGATACAGGTCAGAATGCCTTTGTCGCTGACGAGGTAGAGGTAATCGCCGTAGAGGATCGGCGACGTGACATAGGCCGTGCCTTTGTCGTAACTCCAGACCACATTCGTTGTGCCCGTCAGATTGCCCGATCCGCCGAGCTTGATCCCCATCGCGCGTTTGCTCGGGTAGCCAGCTGAAACGAAGACCATGCCGTGGCCGGCCACGGCGCTCGGTATCGCCCAACCCTTCACTCCGTCACAACGCCACAATTCTTTGCCCGTTGAGGGATCATATGAAATGACCGTTTCGGCGCCGCTGGCGATCAGCTCAACCCGATCGCCGACGCGCACGACGAGCGGCGTCGCGTGCGTCTTCCGATGGTCGCGCTTCACGCGCCAGACCTCTTTGCCCGTCAGTTTATCCACCGCCGCGATGAATGAGACGTCGGGCCCGCCGTCTTCCTGGTCGCATTGCAGAAACAACAGGTTTTCGTAAAGCGTCGGCGACGTGCCCGGCCCCATTCCCATCTTGGCGATCTTGCCCACGCTGGTCTTCCAGATCAGCTTGCCGTCGAAGTCGTAACAGTAAAGCCCTTCGGCTTCGAAGAAGGCGTAAACGAACTTGCCGTCGGTCACCGGCGTGCTCGAGGCGTAACTGTTCTTGCGGTGGCGGTCGTCGTAAACCGCGCCTTCGTACGCCGTGCGTTCCCAGAGGATTTTTCCCGAATCGCGGTCGAGACAAAGTACCTTGAGCGTCTGTTTTCTGTCGCCCGCGACGCTGTCCGGATGAATCCAGGTTTCGCCTTTTCTGACATGATGAACGGCCTTCACTCCGGGAAGGACTTCACCTTCGATTGATGTGGTCAGAAAAATTCTGTTGTCCCAGACGATCGGCGACGAATGTCCGCGGCCTGGGAGCGCCGTTTTCCAGACGACGTTTTTATCGGCGCGCCACTCGGTGGGAAGGTTCTTCTCCTCGGAGACTCCAAGGCTCTGCGGGCCGCGCCATTGCGGCCAGTTTGAGGCGCCGTCGCGGGATTGAGCGAGAGCGTTGTAACCGCCGGCAATGCCGACGGCCAATAACAATGCGTGGGTGAAATGCGCTGTCTTCATTCGAGTTGGGTGAGTTTGGAATCGACAATTACGGGGGACGGCTTGGCGCGGGGGGCGAGCTTCTTGTACAAATGCATCTCGGCGGCGTAAAAGACCAGTCGCGTCCACATCCGCGCCGCAATCACAATCTGTCCGAGTAAAATCGCCATCGCAACCCTGCCAGCCGAAGATTGATCCACGGACCACCGCATCCAATTGAATACTAGAAACAGGGCAAGTCCTGCCAGGGCGATAATCAGATAGAGTCCGAAAGCGCTGAAAAAATTCCTGAACGCGAATCGAAACGCCCTGAAAGTTTCGCGGAACATGCCTTTGCTGTCCCTTATGTCACTGTGCGCCACTGTTGCGATCTTCGCGTAGTCGAAGACCATATTGATGAACGCGAACATCAGCGCCAGCAACGCCATCGCCGCCCATCGTTTGTAGATCACCGATTCAAACGCGCTCGCGCGCTCCGCGGCGTTTACGATCGGCCATCGCAGCAGCAGGTAGATTCCGACCGCGACGCCGTAGAAGATCAGCGAAATCAGCGTCAGCCGGAAGAACCGCCAGAAATAGGCGCCGGCTTCGCCCCAGAACTTGCGCATCGTGAACCATCCGTCCGCGGAATTGAATACGCCGATGACGCCTCCAACCAATAGCGTGTTGAGCAGAAGATAACAAACGCCCATCACGACGAACAGCCCTCCGACCTGCGCTGCGACGGTTTCGATCGCGGCGCCCGGAAATTGATGGTTGACGACGTCCATCAGCCAGACGGCGTCGAGTTTGTCGGCCATCAACCTGTCCGCCGCAAGCGTTCCGCGGCTGGCGCCGAAGACCAACAGAAAGATCGGGACGATGACGGGAAGAGAGAATAGAATGTTCGCCGCGAGCAGCGACAAAATCATCTTCAAGCTTCGATTCGCCTCACTGATTCCGACAAAGAACGATCTGATCATCAATTGTTCTCCTCAACTCAAAAAGCTCAGCGCCTGCATAATCGCCTGAACCCAGTACATCGCGCCCGATGACCAACGAAACGCTCCGCCGACTCCCGTCGAACCGGTCTTGCTGTTGTTGGTCAGGTTGGCGTCAAGCAGGACTTTCCGTTCGGGGTCAATCTCGGCCGTGACGAGTTTCGACCCCGTCGTGAATCTGAACTTCTTCCACCGGTCTTTGATCGTCCAGGTGTCGCTCCACTGCCTGCCGTCTTTGACATCGGTGAGTTGATAATCGATCACGCCGTCGCGAGTGTTGACCGGTTTCACCGAAATGCGAGCGCCGTCTTTCAATGTGAAGAGCATTTCTACGGGAAACCAGGCCTCGCCCACGCGTCTGACGGCGACTTCATTTTCGTAGGTCGCGTTTTTGTCCTTCTCATCGTTCTCATGTTCCGGCGCTTTGACCTCGGCCTTCTGACCGTCTTTATCGAAAATACCGATCTTCCCATCCCGCCTCTCGCTTTTGATCTCGGCGAGTTCGTAATCGAGATCGCCCACGCCCTTAACGAATTGATCGAAGAACCAGGCGAAGTCCCGGCCGGTAACCTGATTGACGGTATCGAAGAAATCCTGCGAGGCCGGATGGCGATAGCGCCACTTCTGTTGGTATTCGCGCATCACCCGCGCCATCACGTCTTCGCCCAGGTATCGTTCGAGCGCGCTCAGCGTCAGGTCGGTTCGCGGATACGAATTCAAACCATAGCTGAATTGATCGTAAAACTTCCAGGCCGGAGTCAGAATCGGGTCGTTGAATTTGCCCTGCAACGTAAGGAGGCGGTCATCATAGGGGTGTGGAATTTCAATCGGGAAGTAGAACCAGACAATTCCGGCGAAGCCGAACGGCGCCACGTTGGCTCCGTAAGCCTTCTGCAATACTTTCGCCGTCGAGTACGTATTGAAACCTTCGTCCAGCCACGACTCTTCAAATTCGTTCGACGCGACAAGGCCGTACCAGAACTGATGGCCGAATTCGTGGACGATCACTCCCTCCGGATTCTGATCGCGCCCGGGCCGCCACGCCGTGCCCGCGGTGATGAACGTCGGATACTCCATGCCTCCCGCGCCATCGCCATTGTACGGAGGATCAACTACCGTCAGCGTGTTGTATGGGTAATTGCCGTACCAGAGGCCGAAGTATTTGATCGCGTTGAATGCGGCTTTGAAGTGACGGTCGATCTGATCGCGATGCTCGAACTGAATCATCACCGTGACATCTACGTCGGTAAGCGCGATCCGGTCCGCCGGCAGATTCAAGCGCGACGACCAATCGTTGATCTCGGACTGCGTGACATATTCGGCGGCTTTGAACCGGCGTTTGACGACGAGGTAGTTCGTGTCGACGGTCCAGGCGAAGTCGTGGACGTTGTCTTGAACGAAGTTGTAAGTCACAGTCCCGTCCTGATTATCGCGCTCGGATTTCATCACGCCTGTCGCGCCGATTTTGCTTTTGTATGCGGCGGGGACGGTCATCGTCACATCATAATTCCCGAAATCGGCGTAAAACTCGCTCGTCGCATGAAACTGATGGCAGTTCCACCCGGGCGTCGCGCGGCGGCGCTCGCCTACCGATTCCCACACGCCGATCTTCGGGAACCATTGGCCGATAAGCGCAAACGAGTTCCAGTAGCCCGTGCGGGCGAAGACGCGCGGCAATTGCGCGGTGAATTTGATGTCGAGCGCGATCTTCTCGCCAGGCTTGAGGGGTTTGCCGAGAGGAACGCGGATCACCGTCTGGTCATCGGAGTTGTCGTCGTCGGGATGAATGAATTCGATCTTCGAGGTCAGGTCTTCGCCGCCCGCCAGCGCCATCCGATTGACATCGATCCAACCCCACTCGCCCGCCTGAAACTCGTCGCCGCGCAATTGCCCGCCCGATTCCTCGAAGAACGTGCTCTTCTCGTTTTTGAAAGCGTTGAGATAGAGGTGGAATTGCAGTTCGCTGATCGTGTCATGTGAATGATTGAGCCAGGTCAGCCGCTCGCTGCCTTCGAGATGTTTCGGGCGTTGTTTGTCATCGAGCTTGAGTTGAACGTCAATCTTATAAGACGCGAGTGGTTGCGGCGGAATCTCAGCCGGCAATAGCGCCTGCGTGTCAGCCGAAACACCCCGCAATCCCGCGCCCATACTCAAGCTGATCGCAACGCCAAACAACGTGGTTAAGATCGTCGCCGCTCTATTTGCCATAAGCTCCCATACTTTGTTTCCAATGCAAAACAGACTCTTCTCTCCCGGAATGGACAACTTTACCCTGGCTGTCCAACCTTGTTGAAAACACGCTTCAACTCAAACGAGCCTCGGTTGTCGTCAATGAAATAATCAACGGTCAAGACCTTGCCGTCGGATGACAAGGTCATTTTTCGGGCGGTCCGTCTCGTCGCCTGCCCGTCAACTATTTCGTCCTCGACCAGAATGCCCCGGCCGTCGGCGAGCCAGGTCGCCTTGCGCTTTCCCTTGGCGTTCGGGGGATTCGCAGGGGTGAACTCAACTTCTTTACCGTCGAGCGAGTACTCTTCGTTGATTGTAACCTCTCCCCGCGGGCTTTTCTGCTTCGCGTCGAGCTTCACCTTCTCGCCCGAATGAGTGATCGTCATCGTCTGATCGAACTCCGGGCCGTTACTGAAGCTCCTGTCTTTATCGAGCGTCCAGGTTCCGCTCAGATTCGCCTTCTCGCCGCCGAAGCCGAAGACCGTGGCGAAAAGCAGTAAGGCCAGGCAAGCGAGCAATGTTTTCAGGTTCATTCTTGCCTCCTTGCCACTTTCGGATTAGCGCTGATGCAATAGAGATTCTTCTCGCCACGAATGAAGATCATGCCGTCCGAAATCGCGGGTGACGCGTAGACAGGCTCGCCGATCGAATTGGTCGCGATCACCTCGTGCTTCGGCCCGGCCTTGATGATGTAAGTGTCGCCGTCTTCACTCGTCAACAAGAGCTTGCCGTCGAACGCCACAGGCGAAGCGGTGAATGTGGCTGGCGTGGGGATGCGGCCTCCTTCATAAACCACCTTGCCGGTCTCGGCGTCGAGGCATGTCAAGATGCCGCGATCGGACATCAGGTAGACGTAATCGCCATAGAGAATCGAAGAAGGCACGTAGGCCGTCCCCTTGTCGTACTGCCAGGCGACGTTCGAGTTCGTGACGTCGCCCGATCCGCCGAGTTTGATGGCAATCGTCTTCTTGACCGGGAAGCCCGCGTAAACGAAGACCATTCCGTGGCCCGCGAGCGGCGTCGCGATCGCGTTGCTGCCATGCCCTTTCGCTGACCACAATTCTTTGCCGGTCTTCGGGTCGTAGGAGACGATCAATTCGTTACCGCTGCTAATCAGCTCCGCGCGCTTCTCCGCGCGAACGACCAGAGGCGTCGACCAACTTACCTGAACTTTGCGCGGAGTCTTCCAGACCTCTTTGCCGTTCTTCTTGTCCAATGCGACGATGAAGGAGTTTTTGCCTTCGTCCTCGTCGCATTGCAGGATGACGAGATTGTCAAAAAGCACCGGCGAAGTTCCCGGCCCCATCCCGACGTTGGCGATTTTGCCGACGGCGGCCTTCCAGGCCAGCTTGCCCTTGAAGTCGTAACAGTACAGCCCGTCGCCTTCGCCGCCGAACCATGCGTAAACATAATTTCCGTCAGTGGTCGGGGTCGGGGCGGCGTAACTGCCCTTGCGGTGGCGGTTATCGTAGACCGCGCCTTCGTAAGCGGTCTGCTCCCACAAAATCTTTCCCGTGTCGCGATCGACACAGACAACTTTGAATGTGTGTTTGCGGTTCGCTCCCACGCTATCTGGATGAACGAAGACCTGGCCTTCGATCTTATGCTCGACGGCCTTAGCGCCGGGGACGACATCGCCCTCGATATCGGTGGTCAGAAAAACCCTGTTCCCCCAGACAATCGGCTGCGAATGGCCGCGGCCCGCGACCGGCGTCTTCCACTTGATGTTTTTGTCAACGCCCCATTCGGTCGGGACGTTGGTCTCGGAAGAAACTCCCGTTCCTTCAGGGCCGCGCCACTGCGACCAGTTGATCGCGCGGGGCGCGGCCGCGCCTGAGAACGGCTTGAACGCGACCAGCGTAACCAAGCACAAAGCCATAGCGGAAAGCAGTAGAGTTGATACACGTCTCATTTGTTTGGTAACTCCTGTCTCGATTATGCGCAGGATCAGATCACGGTCAGGCTACGCTCGTTAGTATGATGTTCTATGGGAATTAAATGCAATCACGCAATCCAGCGTAGGGGCGGGTATTCCCCGCCCGGGTCCGTGATCCCGCACGATTGTGCGCGGAATACGTGGGCGGGGAATACCGCCCCTACATTGTTGCGCTTAATTTTCAAAGTCCATTAGTCTGTTTCTCTAAAGCGCTATAAGACATCGAGCGCGCTATCCGCTCCAGGGGGCGATCTCGAGGGCTCGCTCATAGGCGACGCGGGTATGAACCGGCTCGCCGTGAGAGACGATCACGCGCTCGAACGGAAGATCCAGCAGCGCGCACAGCGCAGGCAACACTCGCTCCTCATGCCACGGCGTCGCCCAGACGCGCAACTCGCCTCCCGGCGCCGTCAGCGCGTCGGCGAAAACGATTGTGCGCTGCTCTGGCAGCCATAGCGGCGTCTCGTTGCGGCCGCGCCCGTCGTAGAGGGCGACGGGGCCTCCCGGAAGTCGGCCGCCTGGGTAGATGGGCTCCAGCTCGGTCTCGGGAATGTCGTGACGATCAAAGCGATCCGGGCCAAACGCGCGGGCGCCGTAGCGCCGCACGAACAGATCGACGTCCCGAATGTGATCCGGCTTGAGAACGACGGCCAATGTCGGCGGTCGCGAGTCTAGACGCTCCCACACCTCAACCGCCTCGGGAGGCGGAGCGAGCGGATCCAGGACCAGCCGCTCGCCCCCCGACTCGACACATGTCGACGCCACTACCGGCTCCCAGCCCTGACCCGGTCTCCAGTGAGGATGTTCGAGGCGCCATATCCACAGGCCAGTCGCCACATCCCGGATCTCTACATGTGATTGCGGAGCGCGCTTCATAGCGTATGATTGGCAAGGGCGGTTTCATAGCGCCGCCACTCGCATTCCAAATCTATGTTTAAAATTCCAAGTTTAATATTCCAAAGATGCGGGGAAATTCGATTAGCTAGTCGCAAAAACGACCTGCGTGACCGCGTGGTTTCGGCAAACTCGCCTTGAACTGCCGTCCGCGCCAAATTATAGTTTGGTTTCAATCAGGTCAAGCTGGCAGGTCAAGCTGGCAGGTCAAGCTGGCGAGTCAAAGCGCAGGCAAATATTCGCAACCACGACGCGATGATATCGGTAATGAAGTTTCAGTGATATATACAACGTTGGAGCTTCAGACCCCCAAACTCACGGAAATCCGCATATGAAACCTTCGATCAAGCAGGGCGCCCTGTTCGCGCTCGCTATCTTCTCCGCTTTCGCTGTTTTCATTTTGACTTCGAACCGTCACATTTCCGCTCAATCTCCGGCGCGCGCCAAATCGGGCAGCGACTGGGCCGATTGGCGGGGCCCGACGCGTGACGGCCATTCTTATGAAACGGGACTTCCCGAAAAATGGTCGCCGAAGGGCGAGAACCTGTTGTGGAAAGAGCCGTACGGCGGGCGTTCGGCGCCGATTGTGATGAATGACCGGGTGTTTATGTTCAACTCGGCGGGCGATGGCGCTATGATGCAGGAGCGCGTGTTGTGCCTGAACGCGGACACGGGCAAAAAGATTTGGGAATACCGGTTCAATGTCTATTCTTCCGACGTGGCTACGCGCCGCATCGCCTGGTCGTCTCCCGTCGGTGATCCGGCGACGGGCAACGTTTATGTTTTCGGCGCGGCCGATGAACTGGTCGCGCTGTCGAATGACGGTAAATTGCTGTGGAACCGTTCTCTGACCGATGAATACGGCGCCTGGACGACGCACGGCGGGCGCACCGCTTCACCCATCATCGAAGGCGATCTCATCATCGTCAGCACGATCTCTGAAGGGTGGGGCGACAACGGTCCGCGCGCTCACCGGTTTTACGCCTTCGATAAACGGACTGGAGAAACAGTCTGGATCAGCAAGCCGGGAGGCAGACCTTACGACACGGTCTATCCGACGCCCGTCGCCGCTACGATCAATGGCGCGCGGTTGATCTTTGTCGGCGGCGCGGACGGCGCGGAGAACGCGTTGAAAGCGCAGACTGGCGAGCCCGTGTGGAATTATCCGATTACCAAGCGCGGAATCAACAACTGCGCCGTCGTCAGGGGCACGACGGTCTTCGCGTCACACAGCGAAGAGAACTACGACACGAACGAAATGGGGATGCTGGTCGCCATTGACGCCACCGGCAAAGGCAAGCTCGACAAAGACAAGATCAAATGGTCGGTCACTGGCTTCCGCGGCGGGTATTCTTCGCCCGTGATTGACGGAGACCGCCTTTACCAACTCGATGACAGCGCGGTCCTCAACGCGTTCGACCTGAACACCGGCAAAAGGCTTTGGGAAAAGAGCCTGGGCATCTCGCAACGCGCGTCACCGGTGCTCGCCGACGGCAAGCTGTATGTCGGCACCGAAACCGGCAAGTTCTACATCCTGAAACCGAGCGTCGAAGGCTGCCAGGCGCTATCTGAAAACGAACTGGAGCCGGTGGACAAAATAGAAACCAAGACCGAAGAGGGCGATGACCTGATCGCGGCGAATGAACAGATCATCGGTTCTGTCGCCATTTCGCGCGGGCGAATTTTCCTGGTTTCGACCAAGAATATCTACGCCATCGGCAAGAAAGCCAAATCGCCCGCCTTGCCGGCAGAACCTGAAAAAGTGGAGAACGCGCCGGCCGATGCGACCACCGCGTACGTGCAGGTCGTGCCGGCCGATCTGGTGATGAGGCCCGGCGAAACGGCGAAATTCAGGGTCCGGCTGTTTGACGACCACGGGCGCTTAATCCGCGAGGAGTCGAACGCAGCTTCAGTCACCTGGGCGCCAGAGGGCTTGAAAGGGACGGCGCAGAACAACCAGTTCACAGCCGCCGCCGACGCCGGAACGCAGGCGGGAAAATTGAAAGCGACCGTCGGCGGGGTTTCGGGTTTCACAAACGTCCGAGTGATTCCGCCGTCATTCACGGAGAACTTTGATTCATACCCGATTGACGCCCTGCCGAAGTATTGGATCAACGCCGTGCCCAAATACGCCGTCAAAGAATTGGACGGCGCCAAAGTCTTGCAGAAAAACGCGGACAATCCGGCCTTTCAACGGGCCCGCAGCTTTTTCGGCCCCACAGACCTGTCAAATTACACCGTCGAGGCGGACGTTCGCGCGACGGAAAAACGCCGCCAGATGGGCGACGCGGGCGTTGTCGCGCAGCGGTATCAATTGACCTTGTTCGGCAACAGCCAGCGCCTGGAAATGACTTCATGGCAGATCGAACCGACGCGCACCATAAAAAAGCCGTTCGAGTGGAAGAAAGACACGTGGTACCGGTTGAAGCTGGAAGTCGTCAATCTCCCCGACGGCAAGGCGCGCGTGCGTGGTAAAGCCTGGGCGGCGGCGGACCCCGAGCCTGCGGAATGGGCGCTCGAATACGTTGACACAATCGCCCACAAGCGGGGCAGCCCCGGCATTTTCGCCTATGCGCCGAGCGAAGTTTTCTTCGATAACATCAAGGTGACGCCGAATAAATGAGTGGCCTTTATGTCGCGTTGATACGCGCTGAAACAATGAAAATCGCGGCGCAAGGGTAGGGCAAACTGGCAGTTTGCCCTGGTTCGGCTAAAGACCGCATGGAATGAGTCAAGGCAAACTGCCAGTTTGCCTTACCCTTTTCCGAGGAGGAGTCAAATGACCAAATCACGATTTAATTACGCAATCTTATTTCCGCTCGGAGTCATCCTGCTAGCGGCTCTCTTCCTGGCTCCGTCGCGCAACGCCTCCGCCTCCGACCCTGGCTCCGGCGACTGGCCGATGTGGGGCGGCACGCCGGACCGCAATATGATTTCGAATATGAAGGGTCTGCCGGAGACCTGGGACATCAACAAGAAGACCAACGTCAAATGGGTCGCGGCGCTCGGCTCGCAAAGTTACGGCAACCCGGTGGTCGCCGGAGGCCAGGTCTACGTCGGCACGAACAACGAAGGTTTGCGCGACCCGAAGCAGGGCGGCGACCGCGGCGTCTTGATGGCCTTCGACGAGAAGACCGGCGAATTCCTCTGGCAGCAGGCCAATGAGAAGCTGGCCGCCGGGCGCGTCAACGACTGGCCGTATCAGGGCGTCTGCTCTTCACCTCTGGTCGAAGGCGACCGCCTTTATTACGTCACCAACCGCGGCGAGTTGATGTGCCTCGACGCCAAAGGCTTCCGCGACGACGAGAACGACGGGCCGTACAAGGAAGAAAAGCTCACCGGCAAGTTCGACGCCGACATCGTCTGGAAGTTCGACATGATCGAGGAGGTCGGCTCGCACCCGCACAACATGTCCAACTCCTCGCCGGTCTCGTGGGGCGACCTGATCTACGTCGGCACGTCGAACGGTCAGGACGAAAGCCACGTCAACATCCCTTCGCCCAAAGCGCCCTCAATGATTGCGGTCAACAAGAAGACCGGCAAGCTGGTCTGGGAAGTCAATCACGTGCATGACAAGATTCTGCACGGCCAGTGGTCGTCGCCCGCCGTGGGCAAGATCGGCGGCGTCGATCAAGTGGTCATCGGCGAGGGAGACGGCTGGGCGCGCGCCTATGAAGCCGCGACTGGCAAAGACCTCTGGCAATTCGACACCAACCCTAAAGACTCCGTCTGGCCCAAGACGCGCAACGAGCTTATCGCCACGCCGATCATCTGGGACAACAAGGTATACATCGCCAACGGCCAGGACCCCGAACACGGCGAGGGCGTCGGTCATCTCTATTGCATCGATGCGACCAAGCGCGGCGACCTGACCAAAGACGGCCTGATCTGGCACTTCGACAAGATTCGCCGCTCGATCTCGACCGGCGCGATTAATGACGGATTGCTCTATTACCCCGATTTCAGCGGCTTCCTACACTGCCTTGACGCGAAGACTGGCCAGGAGCAGTGGCAGCACGACATGTTCGCCGCCATCTGGGGATCGCCGCTCGTGGTCGACGGCAAGGTCTATCTCGGCGATGAGGACGGCGATGTCGTTGTCTTGAAGGCCGGCAAAGAGAAGAAGGTGATCGCCGAAATGAATATGGGCAGCTCGGTCTATTCGACGCCGGTCCCCGCCAACGGCGCGTTGTTCGTCATGAACCGCAATCAGCTCTTCGCGATAGCAGTTTCTTCGGGCAACGCGACGCCCTCGCAGTCGAAAGCGGGGAATTAGAGGAAGGCAAGCGGCGCAACATCATAGCGTCTCTACTGACGACTGATGACCGATAACTGACGACTGAGGACAAATACACATACGCTCCGAGTCAATCGCTTATTGTTTATTTGTACGCAGTGGTCAGTTACCAGTGGTCAGTCGTCAGTTGTATCGCAATTCTCAACACTCATATCAAAAGCTCTGTAGGCGCCTGAAGTGAGATGTTATGGCTGTTATTCTCGTCAGTGTTTTGGCCTTAACGACCTTCATCCAAATGAAACCTGGTGAATGGCGACAGTCGCAATGCAAGGGCGATACAGTTTCTAAACGGTACTTTAATTATGCCCAGGGGTTTTCTATTGCGATCCCAACAGGACTGCTAGGCCGGTGCGGTCAAGAAGCCGGACCTGAAAGAGGCGTCTCCATCCCATATTCTCGTGATTGCACGGGTGTAATGGTGGTGTACGGAGAACCCAATAGCCTTGAATGGGCTACGCCGGCCGATGCAATCAAATGGAAGATTGACGAGGCCAAGGAAGACGACCCGCAGAATGTGGCGAGGCGATTTATAACTCGCCTCGGAAATCTGAAAGCAGCGGGCGTAATCATTAGTCATCACACGACCGATGAGCGGGAGATTGTAGTCGTCGCTTTTCGCCCGCGCGGCGGCCTTGTTTATACAGCTATGCTCAGTACTGCAGGGAAGCGGTATCCGCACGACCACAAAATTTTCATGAAAGCCCTTCAAGGCTTTCGGCTAGAAGCTTGGCGATAGTGTTTCCATTCTGCCTACACATCGAATATGCATCGTGTACGCCTGATTCACTGGAAAGCGGAAGAAGCCGAAGAGAAGATCGCCAAACTGCGCGGCGCCGGATACAAGGTTGATTACGGCGAGATGAGTCCCGGCGCGCTGCGCGATTGGCGCAATAATCCTCCCGCGGCCTTCGTCATTGACCTCTCGCGCATGCCATCGCATGGGCGCGATGTGGCGATGGCGTTGCGCAGTCATAAGACAACTCGACACACGCCACTGATCTTCGTCGAAGGTGAACCGGAAAAAGTCGAGCGCATCAAAATCCAACTGCCCGACGCGGTCTACACGACCTGGAGCCGGATTCGCAGTTCGTTGAAACAAGCCATCGCCAAGCCTCCGGCCAGCCCCGTCGTTCCCGCGTCCAATCTCGCGGGTTATTCCGGCACGCCGCTGCCAAAGAAACTCGGCGTCAAGCCGCACTCGACCGTCGCGCTGGTCGGCGCTCCTAAAGATTTCGAGAAGACGCTCGGAGAATTGCCGGAAGGCGTGAGGCTGAAAAAACGAGCTGACAGAGCTTGCGACCTGATCATATGGTTCGTCAGGATGCGCGCCGAACTCTACGACCGCGTAAAAGAGATGGGAGAACTTACCGGCGCCGGCGGGCTTTGGATAGCGTGGCCGAAGCAGGCTTCGGGCGTCGCGAGCGATATGACTCAAAATGTAGTGCGGGAGACCGGGCTAACTTCCGGACTGGTTGATTACAAAGTTTGCGCGATTGACGCCACGTGGTCAGGCTTGAAATTCGCGCGACGCAAAGCAGAATAATTGATAAAACGCCAAGGCCTTTTCTCGAAGTGAAACGAAACGCCTGTGAACCGTAGCCTCACACCGCTCGAGCGAAATTGAGATTGATTTCGCCTGGGCTGGAGAGATTGAGGCGCATCATCATCCGATCGTTCAAAACTGATGGCTCCCTGTTCAACCCGAACGTCGGGGCGCATCAGTGAGGAGGAACTATGAAAAAGGTCTTGTTGCCGGGAATTTTAGGCGGTCTTCTGGTGTTCGTTTGGAGCGCCTTTGCGCACATGGTCTTGCCCATCGGCCAAATGGGGTTCAAGACGATTCCGAACAACGAGGACGCCGTGTTCACCGCTTTGAAAAGCAACATTCAGCAACCCGGTCTCTATTTCATGCCCGGATACGACATGAGCAGAAAGCCGACCGAGGCGGAAAAATCGGCGTTTATGGCGAAGTACGAAGCCGGGCCGACGGCGTTTCTGGTCTATCACCCGACTGGCGAGAAGGCTATGTCGCCGGGGCAATTGATCAGACAGGCGCTCTTCAACATACTGTGCGGGCTGATTGCGGCGTTCATCATCTCGTCGACTGTAGCCTCGCTTGCCACACGCTGCGTAATGGTGGCGCTGATGGGATTGTTCGCGTGGGTGGAAATCAGCCTTCCGTACTGGAACTGGTATCGCTTCCCCGCCGACTTCACATTCGGCGCGGGGCTTGACACCATCATCGGCTGGCTGCTCGGCGGATTCCTGATCGCCTGGATGATCCAGCGGGCCGAGAAGAAAGCCGCGGTCTGAAAAATATGGAGTCTTTCGATTTTCACACACGGACGCGCCTGGTCTTCGGATCAGGCGCGTTCGAGCGCTTGGGCGAATTGGCGCGCGAACTCGGATTCAACCGCGCGTTGCTCGTCGCCGATCAGGGGATGGTCGCGTGCGGCTATGTTGATGAGGCAGTGAAGCTTCTTGACGCTTCCCGCGTCGAGGTCTTTGTCTTTCACGACTTCGGCGAAAACCCAGACACGGCGATGGTCGAGACCGGTCGAAGGGTTGCGGCGGCTCTCGGCGTAGATTCGATCGTCGCGCTGGGTGGCGGCAGCTCGCTCGATTGCGCAAAGGGTATTAACTTCACGCTGTCGGGCGGCGGTTCGATGCGCGATTACTGGGGTTACGCGAAAGCTTCGTCGAAACCCGACTCGAAGCCGATGCTTCCGATGATCGGCGTCCCGACCACCGCCGGCACGGGCAGCGACGCGCAAAGTTACGCGCTGATCTCGGACGGGGACACTCACGTCAAAATGGCCTGTGGCGATCCGCAGGCCGCGTTCAAGATCGCGCTGCTCGATCCGCGCCTGACCGTGACGGCGCCGCCGGCTTTGACCGCAAGCGCTGGCTACGACGCCATCTCGCACGCTGTCGAAAGCTACGTCACGAAAAAACGCAACCCGCTTTCGCGGATGCTCGCGCGCGAAGCCTGGCGACTGCTCGAAGCCAATTTTGAAATGGTCTTGAAAGAGCCGGCGAACGTCGAAGCCCGCGGCGCGATGCTGCTCGGTTCGCATCTGGCCGGCCTGGCGATTGAAAATTCGATGCTCGGCGCGACGCACGCCTGCGCCAACCCGCTGACTAAGAATTTCGGCGTGACGCACGGCCTGGCGATCGCCGTTATGCTGCCGCGCGTGGTCAGATGGAACACTGATATTGTTCGCAATAGTTATGAGGATCTGGCGAACGACGCCGGGTTGCCGACGGTTGAAGATCTGCCTCTGCGCCTCGAAGAGCTTGCGGCGTACGGTAATTTGCCGCGCAGCCTGAGCGCCCTCGACATTCCAAAAACCGCACTGCCGGCGCTCGCCGAAGAGGCGGCTAAGCAATGGACAGGCGGCTTCAATCCGCGGGATTGGAGCATTGAAGGAGCGATGGAGGTATACGAAGCAGCGTTATGAGCGTGAGGGAAGAAAGTGGACAGTGGGTATCGGACAGTGGGCAGTGGGTAGTGGGTGGTGGACAGTATGAATTGAATCGCAGAGACTTTTTACGATGCGCGGCGGTTTTCGCGTTGCTACCCACTACCCACTACCCACTGCCCACTACCTACTTTCAATCGGCTGACGCCTGGCCGCAATTCCGCGGCAATTATAGCAACACCGGCGTCTCGCCCTCGCAACTTCCCGCTGAAATGAAACTACTCTGGACTTACGACGTCGGCGACATCATCGAATCTTCCGCCGCCATCGCCGCGGGCGTGGTCTATGTGGGCACAGGCAAATCCGAGTTGATCGCCGTTGACCTGCAGACAGGTAAATTGAAATGGAGTTACAAAACTCCGGAAGCTATCGGCGAGTCTTCACCTGCAGTCGGGGCCGGCGGACTTGGATTGGTCTTCGTGGGTGACCTGTCGGGAATCTTCCACGCCGTCGACGCCGCCACGGGAAAAGGAATTTGGTCTTACAAGACCGACGCTGAGATCAAATCGTCGCCGGTGATAGTCGGCGACCGAGTGCTGATCGGCTCTTACGACGGCGCGCTCTACTGCTTCAACGCGCGCGACGGCAAGACGATCTGGAAGTTCAAGACCGATAACTACGTCCACTGCACGCCGTCAGTGGCCAACGGCGTCGCATACATCGCCGGCTGCGACGAGGTCTTTCACGGCATCCGCATCAGCGACGGCCGGGAAGTCCTGCGAATGCCGGACATCGGCAACACGGGTTCGTCGCCGGCGCTGGTCGGCAATCTGGTCTACTTCGGCAATTTCAGCAACGAAGTGCTCAGCCTCAATCTGCGCACGCGCCGCCGGGTGTGGGTCTACACACATCCGAAGCGCCAGTTCCCCTTCTATTCCTCCCCCGCGTTCGCCGAAGGCCGTATTGTGCTAGGTGGACGCGACAAGATGGTTCATTGCATCAACGCCGCCACGGGAAAAGCGGTCTGGACCTTCACCACGCGGGCGCGCGTTGAGTCGTCTCCGGCCATCTCTGGCGGGCGCGTTTACGTCGGCTCGAACGACGGGCGCTTTTACGTTCTGGATTTGGCGAAAGGGACGAAGCTGTGGGAGTTCAACGCGGGCGGCGCGGTCTCGGCTTCGCCGGCGATTGCGAACGGGCGCGTCGTTATCGGCGATCAGAACGGGAAGTTATATTGCTTCGGTTAAGGGGAGTAGGATAAGGCTGCGGTAGAAAGAGAAAGGAGATTTCAATGGTCGTCGCTGAAAAGGTCGCAACTGAAAAATTCACTTCCGCAGCCTTGACCTCAAACGTTTCAGTCATCGTTTGCCGTCAGCCGTCAGTTTGACCTGATATGATCCAGCCGCCGAAGCGGCGCCAGATCAGAGGGTAATTTCAGAGAATCACGCGGCGCCGGCCTGGCGCTATTGCCGTCCCAATCATCCCATCCGCAAGCTTCCGAAAATTACACGCTGCCGTCAGCGCAAATACGTTATGGTCTTTACGCTCTCGCGAGCAAAGGTCGGAGCCGGTAACTCGCCGCAAAAGGCTAAGCTTTGCTGGACATTATTTTATTGGAGGAAGATCTTATGAAAAGAACTTTAAAGTTGATAACACGCTCTTGTGCTTGATCGTAGGAAAGAGCCGCCCTATCCTCAGAGAACAAGCCGTTATTAAACGACTAACGCTCCATTGGCGCATTATCCGCGCCATCGTGAACGCCGATGAAGCCGACTTACAAAGTCTTACCGCTTCAACAATTATCATCAAAACAACTTCGGGCTTTTTCAAGCCGAGATAAAGAAGCGACTTTATTGTGGATCGAATGCGGTTCCTGCAATGGCGAATCAATGGCGATTCTTGGCGCGGAAGGACCGGGCAAGACAGGCGACAATCTGTCCGACTTTCTGACAAGCGAGCAAGTAAGACTGCTCTGGCATCCATCGCTCTCCGAGACCACGCCGAAAGAGGCCGCCGAAATCATTGACCGCATCCTGGCTGGCGAAGAGGAACTAACGATCCTCTGTGTCGAAGGCAGTATCATCAACGGCCCGCATGGAACGGGGATGTACGATACATTCGACAGCCGGCCAAAGCGCGACATCATCCGCGAGTTATGCGCCCAAGCCGAATATGTGATCGCGATGGGCGTTTGCGCCGCCTTCGGCGGGATTCCTGCGGCGGCGCCGAACCCCACCGAAAGCTGTGGCCTGCAATTCTCCAACGAACAGCCTGGCGGCCTGCTCGCCCCAGGGTGGAGATCGATAGCGGGTCTGCCGGTAATCAATATTTCCGGTTGCCCGGCGGACGCCAAGACGATGATCAAGACCATGAGCATGATCCTTGACGGAGCGCCGCTCGAACTTGACAAATTCAATCGGCCAGTGACCGTCGGCCCTTGCTTGTCGGACGGCGCCAATAAGCGCTGCGGGACAGCCGAGAAAGTCGGTTATTCCTGCGTCGGGTGCATCGGCGCGAAGTTCCCTCTTAACAAGCCGCTGTTCCGCCAGGTGGAGCGGCCGAAGAAGGAACCATAGACGCTCCCGCAATGCGAAATGTCATTTTTGCCAGCCGGCTGACATTCCGCCGGGGGGTGGAGAATTGGGGAATGGCCAGGCGAATTATCAAGATGGATCTGAATCGTGTCGAAGGCGACCTCGAAATCAAGTTGGAGGTCGACGACCACACGGTCACCGACGCCTGGTGCGTGGGCACGATGTACCGAGGCTTTGAGCAGATTCTCCTCGGGCGCGATCCCAAAGACGCGCTCGTCATCACGCCTCGCATCTGCGGCATTTGCAGCACGTCGCAGCTCTACGCCGCCACCTCGGCGCTGGAGGTGGCTTTTCAATCTCCGCTGGCCCCTAACGGCACACGCATTCGCAATCTCTGTCTGATGGCGGAGGCGGTGATGAGCGACGCGCGACATACGTTCCTGATGTTCGCGCCTGACCTCTGCAATGACGCGTATCGAGGCCAGCCGCTCTATGACGAGGCGCTCGCCCTCTTTGAGCCTCCGTTCAAAGGTCGCGTCGCCATAGAGACCGTCCAAAATTCAAAACAGATCCTGGGCATTGTCATCGCCTTCGGAGGACAGTGGCCCCATGCGACTTATATGGCGCCGGGCGGCGTGACCTGCGAGCTGACGCTTGAGACTCTGGCAGCCTGTCTGACGGCGATTGACTCCTATACGGAATGGTACGAGCGGGTGGCGCTGGGCTGTAGCTCAGAGCGATGGCTCGCGCTGCGCACGATGGATGACTTCTTCGCGTGGCTCGATGAGGACGACGCTCGTCAGCGGAGCGCCGTGGGAGTCTTCACGCGCTTCGGCCGCGCGCTCGGCCTGCATCGGACTGGCTTGGGCACACTGCATTTGCTCAGCGCCGGCTGTTACTACGATCCAGAACAATGGCGCCCGCCATTCGCAGAGCGCCATTGCCTGCTACCCGCCGGTTTCTACAACGGGCAGACGCGCCAGGTCGAACCCTTCGACCTGGGTGAGGTCGCTGAGCATGTGCGCTACTCCTGGTACGTTGATTACGGTGGCGGACGCCATCCGTGGGAGGGCGAAACACAGCCTGATTATCAATCGGAGAACGATCGTTACACATACGCCAAGGCCCCGCGCTACCGGGATCAGGTCGTGCAACTCGGCCCCCTGTCAGACCTGGTGATTGCCGGAGACTCATTGCTCACTTCCTTCTTCCAGGCGGAGGGCGCGAATACCTGGCTAAGGCAATTCGCGCGATTACACCGGCCCGTCTCTCTGCTTCAGCAAATGCGTCGCACAGTGATGGAGTTGCAACAACATTTCAATGAGCCGACCTTCATCAAATCGAACCCGGGAACAGAGGGCGCCGGTTGTGGCTTGATCAACGCCGCGCGCGGTAGCCTGGGGCATTGGGTGCAGATCAAAGACGGCCGGATCGCCAATTATCAGGTGATCACGCCGACCAGTTGGAACGGAGCGCCGCGCGATTCATCGGGCCGCCGCGGGCACTGGGAGGAGAGCTTCATCGGCCTTGAGATCAAAGACCTCGATAATCCGATTGAATTGTGTCACGTCGTCCGCTCTCACGACGCGTGCCTCGTCTGCACAGTGCATTTCACGAAGAGCGGGAAGAAGAGGACTTTTCTCGTTTGATGATTCATGTAATCTGCTTCGGCAATCTCTGGCAAGGCGACGACGGCTTTGGCGTTCGGGTGTTTCAGCGCTTATGTGACCGGAGCGATTGGCCCGCTCACGTCAAGATGTTCGAAACGGGCACGGCGGGACTTGCCGCCCTCGATTACTTTGAGGATTGCCGCAAAGTGGTGATCGTGGACGCGCTCAAGACTGGCGGCGCGCCAGGCCGCGTCAGTCGTTTAGCGTTGGACGAGATAGACCTGCCCGATGAAGCGTATAGTCTCCACCAACTTGGAGTTAACCATCTGCTGGCGGCGATGAAGGCTGCCTTCGCCGGGCGCGATACGCCGGAGATCGTGGTGATCGGCGCGGAGGTCGACGAGATTGATCCTTTCACTGACCGGCTCAGTCCAGCGCTGGAAGCCGCGCTGGAGCCGGTAGTCGGGTTGATCATAGATGAATGCGCAATTTGAGGTTGATTCAAGCTCTGTCAGCCTCAGAGGTCAATCGCTCCATATGCGCTTTGCCCCAGAGGCGAACACCCTCGACCAGAGGCAATACCGATCGCCCGTACTCTGTCAGCGAATACTCGACGGGAGCTGGGATCACGCCCTTCGGCTGCCGATGCGCGATCCCGTCGCTCACTAACTCACGTAGTTGCTGAGTGAGCACCTTCTGCGAGATGCCGGGCATGACCTTTCGAAGCGCCGCGAAGTGCTTCGGTGATTCCGCCAGCCAGTACACGATGATCAACTTCCATTTACCGCCGATTGCCGCCAGCGCGGCAGTCAGCGGGCACCCGCCCACCGGATTGGGGCGCCGAAGGTGAGTATGGTTACCTAAAGGTGCCTTCTTGATGGAGTTCATAGGCAAGATTATATTCCTTCTCGACGAGGTTACGCATCGGATTATTGCATACCGCCAGTGGAGGCAATCCATGAGAGTAGAAGTCGGAAGCTATAGAATCAAACCGGGGCGCCGCGAGGATCTCATCCGGTTGCGAATTTTTCTCTTGATATGCGGCATGGTTGTCATCTTGCAACCCCTTCATGGACTGACGCAGATGAATTCAGGCGCGTCAGAAACAAGCCTTCAGCGCGCTCCAACGGAACGGGATGGGCGCCAAGATTTTGATTTCGAGATTGGCTCTTGGAAAACTCACCTGTCGCGGCTCCTGCATCCTCTGACCGGCTCCACTACCTGGGTCGAATATGATGGCGTCACAGTTGTCCGAAAGGTTTGGAATGGCCGCGCCAATCTGGTGGAGCTCGTGGCCGATGGCCCATCAGGTCACTTCGAAGGTCTGAGCCTACGTCTATACAATCCCCAATCCCGCCAGTGGAGCCTTAACTTTGCAAGCAGCCAAAGTGGCGCTCTAAGCCAGCCGACGATCGGCGACTTCAAAAATGGGCGCGGCGAGTTTTTCAGCCAGGAAACATATAACGGCCGAGCCATCTTTGTTCGATTTGTTATCTCGGACATAACTCCCAATTCATGCCGATTTGAACAGGCGTTCTCGGATGATGGGGGCAAGACATGGGAAGCAAACTGGATCGCGACAGACACGCGGGTGAAAGAATGACCTGACAAAGCCTGCTTAATTCCAATTCAGATTATTCCACAACGCCTAAGCATAGGAGATTGGCAATGATAGTAGAAGTCCGAAGCTATAGAATCATACCTGGGCGTCGCGAGGAGTTTATCAAGCTCTTCGAAACGCGAGCCATACCAGCGCTACGTTCGCATGGGATGAAAATACTCGGTCCGTTGCTCGATCTTGAGAATCCCAACAAACTCGTCTGGTTGCGAAGTTTTCCTTCACTTGATGAACGAGATCGAATGAAGAACGCCTTCTACGAAGGCGAATTCTGGAAGAATGAACTGGAATCCATCGCCATGCCGATGATCGACAGTTATGACGTCATCCTTTGCGAGACTTCGCCCGGTTACGTGTTCGATGGACCCCGAGAGGCGTCCTAATCGAGGCCGGGTCGATCACCGGCTTCGCGGCTGAACAGGCGAACTTCGGCGTTCAGAGGTAATGGTTTCAGTGGGTTTGCAAGATGTTTAGCGCCGAGGGCGCTAAATGTTAATAGGTATTGTACACCCGTTCAAGATGCGCGCCAGACGGCCCGGAACTGAGTGGGCGCCGCTCACTGACGTTCAGCCGAAGAACCATCTTCGGGAACCCAACCTGACGATCTCGTCAAACTCCGAGAGCAATGCGACTAGCCTTTGCGCCTGATCATCGCCATCGAATTCGCGTACCGCTTGAGCGCCATTGTGGCTGTCTCGTGGAAGCTCCTCTCCCGTCTCGATCAGGCTGTTGACCCTTGGGATGAAGATGAATTGCAGCCATTGGCTGAAGGTCATGGTGTCCATGGCGAATGCCGAGCGAAATTCATATTGCTCTGGCCGCAAGGGTTCGCTTTGCCAATAGCCGATTCGCTTCATCTCATGCTCGATCTCGGCGATCTTCGCTTGAATGCGATCCCGCGTAGTCCGCATCGGTTGTTCCTCCTTGTTCTTTGGCTGACCTTGTTGGGCCTCGGGGCTGGGGCTTCCGTGAATCTGGCAGACGCAATTTATACATCAGGCTGGTATTCGGACACAAACAACCTTTCTGACGCCCCGTTTGCTTTTTACTGATGCGCCACATATCATAATTATTCGCTCGGGCGGCCACGTTGCGAGCGAATTCCAGTAGCATTCGAAACAGTCAATGACCGGAGATCGGAACCACAACCAAAAGCCTGCCGCGGCGATGCGCTGTCGCGCCGGGTTCGAGCCGTCATTAACTCCTCATAGTCATTCGTCTCTCTCCTGGCGACACTCATCCAAATCGTTTGGCAAATCGTTTGGCGAATCGTCCGGCCACTCATCGTCCATATCGGCGTCCGGCCTGTCGCAATCGCGCCTGTCGCAATCGCGCCTGTCGCAATCGTGTTGGACCTGGTGGTGGTAGTCGCCGGGCGTCGCTCCCTGGATATTCAAATCATCGCCCAAACATTCATACTATCTTTATTCTTGATTTCCATAAGAAAGGCGGGTTTCATAGCATTATGAAAATTCTGATCAGCGATAATCTTTCCAAGGTCGGCGTAGACCTGCTCCGGCGCGGCGAGCGCTTTCAAGTCGACGTCAACACTGGTCTGAAGCCGGAAGAGTTGAAGAGGATCATCGGCGATTACGACGCGCTGGTCGTCCGCAGCGAGACCAAGGTCACCGCCGAGATCATTGGCGCAGCCGACAAACTCAAAGTCATAGGCCGCGCGGGCACAGGCGTGGACAACATTGACGTTCCCGCAGCGACCGCGCGCGGCGTAGTCGTGATGAACGCCGCCGGCGGCAACAGCGTGACCACGGCCGAACACACCATCTCATTGATGATGTCGCTGGCGCGCAAAATCCCGCAGGCTCACGCGAAGCTCAAAGCCGGCAAATGGGACAAGAAGAGTTTCATGGGGGCGGAACTCGCCGGGAAGACTCTGGGGATAATCGGCCTGGGCAACATCGGCAAGATCGTCGCATCGCGCGCCATTGGGCTGGCGATGAAGGTGGTCGCTTACGATCCGTTCATCACCAAAGACGTCGCCATGCGAGCGGGCATCGAGTTGGCCGCGCTCGACGAAGTCTTCGAGCGATCCGATTTCATCACCGTTCATACGCCGTTGACTGAAGAGACGCGCGGCATCATCGGCTCATCGGCCTTCGCCAAGATGAGGGACGGCGTGCGCGTCATCAACGCGGCGCGCGGCGGGCTGGTTGACGAACAGGCGCTTTACGAGGCGATCAAATCGGGCAAGGTCGCTGGCGCCGCGCTCGATGTCTTCGAACAGGAGCCTGTGCCGGCGGACAACCCGCTGCTCGGACTGGACGAAGTGGTCGTCACGCCGCACCTCGGCGCCTCGACGCATGAGGCCCAGGAGTCGGTCGCCGTCACGATCGCCGACACGGTGGCGAACTTCCTACTCACGGGCGCGATCGCAGGCGCGGTCAACGTCCCGGCGGTCTCGGCCGAAACGCTCGAAACGATGCGGCCTTACCTGACACTTGGCGCCAAACTGGGAGACTTCCAGGCCCAATTCTTCAACCAGCCGGTCAGCGAGATTCAGATCAATTACAGCGGCGAAGTGGCCGATCTCGACGTGCGCCCAATCACTCAAGCGGTTCTGACCGGCTTGCTCAAACAGGTCAGCGCGCGGGTCAATCAAGTCAACGCCTCGGTGATCGCCGAAGAGCGCGGCCTTCGCGTAACCGAGGCGAAAGCCCGCGTCGCTCAAGACTTCACCAGTCTGGTCGAGGTCGTCGTCCGCAACGAACAGAACGAGAGCAAGGTCGCCGGCACGCTCTTCGGACGCGCGGAACAGCGCATGGTCACGATCGATTCGTATCGCCTGGAGGCCGCGCCGCAAGGCCATATGCTCGTCATCCGCAACGACGACCAGCCGGGCGTGGTCGGGCGCGTCGGCGCATTCCTGGGCGATCATAACATCAACATCGCGCAGCTCTACCTGAGCCGCAATAAGGCCGGAGGCGTGGCGATGTCGGTCTATCAGGTCGACAGCGCGCTCGACGCCTCGACTCTCGACGAGTTGTCGAAATCGCCCCGCGTGATTTCAGTGACGCAAATCAGTTTGTAGCTTATGAAATTCAACGCGCCTCTAATGGCAAAAATAGCTTTCATTGGAGCGTGGCTTGGCTTTCTGGCGGTTGTCTGGATCTATGCTGGATTCATGAATCTTGCGCCGGAACCGCTCAGTCCGTTTTCGAGTCTTTGGGGGCCGGTATTTGTGACGCTGATGGGGTTGGGTGTGGCGAGTATCGTTCTGAGTTTATTCGCTCTCGAGCAGCTCGGTTCAGACGAGCGCAAGATGGCGATTGGCGGAATCATTGGCGGCGCGTTGGTAATTGGGGGAGTGGGTCTGTTCATCTGGTTGGTAAGCGATATGATGAGCCATCTCCTGAAATTCTAAGCCTTATCCACGGCGCCTCCGTGGGTTGGAGCGGCGGAATGAAAGCTGTAAAAGATTGCTCTAGACTCCATGCTGGCTAAGAGAATCATCCCATGTCTCGACGTTGACCGTGGTCGCGTGGTTAAAGGCATCAGCTTTGTCAATCTGGTCGACGCCGGGGACCCGGTCGAACAGGGCGCCAGATACGATAGCGAAGGCGCCGACGAGCTTGTCTTTCTGGACATCACGGCCTCGTCAGACCGGCGCGAGATCGTGGCCGATATGGTTCGCCGCGTGGCCGACCGCGTCTTCATCCCCTTCACTGTTGGCGGCGGCGTCCGCACGGTCGACGACATTCGCGCGATTTTGAAGGCCGGCGCGGATAAGATTTCGGTCAACACCGCCGCCGTGCAGAACCCGGACCTGATCCGCGAAGGCGCCGAGCGTTTCGGCGCGCAATGCATTGTCGTGGCAATTGACGCCAAACGCCGCGCCGCTTCGCCGGGCTGGGAAGTCTACCTGCACGGGGGGCGCACGCCGACGGGCATCGACGCGGTTGAATGGGCGCGCCGGGCGTCTGAACTGGGCGCGGGAGAGATTTTACTGACCAGCATGGATTGCGATGGCCACAAAGATGGCTATGATTTGGAATTGACGCGCGCGGTCGCAGAAGCCGTAAACATCCCCGTCATCGCTTCGGGCGGCGCGGGCAAACTCGAACACCTTTTCGACGCCTTGACAATAGGCAAGGCGAGCGCGGCGCTGGCCGCTTCGATCTTCCATTTCGGGGAGTTCACGATCGGCGAGGCGAAGCGGTACTTGCGCGAACGCGGAGCGCTTATGAGATAAGGATTGGCCAGGTGTCAGGTGTCAGGTAAGAATCTGCCGCGTCGTTCTTTTACTGAAACCTGAAACCTGAAACCTGAAACCTGAAACCTGAAACCTGAAACGTGACTATGTCAGAGTTGTTGATTCAGAATCTGAAGTTTGATGATCGCGGGTTGATTACGGCCGTCGTACAGGATGACGACAGTGACGAAATCCTGATGGTAGCGCACATGAACGCCGAGAGTCTGGCGAAGACTTTGCAGACGGGCGAGACCTGGTTCTGGAGCCGCTCGCGGCAGGAGCTTTGGCACAAAGGCGCGACCTCGGGGGCCATTCAGCGGGTCGTCGATCTCCGCCTCGATTGCGACGGCGACGCGCTGCTCGTGCGGGTCAATCCGAACGGGCCGGCCTGTCACACCGGCGAACGCTCGTGCTTCTACCGTGGCGCGCAAGACGTCGAAGCGGCGAAGCCCGAAGAGCCTGTGAAGGTCTATGAGATGAGTGGGGAGATGAGCGGGGAGATGAGTGGGGAGATGAGTGGGGAGAAGGTGAGGGAAAAGGACGGCCCATTACTTAAACGTGTGGAGTCGCAGGTATCGCTGGTCAGTGTAGCCGCAATGGATTTGGGGATACAGCTTCAGGACCTCTTCAAACTTATCCAGGAGCGGAAGGACCAGCGACCCGAAGGCTCCTATACGAGCTACCTGTTCAACAGCGGCATCGACAAGATACTCAAGAAAGTCGGCGAGGAATCCGCCGAGACGATCATCGCGGCGAAGAACGCCGGCGATGACGAAGGCCGTAAACAACTCTCCTCCGAGATCAGCGACCTGCTTTACCATTTGATGGTCCTGATGGTCGAACGCGACGTGAGTCTGTACGACATCGCCGCCGAATTGAGCGCCCGCGCGGGCAAAACGGCGAACCCGAAATAGGGGAGCGGGAGAGCGAGGGAGCGGGAGAGCGGGAGAAAAGGAGAGTAGGAGAAAATCATATCTTCCACTCTCTCGCTCTCCCGCTCTCCCGCTCCCTCGCTCTCCCGCTCTCCCGCTCTCAAGATATGTCCTCAATCACACCTGCAACCTACGAAGAATTTCTGGCGATGGCCGGGCGTGGGACGGTCGTGCCGCTGGTCAAGACGGTGATGGCCGATCTGCTGACGCCCGTCTCGGCCTACCTGCGCATCGAGCGCCAATCTCCGCATGCCTTCCTGCTCGAATCGATAGAGGGCGGCGAGAAGATCGCGCGGTATTCGTTCCTCGGCTGTGCGCCGCACACCATAGTTCGGGCGCGCAACGTCGCCGGCGGTTTTTGCGATCAGGCCGAGATCACAATCGAACGCGCCGGCGCCGCGAGCGAGAAGATCGCCGCCCCGATGCTGGACGTAATGCGCGATCTGATGCGCGAACACAAGCCGGTCAACACGCCGGGTCTGCCTCCGTTCACCGGCGGCGCGGTCGGATATTTCGGCTACGACGCCGTGCGCTGGTTCGAGAGGCTCCCCTCCCAGGCCAAGGACGATCTGGATATGGATACGGCGGTGGTCATGTTCTTCTCCAGCCTGCTCGCCTTCGATCACGTCAAAAACCAGATTCAGATCATCGCCAACGTTTTCACCGGGGGCGAAAAGGACGGTGAGAGGCTGCGCGAAAAATACATCGCCGCCTGCGGCGAGATCGCCCGATTGGAGGCTTCGCTGGCGGCCCCCATCGAACCGCCGCCTCCGGCCCGGCGCGCGGAGCCTCTGCAGATCGCCTCGAACATGAGCAAAGAGTATTACCTCAATTCGGTCGAGCGGATCAAAGAGTACATCCGCGCCGGCGACGCCTTTCAGGTCGTCTTCGCGCAGCGGTTCGAGACCGAAATTACCTCCAGTCCGTTTCAAATTTACCGTGCGCTGCGAGTGGTCAACCCGTCGCCGTATATGTTTTTTCTCAAGCTGGGCGATGACGAAACGCTGCTCGGCGCTTCGCCCGAGATGCTGGTGCGGTGCGCGGGGCGGCGGCTGGAGTACCGCCCGATCGCGGGAACCTACAGGCGCGGAGTGGATGAGGCCGAGGACGAAGCTCTGGCCCGGGCGCTGCTCCAGGACGAGAAGGAGCGCGCCGAGCACGTGATGCTCGTAGATCTGGGGCGCAACGACCTGGGCCGCGTGGCCGAATACGGCTCGGTCGAAGTCGCCGACATGATGTTTGTCGAGCGCTTCTCGCACGTCATGCATTTGACTTCGTCGCTGAAGGCTCGGCTTCGCGAAGGGTTGGATTGTTTCGACGCCCTCGCCGCCACATTCCCGGCTGGCACGCTCTCGGGCGCGCCGAAAGTCCGCGCGATGGAAATCATTGACGAATTGGAGCCGACGCGCCGCGGGGCTTACGCCGGTTCGGTGATGTATTTCGATTATTCGGGCAACCTAGATTCTTGCATCGTGCTGCGGACGATGTACTCGAAGGGCCGCAAGGCTTACGTGCAGGCCGGCGGCGGCATCGTCGCTGATTCCGCGCCCGAAACCGAGTTCATGGAGACTGTCAACAAATCACGCGCTTTGATTCGCGCCATTGAAATCGCGGAGAAAGAACTATGAGATTGCGGATTGCGGATTGCGGATTGCGGATTTTCTTAAATCTCAGGTTTCAGATTCCGATACTGCTCTGTTTGCTCTCTGTCGCCGGCTTCGCTCAACCGCCGCGCAAGAAGAATGCGCCTCCGCCCGGGGCCGAGCCTCCGCCGGTCTCGGTCGAAGAGGCCGCGAATCTCGAAGCCGTGATCACCACCGACCTCGGAGTGATCCGCTTCGAGTTCTTTCCGGACAAGGCCCCGAAGCACGTCCAGGCGTTCATCAAGAACGCCCGCGCCGGCTTCTACGACGGCTCGGCGTTCCACCGCGCGATCCGTCTGGGCCTCATTCAGGGCGGCGACCCGCTGCTGAAAGACCCGAAGACGCCCCGCGCCCGGTGGGGCAGCGGAGCGCTCAGCCAACTGCCCGATGAATTCAGCGACGTTAAACACCTAACGGGAACGGTCTCCACTGTCCGAATACCGGGCAAGGCCAACAGCGACGGCGCTCAATTCTTCATCTGCGCGTCGGCTCAGTCCCAAAACGACGGCCAGTACTCGGCCTTCGGCCAGGTCACCGAAGGCATCGAAGTCGTCGATAAAATTTCGATGGCCGAGGCGGACGCCGAACAGAAGCTCAACACGCCGGTCAAGATCATCAGCGTCAAGATCGAACCGAAGCGCGAAGAGCCTTACAAAAACGCCGGCATCGACGAGATGCGTAAAGAAGTCATCTTGCATACGTCGCTTGGCGACATCGTCGTCGCGCTCGAACCCGATTTGGCGCCGGAGCACGTCCGCAACTTTTTGAAGCTCACGCAGACTGGCTGGTACGACCACACGATCTTTCATCGCGTCGTGCCCGGCTTCGTCGTCCAGGGAGGGCTCGGCCAGGCGCGCGCCGGGAATCAGACTCATTACGCCGACAAATGGATTCGCCCGCTCAAGGGCGAATTCAGCGCTACGCACAAACACGTCCGCGGCGTACTCTCGATGGCGCGAACCGACGACCCCAACTCCGCGTTGACCTCGTTTTTCATCGTGCTTGCTCCCGCGCCCAACCTGGACGGAAAATATACGATCTTCGGCAAAGTCGTTGACGGCTTCGATACGCTGGAGAGGATGGAAAAAGTCCAGCGCGGCCCGGACGGCCAGACGCCGGTGGAAAAGATCGAATTGATAGAAGCTGATATCAAACCATAAGAACGATTTGGCCATAAAAGTGATTTGGCCATAAAGGTGATTTAAATGAAGTCGAAGCTGTCGCTCTTGCTATGTTTCGTTTTGATCTGTCTCTTGCCCGCCCGCGCTCAGGATGCTGAAGGGGCGTCTAAGCTGCGAATCTCCACTCCCGAGGAGATTCGATCGGAGTTCGACTCGGTCCCATGCAAAAACGGCGATCGTCAGAAGACGGTCAAAGCCCTTTTTGAAAAGATGGGCGCGAAGACGGAAGAGATCGCGGTCGAAAAGGTCAGAGGGGTCGAGAACGTAATCATCCGCAAAGCGGCCGCCAAAGACTCGCCGGAAAAGATCGTCATCGGCGCGCATTACGATAAGGTTCCTGACGGTTGTGGCGCGATTGACAACTGGACGGGCGTCGTCGCGCTGGCTCACATCTACCGAGCGGTCAAAGACCTGCCGCTCAAAAAGAACGTCGTCTTCGTGGCATTCGGCAAAGAAGAGGAGGGGCTGGTCGGCTCGTCCGCGATGGCCGGCGAAATCAAGAAAGAGCAGGCGGCGGAATACTGCGCTATGATCAATATTGACAGCCTCGGGATCGGTATTCCGCAGACGCTCGACAACGTTTCCAGCAAGAAGCTGATTGATTTCACGATCGCTTTGGCTAAGGAGATGAATGTTCCCTTCGCCCATGCGCGGATTGACGGCGCCAGCTCCGACTCGGCCTCGTTCATCGGCAAGAAGATTCCGGCGGTGACGATCCACGCGCTCAACAGCGATTGGCGGAAGATATTGCACAGCAATAACGATCAGCCGGCGAAGGTCAATCACGAGAGCGTCTATGTCGGCTACCGTGTGGCCCTGGCCCTGCTGGTTCGCATTGACGCCGCCGATTGCCAGGCGTTTAGGGAAGATAAAGAGAAGAAATGATTCTGGTCATAGACAACTACGACTCATTCACCTACAACCTCGTTCAGTATCTGGGCGAGCTGGGCGTCGATCTGCCGGTCGCGCGCGCGATCGAGGTCGCCCGCAACGACCGGATCACGATTGAGGAGATCGAAAAGCTCTCGCCCGAACGCATTGTGCTTTCGCCGGGCCCCTGCACACCCGACGACGCGGGGATCACGCTCGATGTGATTCGCCATTTCGCCGGCAAAGTTCCGCTGCTTGGCGTTTGTCTGGGCCATCAGGCGATGGGCCAGGCGTTCGGCGGCCGCGTAGTTCGCGCCCCCTATCTGATGCACGGCAAGACCAGCCAGATACTCCACGACGGTCGCACGGTCTTTGATGGCGTCGAGAATCCTTTCACCGCCACTCGCTATCACTCGCTTATCGTCGATCGCTCCAGCGTACCGCCGATGTTGGAGGTCTCCGCCACGACGTCGGACGGATTGGTGATGGGACTGCGGCATCGTGAATTCATCTGTGAAGGCGTTCAGTTTCACCCCGAATCGATAATGACTGTGGCGGGCAAGCGATTGCTCGGTAATTTTCTGAAACTGTAAGTCTGGGGGCGCGCTACATTGAGTTATTTATAGGTCTTTGCGCCGGCGGCGCTACGGATTTCAACTCGTGAATAATTCGATGGAGCGCGCTCCCAGGAGATACCGCCCGCAAACTCCTCCAGCGCCGGAGGCGCGAGGGATAATAGCCGGTGGTGGAGCGAAGCGTAACCACCGGAAACGCCACAACAGAGTCACGCGCCCTGAAAGGGCGCCGGAGCGGGATTAGTCCTGTTGTGAATTCTAGTCCGGCGTCCCTACCGGGACGCGAATAATCTTCTTCGACCAGTCCCGGTGGTTGCGCTTCGCTCCACCACCGGCTAATTTCTGTCGCCCCTCCGGGGCGCGAAATAGCTTCGTCGAGTTTGCCAGCGGTATCCCAGGAGAGAGGCGTATGCTCCCCGAATTGCTCAACAAATTGATCGCGCGGCAAGACCTGGCTCAAGCGGAAGCCGCCCTCCTGCTCGAAGCGATTTTGGCCGATGACGCGACAGACTCGCGCATCGCCGCCGCTTTGACCGCTCTGGCGAGCAAGGGCGAGACGGAGGAGGAATTGGCAGGATTCGCTCAGACGATGCGCGCGCGCTGCTTGCGGATCGAGTCGAAGCATTCGCGCTTCGTTGACACCTGCGGCACGGGCGGGAGTTTTGCGAAGACGTTCAACGTCTCGACCGCCGCCGCTTTCGTGGTCGCGGCCGTGGGCGTGCCCGTGGCCAAACACGGCAACGTCGGCGTGACGACCAGGGCCGGAAGCGCCGATGCGCTAAGCGCGCTAGGCGTCAAAGTCGACCTGGCGCCGGATCGCGTCAACGAAATCTTCGACGAGATCGGCGTCTGTTTTATGCTCGCGCCGCTGCACCACGCCTCGACGAAGCGCGTGGCGATGGTGCGCCGCGACCTGGGCGTGCGGACGATTTTCAATCTGCTCGGCCCGCTGACCAACCCGGCAGGCGCGCCGTTCCAGGTCGCCGGCGTCTCGTCCGAAGCCGCCTGCGAAAAGGTCGCTCGCGCGCTGGCGCGTTTGGGAACCCGGCGGGCGTGGGTCGTACGCGGCGAAGACGGATTGGATGAGGTCACGCTGGCCGGCAAAACGATCGTTTACTCCGCCTCGTCCGAAGGCCCCAAGGTTATAGAGCGCTTCGAGGTCACGCCCGAAGATTTCGGGCTGCGGCGCGCATCGATTGACCACCTGCGCGGAGGTTCTGCGGAAGAGAACGCCGCGATCATCCTCGACGTGCTCGAAGGCCGCCGCAAAGACGAGGCGCGCGACCTGGTTCTGATCAACGCTTCGGCGTCGTTGTTTGTCGCGGGCGCGGCGAACAGTCTCGACGGCGCGGTCGAAATGGCCGCGCGTTCGATTGAAAATGGCGACGCGCTGGCGAAGTTGCATGCGTTGCGGCGGATCAGCCAGTCGGAGTAGTTTGTGCGCGACCAGATTCTAGGTTGCATTCTCGGCGGCGCTATTGGCGACGCTCTCGGGTTCTCGCAAGAAGGGAAGCGGCTTCCGATTGAAATTTCGGACGGCGACGAATGGCGGCTGTCGGACGACACTCAGTTGACGCTCGCGACCTGCGAGGCGATCACGAGTCGCAACGGTTCGGTCGATCCGGCGGCTATTGCGGAGCGTTTCGCCCAGTGGCATCGCGCCTCGCGCGTTACCGGAATGGGCGCAAGCACATTCAAGGCATTGAGCGAACTTGTCGCCGGCGGCCACTGGGCATTGGTCGGGAGGAGAGGCGAACGGGCCGCAGGCAATGGAGCGGCGATGCGCGCCGCCCCGCTCGCGTTTTGTCTCGACCCGAATGACGAGGAGCCGAGACAGACGATTCGCGACATCTGCCGGATAACGCATCATCACGAAGAGGCTTACGCCGGCGCCCTTGCTGTCGTGGTGGCGGTGCGGGCGGCGGCCACTGGCCTGTGGGACGGTTCGAGCGATTTGCTTCGACTGGTCGTTGAAGCTCTGCCGGACACGCAAACGCGTGACCGACTTGTCGCCCTGACTGAGATTGAAGAAGAAACCCCTCTGCTCGAAATTGCGCGCCGGTTCGGTTGTTCCGGGTACGTCGCCGAATCGGTACCTCTGGCTTTGTGCGGCGCGAGCCGCATCCGAAGCCTCGATTTCAAAACTGTTTTGGTAGAATTGATCGCTTGCGGCGGCGACACGGACACTAACGCGTCAATAGCCGGACAGGTCACAGGCGCGTTGATCGGGCGCAGACGGCTCCCCGAAGGGATGATCGCCAGGACGCCCGATTGTAACGCAGTCGAAGCGATCGCAAGCGCATTTGCAGAAAGTATGAATTTTTATGAGTGACATTCTAGAACAAATCGTCGCGCGCAAGCGCGTGCGGCTCGAAGAGGCGAAGCAAAGATTCCCGTTGGATCAGTTGCTCTCCGAATTGCCGACCGTCATCGGCGGCGGCAGGTTCGTCTCCGCGCTGCGCCAGGACGCCATCAACATCATCGCCGAAATCAAACGCCGCTCGCCGTCGGCCGGCGTCATCCGCGAGAACTTCGACCCCGTCAGGATCGCTCTCAATTACACGGCCAACGGCGCTGCGGCGATCTCGTGTCTGACCGAAGAGGATTTCTTCGGCGGCTCGCTCGACTACCTGCGCCAGGCGCGTGACGTCGCGCCGCTGCCGCTGCTGCGGAAAGACTTCACCATCGACGAGTACCAGATTTACGAAGCCGCGCATGCCGGCGCCGACGCGATTCTGCTGATCGCCGCGATCCTGGACGGCCCTCGACTCAACGATCTGCTGAAGGTCGCTTACAGTCTGGGCCTCGACGCGATGGTCGAAATCCACGACCGCGAGGATCTGGAGAAGGCGCTCTGTTACGACGTGCGCATGCTCGGCGTCAATAACCGCAGCCTGCGCACGCTTGAAACGACCCTTCAGACTTCGTTCCTTCTCGCGTCCGATCTGCCCAAGGAGATCACGCTCGTGAGCGAAAGCGGCATCCGTACGCGCGAAGACATCGAGCAGTTGCGCGCCGCCGGATTCCACGCCTTCCTGATCGGCGAGGAGTTGATGAAAGCGGAGGATGAAGGGAAGGCGCTGAAGGAGTTGCTCGCATAACCCCGGAAAACATACCCTGAGTTGGGAAGAATGCCATGTTACATCGTGTCGCTGCATACGCTCTCGAAACATGCCTGATCGTTTTCTGCGGTTTTATGATTGCCTTCGGGCAGTCCGCCCAACCCAACAACGTCGCAAAAGAGGCTATTGACAAGGCGCAGGCCGCATATCTGAAGAAGGATTATGCTCTGGCGAGACGGGAATTGGAGAGCGCGCTGGCGATCAGGATGGATTTGGCGGAAGCGCATCTGCTGCTTGGAATGGTAGCGTGGCAGGAAGGCAAGGTTGACGATGCGATCAGATCATTGCAAGAGGCGGTTAAATATCAGCCCAATTATCCTGACGCCCATTATGTGATGGGAAAGCTCTACTTCGAGATGAGAAACTGGAAGCGCGCCGAGGAAGAGGCGAATCTGGCGTTAGGTCAGGGCTCGAAATTGGCCAACCTCCATGTTTTGCTTGGAGACATAGCCCTCGCGCGGTCACAATTTGAGCAGGCGGTGAAATTCCTAGAACAGGCGTTGGCGCAACCGTCTCTGAACAGCGATGTCGCAAACGAAACCCGGATGAAAATCGAGGCGGTGAAAAATTTTGTCGAATTTCAGGCGAACATGGGAAATAAGAATTTTCAGTTCCCCAAACATACCGCAAAAGCTCAGATACCGAAACCGGTTCCGTTTCGAGATGTGACGGTTAGATTGGCGGGCATCCTCAATAATCAAGGGCGGTTTACGTCTCTTCTTGTTCTCGGGTCTTCGGATCGGCAGATGACGGAAAAATATTTGCAGTTTGCGGCTCAGAACCAATATACGCCTGCGACGAAGAACGGCGCGCCAGTGCCGATATGGTTCACAGTCGTGTATCAGACTTCAACTCGTATTGATGTGATTCGATAGTGGGCGCGAGGACGTAGGAGCGCGAAGGATCGAATGGCGGTCAAGCTTAAAGTCTGCGGCGTCACCTCGCTCGAAGACGCTTGCGCGGCGGTTGATTGCGGCGCCGAATACCTGGGCTTCAACTTCTACCCGAAGAGCCCCCGCTACATCGCGCCGCCAGCGGCGCGAGCCGTCATCGAACGGTTGCCGGACGACATTATCAGCGTCGGAGTCTTTGTAAATGAACCTCGACCCGAAGACGTTGACGAGATTTTGCGCGCCAGCGGGGCGCGGATGGCCCAACTGCACGGCGACGAATCGCCTGATTATTGCGCCAGCGTTGGAGCGGATCGCGTGATTAAAGCCTTGCGCATTAGCGAGAATTTCGACGCGCGACGCGTCCTGGATTATCCGGCGTCGGCGATCCTGCTCGACGCTTACGACGCGAAGCTTTATGGCGGCACAGGCCGGACGGCCAATTGGACGATTGCGCGCGAAGCGGCGAGGTTGACCAGGGTTTTTCTGGCCGGCGGGCTGTCGCCAGAAAACATCGTTGAAGCGATTCGCGCGGTCGAACCGTTCGCGGTCGATGTCAACAGCGGAGTCGAAAGCGCGCCGGGGCGTAAAGACGCGACTAAATTGCAAACACTGCGCAATAGAATGAAAGGGGAATGTGGGCAATGATTACCAAGAGTCAGGCATGCGCCACTATCGGTTTTACTTTGGCCGTCCTCTTTAGCTGTCAGATGAGCGGAGACAGGCTCGGGCCGGCGGCAGCGCGATCATTCACGAACGATGTGAGTGAGGTAGGAATTCAACAGGGCGAGGTCTCGGATCGCTCTTGGGACCGGCTCAGCTCGGACGGGACAATGTATGGGGTGAACTGCCGACGCACGCGCGTCTATGATGCTCAAGGATTGCAAGAACCCAAGTCCGTGCTTTGGAAGACCTCGAAGTTATTCACCATATACCCAACAGGAGCTGATTTTTCGATTTTGGACCCAGGGTTTCGCATCCCATCCCGCCCGGTTCCGATTTATCACGGGGCGCGGAGCATTATAACGGCTAACAAAGAAGCGTATTTCTTACAGTGGGTGAGCAATAGCGATTCGTTGTTTGTGATTGATCTGCAAACCGGAGAGACCAAAAAGATACTCAAGTTACAGGGCGGTAATTTCTCCGGGCCTACAGTCGCAGGCGCCTTACTCTTTGTGGGGGAGAGCAGGGGCAGCTATTACGCTTTAGACCGCCGAGATTGGAAAATGAAGTGGGAAATAGACAAGAAGGGTTATAACGATTATGGAATTGCTCCGGCTGTAGTTGATGGGACGATCTATTTTGGCTGCGATAAGCTCATCTTTGAGCCGATTGTAGGACCCTTCGACAATACTAAGAGAAAAGGCAGCGTATTTGCGGTTGACGCGCTGACTGGAGCGCAAAAGTGGATGTTTACAGTCGATGGGATTCCAACGCCCATTGCCGTCTCTGACGGGATCATCTATTTGGGTGATGATGATCGTCATCTCTTCGCCGTGAACGCCAAAGACGGGAAAGAGATTTGGCAGTTTAAAGCTTCGGATAACCTCAGGATGCCGTCGATTATGGAAGGACGCGCCTTTTTTAGTGATGATGGCGGCAATCTTTATGCGGTGGACCTAAAAAATGGAAAAGCCATCTGGAAAGCCGCAAAGAAGAATAAGGTGGCTACGGTATTGGCCGCATATAACAAGTTGGTTTATTACGGCGGAAGGGAAAATAGCCTGTACGCGGTGGACGCGCTCACAGGCGAGGAGAAGTGGGTATATCGAACAGAAAAACCATGTCCTGCGCCAGTGGCGGCGAATGGGGTGATTTACGTCGCCTGCTGGGACAATACGCTTCTTGCGATTGACGCGGAGAGCGGACAAGAGAGGTGGAAGTATAAAACTCCACATCGCCCTATTTCTCATCCTGTTGTTGGCAACGGAATCATCTATTATCTCGATGAAGAAGGAATCATGTATGCTCTCGGCTCTTCCTGATGCAAACGGCCATTTCGGTCAGTACGGTGGCAGCTTCGTGCCGGAGACGCTGATGCATCCGCTCGAAGAGCTGAAAGCCGCATACGCCGAAGCGCTCGCCGACGAATCGTTTCAACGCGAGTTTGAAACATTGCTGCGCGAATACGTGGGCCGCCCGACGCCGATCACGTTCGCCGAACGGCTCAGCAAACACCTGGGCGGCGCGCGAATTTTCCTGAAGCGCGAAGACCTCAACCACACCGGCGCGCACAAGATCAACAACGCCGTCGGCCAAATCCTGCTGGCCAAAAGGATGGGCAAGCGGCGGATCATCGCCGAAACCGGCGCGGGGCAGCACGGCGTGGCGACCGCAACGGTCTGCGCGCTCGCGGGGTTGCAATGCGTGGTCTACATGGGCACGGAGGACATGCGGCGGCAGGCGTTGAATGTTTTCCGCATGCGGTTGCTTGGCGCCGAAGTGGTCGGCGTTGAATCGGGCAGCAAGACTCTGAAAGACGCGATCAACGAAGCGCTGCGCGATTGGGTGACCAACGTGGCCGACACGCATTACCTGCTCGGCTCTGTTTTAGGCCCGCACCCGTACCCGACGATGGTGCGCGATTTCCAGAGCGTGATCGGGCGCGAAGCTCGCGCGCAGATGCTGGAACGCTGCGGGCGCTTGCCAGACTACCTGGTCGCCTGCGTCGGCGGCGGCAGCAACGCGATGGGGCTGTTCCACGCGTTCTTGAACGACGCCGGCGTGAAGATGATCGGCGTCGAAGCCGGCGGCCGCGGCTACGCGCTGGGCGAACACGCGGCGAGATTTCTGGAGGAAGGCGGAGGGCGCGTAGGCGTATTGCAGGGCACGCGCAGTTACGTCCTGCAGGACGACCGCGGCCAGGTCGCGTTGACGCATTCGGTCTCAGCCGGTCTCGATTACGCCAGCGTCGGCCCCGAACACGCTTACTTGCATGACATCCGGCGCGCCGAATATGTTTCGGCGAACGACGGCGAGGCGCTGGAAGCGTTTCAATCGCTGGCGAAGATGGAAGGGATCATCCCCGCGCTGGAATCGTCGCACGCCGTCGCTCATGTGATGAAGCTCGCGCCGCGATTGTCAAGAGACGAGATTGTTCTGATCAACCTTTCGGGGCGCGGCGATAAGGATGTCAACACGGTCGCCGAACATTTACAGTACGGGGAGCGTTAGCGACCTGAGCATCGATCATGTGGCCACATGATCGATGCTCAGGTCGCTAACGCTCCCCGTACTGCGCCGACGTCCAACTCTCGAAGTATTTATGGCAGCCTGTATTTAGAAGCTATGGAACGCGGATGGCGCTTTATACACCCAATCAAGGAGAATAAATGAAACGAAATGCGACCCTCTTGCGAAGCCTTTGCATCGCGGCGCTCACCTTGCCTTTGATCGCCTTCGGTCAGGCGTCGAAGCAGGCGCCCAAGCCGAATCGAATCGTCATCAAATCCGACGGATTGCCGGAGCCGTTCAAAACCGAATCGGTGCGCAATCAGCCCAAGGTGGTTCCACAGCCTGAAGGCGCGAAGCTCGAACTCCCACAGGGGTTCGAACTGAACGTCTTCAGCGAAGGCGATTACAAAGAACCGCGCTGGATCCACGAAGGGCCGAACGGCGATCTGTTTTTGACCGATTCCCACCGGGAGGCCAACTCGATCTTCCTGCTGCGCGACTCGAATAAGGACGGAAAGATCGACAACGCCACCGAGCGATTCACATTCGCCACGGGATTGAACAAGCCGTTCGGAATGGCGATTCAGAAGGTCGGCGCTCAAACGTATTTTTACGTCGGTAACACCGATTCCGTCGTCCGCTTCAAGTACCAGGTTGGCCAGACGAAGCTAGAAGGCCCGCCGGAGAAGCTCATCGATTTGCCGATAGGCGGCCATTGGACGCGAGACGTGCTCTTCAGCCGCGACGGCAAGAAGATGTATGTCGCGGTCGGGTCGGGATCGAACGTCAACGAAGGCGAGCCGCCAATTCGCGCCGCGATCAACGAATACAATCCCGACGGCACTGGCCACCGCATCTTTGCTGAGGGGATCCGCAATCCGGTCGGCCTGGCCTGGAATCCAGCGAACGGCGAGCTGTGGACGGCCGTGAATGAGCGCGACCTGCTTGGCGATGATCTTGTGCCCGAATACGCGACCTCGGTCAAAGATGGGGGCTTTTACGGCTGGCCCGATTCATACATCGGCAAGACTCTCGACCCGCGCGTCAAGAGTCCGCGAATGAATCTGGTCGAGCGGGCGATCATTCCCGACGTGCTGATCGAGCCCCATGGGGCCGCTCTCGGCATTGAGTTTTACACGGGCAAGATGTTTCCGAAGGAGTACGTGGGCAACGCGTTCATCGCGCTGCACGGCTCGTGGAACCGCTCGAAGCGAAGCGGATACAAAGTCATCCGCATCCCCTTCGAGAAGGGCAAGCCTGAAGGCGGCTACGAAAACTTTCTCACCGGTTGGGTTCCCGACGAGTCCGGCCAGGAGGTGTGGGGACGGCCGGTCGGCGTGAGGATGATTCGCGACGGTTCGTTGCTGGTCGTTGACGACGGCGGGAAGAAAGTATGGCGCGTGACCTATAAGGGGAAGAAGTGAGAAAGGGGGGGGAGTGGGGGAGCGTGGGAGCGGGGGAGCGGGAGAGCGGGAGACAAAGAGACAAGGAGACAAGGAAAGATATATTTCTTTCTCTCGCTCCCTCACTCTCCCGCTCCCCCGCTCCTGCTCTCCCGCTCTCAAATATATGACTCGTATTACCGCAAAGTTTGAAGAATTGAGAAGGGAGGGGCGCAAAGCCTTCATCCCATATATCACCGCGGGCGATCCTGACCTGGAGACGACAGAACGCCTGCTGCTCGCGCTCGCCGATGCGGGCGTCGACGTGATCGAGCTCGGCGTCCCGTTCTCCGACCCGATGGCTGATGGGCCGGTGATTCAACGGGCGTCGGAGCGCGCGTTGAAAAACCCGATCGGAGTCGCCGACATTCTGCCCGTAGTCGAACGCGTGCGCGAACGCAGCGACATTCCGATCCTGCTTTTCACCTACTTCAACCCGCTGATGCAATTTTCCGCCGCCAACGTCGGCGAGGAGTTGAAGCTGGCGGGCGTTGACGGCGCGCTGGTGACCGATTTGATTCCTGAAGAGGCCGGGGATTTTGTCGCCGGGATGCGTCGCGCCGGCCTCGACACGGTTTTTCTCGTCGCGCCGACCTCGACTGACGAACGGATCGGAATAATCGCCGAGCGCTCCACTGGATTCATTTACGTGGTCGCGCGAACCGGTGTGACCGGAATGCGTGAAAGCGATTCGGCCCAGGTCCGAAAGCTTGTCGAACGCGTTAGGCGGCATTCAGACTTGCCCGTCGCGGTCGGCTTCGGCGTTTCAAAACCGGAGCATGTGCGCGATGTGTGGAATTACGCTGACGGCGCGGTGGTCGGCTCGCGTTTGGTGTTGGAGATCGAAGAACATCTAGGCTCGCAACAACTCGTTGATCGGGTCGCGCAGCTTGCGCGAGATCTGAGGGGCGCGAAATGACATACAACGACATTCCTATTCTGGAATTCGATCCGGCAAGCGACGCCGCGCTCGACCCGCACCGCCTGATCGAGCGAATTGATATGCCCGAACATTGCGTCATCTGCTTCTTCCAGGACGTCATCGCCGAGCTGATCGAGGTTCATCACGCGCGTGTGCTGGCGCATCAGCGTAGCGAGATCGGATTGCACCCGATTTATGAAATTGACTTCGAAGGGCGGCCTGTGGCGTTCTTTCACCCCGGCGTAGGCGCATCGCTCGGCGCCGGATTGCTTGAAGAAGTTATCGCGCGGGGCGGGCGCAAATTCATCGCCTGCGGCGGCGCGGGCGTGCTCGATCGCGAGATCGCTTGCGGTCGCGTTGTCATCCCTACTTCGGCTGTGCGCGATGAAGGCACGTCGTACCACTACCTGCCTCCGGGCCGCGAAGTGGCCGCAAGCCTTGAAGGAGTGACGGCGCTGGAACGCACTCTCAAGGCGCACAATGTTGATTACCTCATTGGCAAGACATGGACCACCGACGCCATCTACCGCGAGACCAGGTCGAAGGTAGAGCGACGACGGCGCGAGGGCTGTTTAACTGTGGAGATGGAAGCGGCGGCGTTCTTCGCGGTCGCTCAGTTTCGCGGCGTCTTGTTCGCGCAACTTCTTTATGGCGGCGACGACGTCAGCGGCGAGCACTGGGACTCGCGCCAATGGGACAAACAGAGTTCGGTGCGCGAGAGGTTGTTCTGGCTGGCGGTGGAGTCCTGTCTGGAATTGTAGTTCGTCGTCGGCCCATGAGTGAAAATGGAATAGCGCCGCGCGTAAGCAGGCGGTGGACTGATTAAGCCCCGCTTGCTTACACGCGCGGTACTGTTCTGAAGCGCAGTATCGAATATGAGCGAAGAGAACAGCGACGAAAAGTCGATTGAGCATTGGCGAATCCGGATTGATGAGATCGATCTCGAACTGGTCAGGCTCTTCAACGAACGGACGCAGTGCGCCGTCGAGATCGGCCACATCAAAAAGCGTCTGGGGCTGGAGATCTATTCGCCGACGCGCGAAGCGCAGGTCATCGCCAACGTCACCACCGCGAACACTGGCCCGCTCGACGCCGAAGCCATCCGCCGCCTTTTCGAGCGCGTGATTGACGAGGCGCGGAGAATCGAACGCATCGAGGCAAGTAAAGAAGAAGGGAATGGGGAGTAAGGAGTGGGCAGTGGGTAGTGGATAGTGGGCAGTCGGAACCCACCGCCTACTGCCCACTATCCACTACCCACTGCCCACTGTTTTTATGATCATAGTAATGGAAGAGAACGCGACCGAGGAGCAGATCGTCCGGGTCGTGGATCGTTTGATCAAACTCGGTTTCGACATTCACCGTTCGACGGGATCGCGCTACACGCTGCTTGGCGCGGTAGGCTCGCGCGTTGCTGACCCGCGCGAGCTGGAACTGCTCGAAGGCGTCAACAAGGTGGCGCAAGTCAGCGCGCCGTACAAGCTGGCCGCGCGCGCCTTCAAACCCGAAGGGACAAAGATCGAGATCGGAGACGTGGTCATAGGCGGCGAGCAGGTGGTCGTGATGGCCGGTCCGGGCGTGGTCGAAAGCCGTGAGCAGATGGAGACAATCGCCGGCCGGTTGGCGAAGCGCGGCGTGCGCGTCTTGCGAGGCGGCGCGTTCAGGACGAGCGATGATCCTTACGGCTTTCAAGGTTTGGGCGAGGAGGGATTGAAGCTGCTGCGCGAAGTGGCTGACCGCCATCGGATGCTGACGCATTCGACGATCTTCGACGCGGCGCAACTGCCGCTCTTCGCGCGCTACGTAGACATCGTCCAGGTAAGCGAACGCGACATGCGGAATTACGCCCTCTTGAAAGAAATTGCGAAGCTGGGCAAGCCGGTGATGTTGCGCCGCGGCGCATCGTCGACAATCGAAGAGGCGTTGATGGCGGCGGATTACGTGATGCGCTGCGGCGATCATCAGGTGATCGTCTGCGAGCGCGGGATCAGAACGTTCGAGACTTACACCCGCCACACGCTCGATCTTTCGGCGATCCCAGTGATCAAAAAACTCTCGAGCCTGCCGATCATCGTCGATCCGAGCCGCGCGATGGGCCGTCGCGACAAGGTCCCGCCGATGGCTCGCGCCGCCGTCGCGGCCGGGGCGGACGGATTGCTCATCGAAGTTCATCAAGATCCCGAGCACGCGCTCTCGGACGGGGCGCAATCACTCACTCTAGAACAATTCGACAAACTCATCGATCAACTCCGCCTGATCGCGTCGGCGGTGGAGAGGGCGCTGTGAGCGAGTTCGGGCGCGTCTGCATCGTCGGTTGCGGCCTGATCGGCGGATCGTTCGCGCTCGCCTTGCGGCGGGCCGGGTTCGCGGGGCGGATCACCGCTTGCGGCGGATCGCGCTCGCCGCGCCTGGCGGTCGAGCGCGGAGTCGTCGATGCCGTCGAAGAGAGCTTCGAGCGCGGCGAGGTTTGCGAAGCCGATCTGATCTATCTGGCCGCGCCCATCGGCGGGATCATTGATTTCCTGCGGACCAGTTCGGAGCGGATCAGACCTGGCGCGACCGTCACCGACGCCGGGAGCACGAAGGTCGAAATCTGCCGCGTGGCCGCGCGGCTGTTGCCGGCTGGCGTGACGTTCATTGGCGGCCACCCGATGGCCGGAGGCGAAAACACCGGCGTCCAGTTCGCGCGAGCCGATCTGTTCGACCGCGCGTCCTACGCATTGATGATCGGGCAGGGAACTGACGAGGCTGAGTTCGAACGTTTCAGATCGCTTGTCGAATCGATTGGCGCGCGGGTTCTACTCACCCGACCCGAAGATCACGACGCGGCGGTCGCGCTGATCAGCCATCTGCCGCAACTCGTCGCGAGCGCGCTGGCCTCTTTGCTCGCCCCTGACCGCGAAGTCGCGGTCGCCGATCGCGCGCTGGCCCGGGCGTTGGCCGCGACCGGCTGGCGCGACATGACGCGGCTCGCGGGCAGCGCATGGAGCGTCTGGCGTGACATCTGTTTGACCAATCAGCCTAACATCTCGAACACGCTCGGCTCACTCATCTCCGAGTTGCAATCGCTCAAAGACGCGCTCGACGCGCGCGATTTCAACCGGGCGCGCGATCTGTTCGCTGAAGCCAACAGGTCGGTCGCCGAGCAGCGCGCGTTGCATTACTCCGAATTCGAGAAGTTGTAAGCGAGAAAACCGATGACAGAACTACAACATGGGAAGACGCAGGGTTTTTCTGTCAGCTCTTTTGAATTTCAAAAACTCAGCCTCGAAGCGATCGGATCATTGCGATCGGACAATTGGTCCGATGCTTTCACAATAACCCTTCATGTATAAGAAGACGTAAAACAGAAGAAATTTTGCCAAATAATTTTCAGATGGAGGGCGAGATTAATAATCGGACGTTGGCAGCGTTATTAACGGGGCCGATCGATAGCGTTATTAACCTGTTACTAGCAGTAAACCCATTGACCACTTGAAAATGTCCGAATAAGCTGGCCACGATTTCAACGTTTTCAATCCCCTGACAATAAGTAACCAAAGAATAACAGGGCGTGATTAATTAAAAGCGTTCTTCACATCATTCCAGGACACGATTATCTGCAGCGACATCGTCAGAAGATATGAGTTCGTATTCTGTAGTTATTAGCTAAACGCGGACGACAGAATTTGGTGTGTGGAAGGGAAGTCTCACGCAAAAAGCGCGAAAGGCGCTGATGTCGTGGTGTGTCCATTAGCGGTAAGTCCATCAACCGCGGTTTGCGCCATAGATGGCCCAAGCCCATGCCAGATTACGGAGGAAAAATGAAATCGGTGATTGATTCGATCAGAAGGTCTTTCCCGAACAGGCACAGATGGGCGCTGGTTTTTGCCGTTTTTCTGACGGCCATCCTAATTGCCGGCCCCGACAAGTCAAACACAACAAAGGCACAAGGCCCAATCTTCAATTACGGGGAGGCTCTGCAGAAATCACTCTTTTTTTACGAAGCGCAGCAATCCGGGGTCTTGCCCGATTGGAACCGCGTTAACTGGCGCGGCGATTCGGGGTTGAATGACGGCGCGGACGTAGGCAGAGACCTGACAGGCGGTTGGTACGACGCCGGCGATCACGTCAAATTCGGGTTGCCGATGGCAGGCTCGGTGACGATGCTGGCGCTGGGCGCGATCGAATATCGCTCCGCCTATGTTCAGAGCGGGCAACTCACGCATCTGCTCAACAACCTTCGCTTCGTCAATGACTACTTCATCAAGGCGCACACGGCGCCGAACGAGTTATATGGGCAGGTCGGCGCCGGCGGATCAGATCACGCCTGGTGGGGACCGGCCGAGGTCAGGCAGACGGCTCGACCGGCTTTTCGGATCACATCCTCCTGTCCCGGTTCGGACCTGGCCGGAGAGACGGCGGCGGCCATGGCCGCTTCGTCTATGGTCTTCCGCCCGACCGATCCCGGTTACGCCGACACGCTGCTCATGCATGCGCAGCAACTCTATAGTTTTGCTGATAACTTCCGCGGGAAGTATAGCGATTGCATCACCGACGCGCAGGGCTTTTACAACTCGTTCAGCGGATTCAACGACGAGCTTGTCTGGGGCGCGATCTGGCTCTATCGCGCCACTAACGACCCCGCCTATCTGGCCAAAGCTCAGTCTTACTACGCCAATCTGAGCAACGAACCGCAGACGACCACCAAGTCTTTCAGATGGACGCTATCCTGGGATGATAAGTCCTATGGTTGTTATGTGTTACTGTCGAACCTGACTAACAATCCGACATATCGCGCCGACGCTGAGCGATGGCTGGATTATTGGAGCATCGGCGCGGGCTTGCGCACTGCGGGTGGACTTGCTTACGTGGATACCGCGGGATGGGGCGCGCTTCGCTACGCGGCTAACACAGCCTTTCTCGCCCTGGTGTACAGCGACCAGTTGACCGATGCGACCAAGAAGCAACGCTATCACGACTTCGCGGTCAGGCAGATCAACTACGCGCTCGGCCAAAACCCGCGCAACAGCAGTTATGTCGTAGGCTTCGGCGTCAACTCGCCGCATAACGTGCATCACCGCACCGCACACGGCTCCTGGAGCGACAACATCAACGAGCCGGTAAACAGCCGTCACACAATCTATGGCGCCCTGGTCGGCGGACCGGACACCAGCGACAATTACACCGATAATCGCCAGGACTTTACCAAGAACGAGATCGCATGCGATTACAACGCAGGCTTTACGAGCGCGCTGGCGCGCCTCTATCAGGAATTCGGCGGGCAGCCGCTGCCAAACTTCCCGGCCCCGGAACCTCCGGACATGGATGAAATGTACGTGGAGGCCGGAGTCAACGCTTCGGGAACCAATTTCACTGAGATCCGAGCGTTCGTCAACAACAAATCAGCCTTCCCGGCCCGCATGGGGGACCATCTCTCGTTCCGTTACTTCTTCACGCTCGAACCCGGCGTGACTCCCGGGATGATCACCATCAACAGCAACTTTAATCAGGGCGCGACGGTCTCCACTCCACAACTCCTCTCGGGTTCAACCTATTTCGTCAAGGTGGATTTCACCGGGACCCTGATCTATCCCGGCGGGCAATCGAACTTCCGCAAAGAGGTGCAGTTCAGGATGACCAGCTCCGGCGCGTGGGATCCGAGCAACGATTGGTCATTCACGGGAATAGCGACCACGCCGGGCGCGACTCCCGTCAAGGCGCCGAACATCTCACTATACGACGGCGCGACCAAGGTCTTCGGCGCTGAGCCGGGACCGGCCACGCCGGATTTCGCCGTTTCCGCCAGTCCCACAAGCCTGACGGTCAATCGAGGCGCGAGCGGGACGAGTACGATCACAGTCACTCGCAGCGGAGGTTTCACCAGCGGCGTGACATTGAGCGCGAGCGGATTGCCGACAGGCGTGACCGCAAGTTTCAGCCCGAACCCGGCGACCGGCAATAGCAGCGTTCTTACCCTAACCTCGTCTAGTACTGCGACGCTCGGAGCGGCCACAATCACCGTGACCGGAACCGGCGGCGGTCTGACGCGGACAACGCCGATCAGCCTTACCGTGACCCAGCCTGCGACCCCAGACTTTGCGCTCTCCGCAAATCCAGCGAGCCTGACGGTCAATCGCGGCGCGAGTGGGACGAGCACGATTGCGGTTACACGAAGCGGCGGCTTCAGCGACGGCGTGACATTGAGCGCGAGCGGATTGCCGACAGGCGTGACCGCAAGTTTCAGCCCGAACCCGGCGACCGGCAATAGCAGCGTTCTGACGCTGACGGCGTCGGCCACGGCGACGCTCGGAGCGGCCACAATCACCGTGACCGGAACCGGAGGCGGGTTGATGCGGAGCGCTTCGGTCGGCCTGACCGTGGCCCAACCTGCGACGCCGGACTTTGCGCTCTCCGCAAATTCAGCGAGCCTGACGATCAATCGCGGCGCGAGCGGGACGAGCACGATTGCGGTCACACGAAGCGGCGGCTTCAGCGACGGCGTGACATTGAGCGCGAGCGGATTGCCGACAGGCGTGACCGCGAGTTTCAACCCGAATCCGGCGACAGGTGGGAGCAGCCTCCTGACCCTCTCGGTGTCGGGCACGGCGACGCTTGGAGCGGCCACAATCACCGTGACCGGGACTGCCGGAAGTTTGACTCGAACTACGGCTATCAGTCTCACGGTGAACGATGGCAGCGGCGGCGGCAATGGCGGAGTGACTGTGACAGCGGCGATCAACGCCAGCGGCCCCTGGTTCAACGAAGAGGCGATCCGGCTGAATAACACCGGCGTTCTCACAGCGCTCTCGGTCACGATCGTCATCCAGCGTACCACCGGCGTCGGCTTCAATGGAATATACAACACCGTCGGCGGGCAAGTCCTGCAGAGCAATACTGTCACGCCGACGGCTATCACTTATCAATTCACTCTTGCGTCGGGACAGACGCTTGGCCCCGGTACAAATCGAACCTTCGCAGCTCAGACGGGTGGGAATGGGACAACCCATCCTACAGCCGGCGATACCTGGGTCGTCAGCTATACGACCGGTGGGGTTATTTTCACCCAGACCGGGACATTTTAAGTAATGCCGCGCAGGTGTGGGACAGACTTACGGTCTTTGAGAAATCAACGCCGACAGCTTCTTCTCGGTCGCCGCAGCGACCACGTGATTCTAGCTCGGCCTTTCAAGGCCGAGGCAAACGCGCATCCGCCTTCAGTCGCGGCAGCGACGGTTGAGTTTGCCGATCAGACTCAACCGTCGCTGCCGCGACTGAAACGACTATGTGGACGCTCTCTCCCGGCTTTGAAAAGCCGGGCTAAGCTCAATCGCCGCTGCCGCGGCTGAAGAAGTGTTGTCACATTTATTTTCAAGACTATAAGCCTATCCCACTCCCGCGGCGCCGAGACAGCGCGGCGCGATGGACGGACTAAACCCAGTCCAACTCCCGCGTTGGAAAGTAACTGCTCAGCCTTGCGGCCGCTGTAGCGACGTTCGAACTTGGCCGTGTCCTCCCGGGCGCGGGAAGACGAACCATGATTAGTCGAGTCGCCGCCGGTTGAATCTCTGGTTTAACGGAATTCAACCGGCGGCGACCGACGGGGGGATTGCCTGGTTCGTCACACAGGTAATGCGTGGCCTGTCTGAGATCAATCGTCGCCGGGGCGGCTCCTGGCCGAGCAGTTACCCAAAAAAAAGAATAGATCCATCAATACAAGACAAACGCCATCACAGGCGCCAGCTACGGAGGTTATATGAAGAATACGTCAACCGCCCTAAGGACTATTCTGTTGCGAGCCGCCTCGGTCCTCGTTCTATCTCTCATTACGATTGCGGCTACGCTCGTCTACAAATCGAGCGGCGCCACTGATCCCGCGCTCGCGCAAACAACCGAGACCTACACATGGCGCAACGTCGCCATTGGCGGCGGTGGAGGGTTCGTTCCGGGCATCGTCTTCAACACTACCGAACAGAACCTGATCTACGCGCGCACCGACATCGGCGGAGCCTACCGCTGGGATCAGAGCGCGGGTCGCTGGATTCCGCTGCTCGATTGGGTCGGCTTCGACGATTGGAACCTGACTGGCGTCGACGGCCTCGCCACCGATCCGGTGGACCCCAATCGCCTTTACATCGCCGCCGGGACTTACACCAATGAATTCACGAGTCAGAACGGCGCAATCCTTCGCTCCACCGACCGTGGCGCCAGTTTTCAGCGAACGAATCTGCCCTTCAAAGTCGGCGGCAACATGCCGGGCCGATCGATGGGCGAGCGTCTGGCGATTGACCCCAATCGCAACAGCATCCTCTATTTCGGCGCCCGCAGCGGCAACGGCCTCTGGAGGAGCGCGGACTTCGGCGCGACCTGGTCACGAGTCACCAGCTTTCCCGTTTCGGGGACCTACGTCGAAGACCCCAGCAATTCCTACACCGGCGACATCATCGGCGTCGTGTGGGTGACTTTCGACCGCAGTACAGGGACTCCCGGCAATACGACTCAGACCATCTATGTCGGCGTGGCCGATAAGGGCAATAGCGTCTACCGCAGCACGAACGGCGGCGCGACGTGGTCGGCCGTCCCGGGGCAGCCCACAGGCTTCCTGCCTCATCACGGCGTTCTTGCGTCGAATGGGATGCTTTACATCAGTTACAGCGACGGCGCGGGCCCGTACGACGGCGAAAAAGGCGACGTCTGGCGCTTCGACACGTCAAACGGGGCGTGGACGTTGATCAGTCCCGTGCCCTCCTCAAGCTCTGACGATTACTTCGGCTACGGCGGCCTTACGGTCGACGCGCAGAATCCCAATATCATTATGGTCGCCGCATTGAACTCGTGGTGGCCAGACACGATGCTCTTCCGCAGCCTCAACGGCGGCTCCACGTGGACCAGAATCTGGGACTTCACTTCATACCCCAATCGCAGCTTCCGTTATTTGCAAAACATCACAGCCGCTCCGTGGTTGACGTTCAACGCCAATCCTCAACTGCCCGAAATCACGCCGAAGCTCGGCTGGATGGTCGGAGACCTGGAGATCGATCCGTTCAATTCCGACCGGATGATGTACGGGACGGGAGCGACTATCTACGGGAGCGACGATCTGACAACGTGGGACACGGGCGGTCAGATACATATCTCGGTCAAGGCGATCGGTCTGGAAGAGACCGCAGTTTTAGACCTGATCAGTCCGCCATCAGGAGCGCCTCTGTTGAGCGGGGTAGGGGACATCTGCGGCTTCCGCCACAACAGCCTGACTACGCCGACGACGATGATGGGAAGCCCCACCTTCGTCAGCACCACCAGCCTCGATTACGCGGAACTCTCTCCGACCTTCATCGTTCGCGTGGGCAACGCCAACGCCGGCACGAATCGTTCCGGCTTCTCATTCGACGGCGGAACGAGCTGGTTTCAGGGCAGTACGGAGCCGGGCGGAGTCACTGGCGGCGGCAGCGTAGCGGCTGCGGCCAACGCGAGCCGCGTTGTCTGGAGTCCTTCCGGGGCCGCCGTAAACTTCTCGACCAACAACGGCAGTTCGTGGACGCAATCCGCCGGGATTCCTTCTGGCGCCAGAGTTGGATCGGATCGCGTCAACCCGATGAAGTTTTACGGGTTCGCCAACGGGACGTTCTACGTGAGTACGAACGGAGGGGCTAACTTCACAGCGGCGGCGACGGGATTGCCGTCGAATTCCAAGTTCAAAGCCGTGCCGGGCCGCGAAGGGGACATCTGGCTTGCGGGAGGCGAGGGCGGACTCTGGCGTTCGACCAACTCCGGCGCCAGCTTCACTCAGGTAACCAGTGTCGAGGAAGCTGATACCATCGGCTTCGGCATGGCCGCTCCTGGGCAGAGTTACATGGCGCTCTACTCCAGCGCCCAGGTCAACGGCGTACGCGGCATATTCCGCTCGATCGACGCCGGAGCGAGCTGGGTGCGGATCAACGACGATCAGCATCAGTACGGCTCGACTAATGCGGCGATCACTGGCGACCCACGCGTCTTTGGCCGAGTTTACATCAGCACAAACGGGCGCGGCATCATTTACGGCGAGCCGAGCGGAACCGCCAATCCCGATTTTGCGCTCTCTGCCAATCCTGCGAGCCTGACCATCAATCGCGGCGCGAGCGGAACCAGCGCGATCACCATCACGCGATCTGGCGGCTTCACCGGAAGCGTGTCCTTGAGCGCAAGCGGATTGCCGAGCGGCGTAACCGCGAGCTTCAACCCGACCTCGACAACGGGGACAAGTAGCACGCTGACCTTAGCCGCGTCGAGCACGGCCACTCTCGGCGCCGCCACTGTCACCGTTACTGGAACCGGCGGCGGCTTGACGCGTACAACAATGATCAACCTGACCGTAAATCAGCCACAGACGCCGGACTTCTCACTCTCCGCTAATCCTACCAGCCTGACCATCAATCGCGGCGCGAGCGGAACGAGCGCGATCACGATCACGCGAAGCGGCGGCTTCACCGACGCCGTTGCTTTGAGCGCGAGTGGATTGCCGAGCGGCGTAACCGCGAGCTTCAATCCGGCCTCGACGACCGGGACGAGTAGCACGCTGACCTTAGCCGCGTCGAGCACGGCCACTCTCGGCGCCGCCACGGTCACCGTTACTGGAACTGGCGGCGGTTTGACGCGAACGACGCAGATCAATCTCACAGTAAACGACAGCGGGGGCGGAACCGGAGGAGTCACCGTTACGCCGGCGATCAACTCAAACGGTCCCTGGTTCAACGAAGAGGCCATCAGCCTGAGCAATACGGGCGTCATCACCTCGCTCTCGATCACGGTCGTTATACAGCGCACTACCGGCGTGGCTTTCAATGGCCAATACAACACCGTGGGCAGTCAAATTCTCCAGAGTAATAGCAGCACGGCGACGACGATCACGTACCAGTTCAATCTGGCGACCGGTCAGACGCTCGGGCCGGCTACGAATCGCCTCTTCGCCGCGCAAATGAGCGGCTCTGGAACAGTCCATCCCACGAGCGGTGACACTTACACGGTCACCTACACGACCGGCGGCGTGAGCTTCACGCAGACCGGACACTTCTAGAGCGGTTAACAATTGCACGGTGGGACACAGCCTGTGTCCCACCATCACCGGCCAATCGCGACGGTTCATCCGTATGTGCAATCGCAAACCGATCTAGGCGCCAAATACGATACAGGAGGCAAGATATGCTGAAATTGAAACATTTGGAGATGCCCCTTAAACAGCATAGATCCCCACGTCACTCCCTCAGGCTGTTAGTGTTGGCGTCGGCGATCTTGTTTATCCACTTCAACGCGCAGGCGACGCCGCAGGCGGACTTCGCGCTGTCAGTCAATCCGTCGAGCCTGACGATCAATCCGGGCGGTACCGCAACAGCCACTGTCACGATAACGCGCGGCGCCGGGTTCACTGACAGCGTAACATTGGACGCTTTTGAAGCGGTGCCTGCTGTTGTTTTGCCCAACGGAGTGACCATCACTTTCAATCCGGCGTCCACTACTGGTAACAGCAGCGTCGCCACCGTCACAGTCCCCAGCGCGGCTCCGGCGGGCGTGGTCAATGTGATCATCTCGGGGAATGGCGGAGGATTGACGCGCATTACCTCGCTCGCCGTCAACGTGACCGGCGCCGCCATCACGGCAGAGGTCGCCGAAAACGGTCCATTCTTCAATCAGGAACAGATTCGTATAAGCCACACCACGCCTCTTACGTCGCTGTCGGTCAGGATCGTCATTCAACGCACCACGGGACTCAGCGTTAACGGCGCGTTCAACACCATGGGCGGGCTGATGACCCAGAGTATTACTACTACGCCAACGACATTCGTATACCAGTTCAATCTGGCGCCAGGACAAACGCTTCAACCAGAGCCGAATCGGGTCTGTGCGGCTCAAACAAACGGCTCCGGAACGATACACCCCACGAGTGGTGATACCGCTACGATCACCTACACCACCGGGGGCGTGACACGTACGGAAACCAGAACCTTTTAGTAGAGACGCAGGATTTTGCATCTCTACCTCTTTATGCGCTTGCGCCGCGGCTCGGTCCGCCGCGCAAGCGGCGACGACTCATCCCGCCGCGCGATCGGCGACAGCCCTCCCCGCCACGCGATCGGCGACAACTCTCCCCGCCGCCACTGCGGCGCTTGACCCTGGCCGCGCGTTGCGACGCGCGGCTGGCGACACAATTCATCATTCCGTCGCGCTAGTGACGGTTGAATCTCGGCGCCAGATGTCGTGTCGGGGTCAACCGTTCCATTAGCGATGGAGAGATTGCTTTCACATCCGTACCACGCATTGAAATTGCTACAACCATCGAGGAGGCAGAGCATATGCTGAAACGCGAAGTTTGGATTAATGGGTTTACTCTACCCTGGCGGGGCCTCAGGCCGCTGCTGTTCGCGCTGGCGATTATGCTGATCGCGGGCAGCGTGGGAGAGTTGAAAAAGACCCACGGACAATCAACCTCAACTTGTAATGGCGCCTACCGGGAGACCACCTTCTGGCCGGTCGGCTTCCAGGGTGAGGTGACTGTAGTCAATAACGGCCCTGCGATAAACGGGTGGACGGTGACCTTTACGTTCCCAGTGGCTACCCAGACCATTTATGAATTGTGGAACGGCGTTTTTACACAGACCGGCCAAAATGTAACGGTCAGGAACGCTTCTTATAACGCGAACATTCCGACCGGCGGAAGCGTCACCTTCGGGTTCAACGCCAACTGGTCGGGGAGCCACCCGGCTCCCACGGGGTTTACCCTCAACGGTCAGTCATGCGGTGGGAGCGGCGGCGGCCCCACGATTCAGACCAGCGTCACGACGCTGAACGTCAACGAAGGCAGCTCTGGGCAGTTCGGAGTCAGGTTATCGGCGGCCCCGGCAAGCAACGTCACTGTGAATGTCGCGCGGCTGTCAGGAGACACTGATCTTTCAGTCACCGGCGGCGCAACCTTGACCTTCACGCCCACCAACTTCGCTACATTCCAGAACGTCACGATCAGCGCCGCCGAGGACGCCGACTCGACGAACGGCTCGGCGGTCTTTCGGGCCTCCGCGACGGGACTTTCGAATGTGGACGTCACTGCGAACGAAGTAGACAACGACCCCGCCACGATTGCGATCCAGACGAGCGTCACGGCACTGAACGTCAACGAAGGCAGCTCGGCGCAGTTCGGAGTCAGGTTGTCGGCGGCCCCGGCAAGCAACGTCACTGTGAATGTCGCGCGGCTGTCGGGAGACACTGATCTTTCAGTTACTGGCGGCGCGAGCTTGACCTTCACGTCGGCCAACTTCGCGACGTTCCAGAACGTCACGATCAGCGCGGCAGAGGACGTCGACACGGCGAACGGAACAGCGGTATTTCGAGCGTCCGGGACAAATTTGACGAGCGCCGATGTCAACGTTAGCGAGGTTGATAACGATTCCAATGTGATCGCGATACAAACCAGCGTCACGACGCTGAACGTCAATGAAGGCGCCAGCGCGCAATTCGGGGTGAGATTGTCAGCGGCGCCAGCAAGTAACGTTACTGTTAACGTCGCGCGGCTGTCGGGAGACACCGATCTTTCAGTTACCGGCGGCGCGACCTTGACCTTCACGCCTACCAACTTCGGCACATTCCAGAATGTTACGATCAGCGCCGCCGAAGATGGTGATATGGCAAATGACACAGCGGTCTTTCGGGCCTCCGGGACCAATCTGACGAGCGCCGATGTTAGTGTGACAGGGATTGACAACGACGTTCCCATATCGATCCTCACAAACCTGACTAGGACGCTGGCGGTGATTGAGGGCAGCACGGCGCAGTTTGGCGTGAGGCTGGCGTCGGCGCCTCCGAACACAGTCACGGTGACCGTGGCGCGGTTGTCTGGGGACACCGATTTGACGGTTGCTGCTGGAGCGACGTTGACCTTCACGCCGGCCAACTTCGCCACGTTCCAGACGGTGACGATCGGAGCGGCTGAAGACGCCGATGGCGCCAACGGGACGGCGATGTTTCGAATATCGGGTACGGGCCTTACGAATGCGTTTGCCGATGTGAGCGAATTCGACAACGACGGGCTCCCGATAGCGCAGCGGACATACGTAGCCACGCTAAATGGCGCGTCGGAAGTGCCGCCCGAAATAACGTCGGCGACCGGCTCCTCGACCGTCATTCTTTCCCCCGACGAAACCTCCGCTCTGGTCTCTCTGAGCTTTGCGAACCTGAGCAGCCCGCAGACGGCAGCCCATATTCACGGGCCGGCCGATCCCGGTAATAACGCCCCGGGAATACTCCTTGACCTGGATCAACCTCTCGGCCAGATATCGAATATGCTGTGGGTATTCACCCCAGTCGGCGGTCTGACGGTTCAGGATCAGGTCAACGCTTTAAAGACGGGGCGCCTCTACGCCAACGTCCACACGGCCAATTTCCCGAGCGGCGAGATACGCGGGTGGCTCTTCGTAGTTGACGACGGAAGCGAAGACATTCCTGACGGCGGCAGCGGCGGGTTTGCCGATGCGGCTCGCCTCCTTGAACAAGCGACCTTCGGGCCTACCGTCGCGGAAGCCAATCGCGTCGTGCAGATCGGCTTCCCGAACTGGGTTGACGAACAGCTCAACATGAGCGCCATCACTGGTTACAACAACCTCGTGCAATTGCAGCAAGGCACGTTTGTCAATTATCCGGTCAAGCTCCAGTTCTTCCGAAACGCGATGTCGGCCCCTGATCAGTTACGGCAGCGCGTGGCCTGGGCGCTGAGCCAGATCGTAGTCGCCGCCAACGTCGGCGACCAGGACGGGACGGGCAATCCGACGGCCATGGTCTCCCAGTATCACGACATTCTCCTGCGCAACGCCTTCGGCAACTATCGAACGCTGCTCCGCGAGATGTCGGTCAGCCCGATCATGGGCACATACCTAACTCTTGTGAACAGCCAGAAGGCTAATCCGACTACCAACACGCAGCCGGACGAGAACTACGCCCGCGAACTGTGGCAACTCTTCAGCATCGGCACATTCTGGCTGAATCCAGACGGAACGGTGATGTTGGACGGCCAGGGACGGCCTCTAGAGACCTACACCATTGCAGAGATTCAAGAGAGCGCGCGCGCCCTGACCGGATGGAACTATGCGCCGGCGGCAGGCCAGCCGAATCAGGGCAATAACAACCCGCTCAACCCGTTCGCGCCGATGATTCCAAATCCGGCCAATCACGATACGGGTTCCAAAACGCTGCTCAAGGCGTTACCCAATGGCCAGGGCCAGGTGATACCGGCCAATCAGACAGTTGACCAAGACCTCGATTCCGTGATCAACAACGTCTTCAATCATCCGAACGTCGGGCCCTTCATCGGACGCCAACTCATTCAGCATCTGGTGACCAGCAACCCAAGCCCGGCTTACGTCGCCCGCATCACCGCCGTCTTCAACAATAACGGCCAGGGCGTGCGCGGCGATCTGCGTGCGGTCGTCAGGGCGATACTGCTCGACCCGGAAGCGCGCGGAAATTCCAAGAGCGCTCCGATCTACGGTAAATTGCGTGAGCCAGCGCTCTTCCTCACCCACTTCTTCCGCGCCCTCAACTGCACGGGAGGTATGTGGGGCATTCCGCAACGGAGCCGGGCCATGGCCCAGGATGTCTTTTCACCGCCATCCGTCTTCAGCTTCTACCAGCCCGATTTCCGAATCGTCGTCAACGGGCAACCGGTCGTCGCCCCGCCGGCGCAACTGCTGACGACATCGACGATCATCCAGCGCCTGAACTTGCTCAATGACTTCCTCTTCGCCCCTCCGATTCAACCCGGCGGCGATCCGAATCCGACGGGGAGCCCTACCACGTCGGTGGTCTTTGATTTCGCCCCGTGGGACCAACTCGCGCCCAATCCGGCGCAACTCGTCGACCGGCTCAATGAGGCGCTGATGCACAACTCAATGTCGGCCCAGATGCGCCAGAGAGTGATCGACGCGGTGACTAGCATTCAGAACAACAACCGTATGCGCGTGCAGACGGCCATCTACATCATTGCATCGTCGATGCAGTATCAGGTGCAACGCTAAAGGAGGAAACATGTCATTCACACGAAGAGAATTTCTCAAATGCTGCGGCCGCGGAATGAGCGCGGCGACGATGCTCACCGCCCTCGGTTACGCTCTCCGGGAAAACGCATACGCCCAGACCGGAGATTACAAGGCGCTGGTCTGCCTCTTCCTTGAAGGTGGCAATGACGGATGGAACACGGTGGTCCCGCTCGATCAAGCCGCATACAACACTTACGCTACGACCCGGACCGGACTGGCTCTCTCGCAGGGGAGTCTGTTACCGGTGAGTGCGCCGGGCCAGGGAAATTTCGGATTCCATCCGAGCCTGGCCGGTATCCGCACCCTGTGGAATCAAGGCCATGTGGCCGTCGTTTGCAACGTGGGCAACCTGATTGAGCCCGTGACCGCGGCGCAGGTTCTGTCAAATCCGGAGAGGGCCCCTTCAGGTCTCTTCGACCACTTTCAACAGCAGACCTTCTCGCAGAATCTGCTCAACGAAAACACTCGAGGATGGGGCAATAGCCTGGGCAGCAATTTCCCGCTCTTCAACACCGCTCCTCTCATCCCGATGTTAATGACCATGGTCAACAACACCCCATGGCTCAAAGGCCCGGGACAGACCATCACCCTCCAGCCCAATCTTCAATTAGGGATCACCGGGCTGCCCGCAACAGGCGCGCTGCCTCTTCGCTTTGACACGCTGAAACAGGTGGCTGCGCTCCCTGAGACCTCAATCCAAGTCAATGCGTTCAACGGGCGGGTGTCGCGGGCTATTGATGATTCGCGGGTGATCGGCAGTGTCTTCTCCAGCCAGCCGTTCACGACGCAGTTTCCCAACACGACCGTCGGCCAGCAATTGCGACAGATCGCCATCGCCATCGCGGCGCGCAACGCGCTCGGGCATGACCGGCGGCAGCTCTTCTACGCGCAGGTGGGCGGAAACGCTTACGACACGCACGGCGCGCAATTGACCACGCAGGCGACCCTGCTTAGTCAGTTGGATGCAGCGATGAGCGCCTTTTACGCGACGACGGTCGAGCTGGGAGTGGCGACCCAGGTCACGACTTTCACCTTCAGCGAGTTCGGACGCACGATGCGCATCAACGGCGACGGCTCCGATCATGGCTGGAGCAACCACTATCTCGTCATGGGTGGCTCTGTGGTGGGCGGCCAATTTTACGGGACTTACCCTCCAGTGCAAGTCGGCACTCCGTTTGACTTCCCGTTGTTCAGCGTCGCCGGCAACTTTCGTGGCGCCAATGTGCCCGAGAACTCAATGGACCAATACGGCAATACGCTGGCCCAGTGGTTCGGTCTCAGCGCCGCCGCCGCCGATGACGTCTTTCCCAATCTCAACCGCTTCCCGACGAGGGACCTCGGATTCCTCGGATAAGTGAAGCGCAACGTACCGTAGGTTGTCCAAGGCGGCGGAGAGCTGGTTATTCAAGTGTTCAAGCCCCATCAAGCGGCTTGGGTATCAAGCCCTCCGCCGCCTCGGACAACCTACGGTACGTTTTCTAAGGAGGTTCATCCATGCTCCGACGTATAAATTTGTTGGCGTTATGCCTCTTGGCCTTGTCGCTCTCGACCATTGTGGAAGCCCAAACTCTGCGGGACGCCGCTGATAGCAGGGGGTTACACATCGGCGCGGCGGTCAATATGTCTCCGTTCAGGAATGAGCCGATCTACACACAAACGCTCGGGCGCGAGTTCAACATGCTCGTCGCCGAAAACGCCATGAAGTTCGACGCGCTGCACCCGGCTCAAAACACTTACAACTTCACGGACGCCGATGCGCTAGTAGCTTTCGCCGAGGCCAACAACATGGCCGTGCGAGGTCATAATCTGGTCTGGCATAGCCAGATTCCCGGTTGGCTGACCGGCGGGAACTTCACCCGCGACCAGGTGATCGCCATTATGCGCGACCACATCATGACCGTGGTCGGGCGTTATCGCGGGAGAATCCTGGCCTGGGACGTCGTCAACGAAGCGATTAACGACAGTAATGGGCAGCTCAGAGCCGAGTCCTTCTGGCTTCAGAAAATCGGCCCCGAATATATCGCGATGGCGTTCCAGTTCGCGCACGAGGCCGATCCGGACGCGAAACTCTACTACAACGACTATTCAGCCGAGGGGGCGGGAACGAAGTCCGACGGCGTCTTCAACCTCGTCAGCGGCCTGGTGAATCAGGGCGTCCCCATCAACGGCGTCGGCTGGCAGATGCACCAGATCAACCCCTTCAGGTTTCAGCAGGCGCACCAGACCAACGCGCAGAGGCTGGGGGCGCTGGGACTTGAGGTCTCCATCACCGAGATGGACGTCAGGATCAGCCTGCCCACCACTGCGCAGGAGCTGAGCGAGCAGGCGCTGGCGTACAGTGACGCCGTACAGTTCTGTCTATCGCAGCCGAACGTCAAGACACTCGTCACGTGGGGGTTCACAGACAAATATTCCTGGATACCTGGTTTCTTTAGCGGCTTTGGCGACGCGTTGATCTTCGACGCCAACTATCAGCCCAAGCCGGCGTACTCCGCTATGCTGAGCGCGCTCGGAGGGGGGACGGGACCGCCGCCCGCTCCCACCGGCCTCACCGCGACGGCTGGCAATGCGCAGGTTCAATTGAGTTGGAACGCATCGACCGGCGCGACCGGCTATAACGTCAAGCGCGCGACGACCAGCGGCGGCCCTTACACAACTGTCGCCACGGTTTCCAACACGTCGTTTACGAACACGGGGCTGACCAACGGAACCACGTACTTCTACGTCGTCAGCGCGACGAACTCCAACGGGGAAAGCGCGAATTCGAGTCAAGTAAGCGCTACGCCGACGGCCCCGAACTTCACGCTCACGGCGAACCCATCAAGTTTAACGATCAATCTTGGAGCAAGCGGAACGAGCGCGATCGCGATCACGCGCAGCGGCGGCTTCACCGGCGCCGTGGCCTTGAGCGCGAGCGGACTGCCGAGCGGCGTCACAGCCACGTTCAACCCGGCCTCGGCGACCGGAACAAGTAGCGTGTTGACATTGACCGCGTCTGGCGCGGCCACACTCGGCGCAGCGACTGTTACCATTACGGGTACGGGCGGCGGTCTGACGCGAATGACCACGATCAGCCTGACCGTGAATCAATCGCAGACGCCGGACTTTTCGCTCACTCCAAATCCTACGAGCCTGACGGTCAATCGAGGCGCAAGCGGAACGGTCGCGATTGCGATCACACGCTCTGGCGGCTTCACCAGCGCCGTAACGCTCGGCGCGAGTGGACTGCCGAGCGGAGTGACCGCGAGTTTCAGCCCGGCCTCGACGACCGGTACGAGCAGCGTTTTGACATTGGCCGCTTCGGGCGCCACCACTGTCGGACCCGCGACCGTAACTGTCACGGGTACTGGCGCCGGTCTGACGCGGACGACGTCGATCAGTCTCACAGTAAACGACGGCGGCGGCGGGACCGGCGGCGTTACCATTACGCCTGCGATCAACGCCAACGGCCCCTGGTTCAACGAAGAGGCGATCCGGCTAAACAACACCGGGACCATCACGGCGCTTTCGATCACCATCGTCATCCAGCGCACTACCGGCGTCGGTTTCAACGGCCAATACAACACCGTCGGCGGGCAGATTCTACAGAGCAACACCGTCGCGGCGACGACGATCACTTACCAATTCACACTGGCCTCGGGGCAGACGCTCGGGCCGGGAACAAACCGGACATTCGCCGCTCAAACGAGCGGCGCGGGAACGACCCATCCGACGAGCGGTGACACCTATACGGTCACCTATACGACCGGAGGCGTGAGCTTCACGCAGACCGGCCACTTTTGACACCTCGTTGGCCGCCAATGCCCTCTGGCGACGGCGAAACGAAAAACACTGAAGCGCCCCGAGAGCGGAGGCATATGACATATGCATATGGCCTCCGCTCGTAGGGTTTTTCCGAAGGAGCCATCCATGCGCCAGAAACACATTCGCAGAAAGAACCGCTTGCTGACGCGCGCGGCGTTGTGCCTGCTCGCGACGCTGACTATTTTCCTGACATTCACTCGTCACCCACACTTCGGTCAGACAACTTTCAATTATGCGGACGCGCTTGAAAAGGCGATCTGGTTCTTCGACGCCAACAAGTGCGGGCCGAACGCCGCGACTGACAACGTCTTCAGTTGGCGCGGCGCGTGTCACACCGCCGACGGCAGCGCTGCGAGCCCCGCGCGCGACCTGACCGGTGGCTTCCACGACGCCGGCGACCACGTCAAATTCGGGCTGGCGCAAGGCTTCAGCGCCTCCCTTCTGGGATGGTCGCTCTACGAGTACCGCGCCGAATTCGACAGCGCCGGAATGACCGCCAAGACGCTGCGGACGCTCAAGTACTACACCGACTACTTCCTCAAGAGCCATCCGAACGCCACGACGTTCTATTATCAGGTGGGCGACGGGAACGCCGATCATGGTTATTGGGGATCGCCCGAGCTCCAGACCGGCTCGCGCCCGCTTATCGTAGCCACGCCTTCGTCGCCGGCTGTAGACATACTCGGCCAGCACGCGGCGGCTTTGGCGCTGATGTCAATCAACTACAGAAGCACTGACGCGGCCTACGCCAACCAATGCCTGACCGCCGCGCGCGAGCTTTTCGATATGGCGCGCGCGAGTCTGGCCTCCTGTTCCGGCGCCGGTTGTCGCGGGTCTGACGGCGGCGGCGGCTCCTTCTATCGTTCGACATCTCATTTCGACGACCTCGCGTGGGGAGCCATCTGGCTCCACATCGCCACGGGCGAGCAGAGCTATCTCGAGCCGGTCGACGGATGGATCTCTCAACCCAACGACAGCAACGACGATCCGTACCAGAAACGCTGGACGATGGCCTGGGACGACATGACTATGGCCAACCTTCTCAAGATGCATCAGCTCACCGGCAGGGCGAAGTATCGCGACGGTTTGCGCTGGAACCTGGTCTGGTTTCGCGACACCTTGCAAAAGACGCCAGCCGGATTGCCCTGGCTGGATCAATGGGGAGTCTTGCGCTACGCGTCCGCCGAGGCGGGGCTCGGATTTCTGGCTTACAAGCTGTTCGGGTATGACGATTTCTTCAGCAAGGGCAGCTTCATTGTGAACTACGCGCTGGGGAGCAACCCCCGCAACGGTTCCTATATGACCAACTACCTGGCTAATCCTCCGGTTCACCCGCATCATCGCGCGAACGAGCCAACCCGAGGCGGCCCGACCCACGGAATAATCGGCGGCCTCGTCGGAGGCCCGGCGCTCAACGACAGTTGGACAGACAGCGTCGACGACTTCAGGGCGAATGAAGTGGCGCTCGATTACAACGCATCCCTCGTCTTCGCGCTCGCCGGGCGTCTTTACTTCGCAAATGGCGGCCAACCCGGAACTCCCCCGCCGCCACCTCCCCCACCACCGATGTCGCCGCCGGGCAACGGCGACGGACTGAGAGGGACGTACTTCCAGGGCACTGCGCTCGCTGGCGCGCCGCTGCTGACTCGCGTAGACCCAACCGTCAACTTCAACTGGGGAGGCGGTTCGCCCGCTCCGGGCGTCGTCCCGAATGACCAGTTCTCCGTTCGATGGGAAGGACTGGTCGAGGCCCGCTCCGACGAACTGTACACTTTCTCCGTCACCCATGACGACGGCGCGCGGCTCTGGGTCAACGACCAACTGATCATTGACAAGTGGACTGATCACGCGGCCATCGAGGACAGCGGATCAATCGCGCTGCAATTGGGACAGCGATACACGATCCGACTGGAGTTTTATGAGAATGGAGGAGACGCCTCGGCGACTCTCGCGTGGAGCACTCCGCTCGGCATCGAGAAGCAGATCATCCCGCAATCGCAGCTCTATTCGACCGAAACGCCTCCGCAGCCTGACTTCGCTCTATCAGCCAATCCGACGAATGTGAGCGTGACCCGAGGCTTGACCGCGAACAGCGCGATTACGATCACACGCGCTGGCGGCTTCACCGGCAGCGTCGCATTGAGCGCGAGCGGACTGCCCACCGGTGTGACCGCAAGCTTCACTCCGGCCTCCACGACGGGGACGAGCAGTACCGTGACCTTTACGGCTTCGACTACGGCGACGCTAGGACCCGCCACCGTGACCGTCACTGGAACCGGCGGAGGGCTGACACACGCGACAACGATCAACCTCACAGTGGTCACGCAGCAGACGCCCGACTATTCGCTCACGGCGAGTCCGACGAGCCTGACAATCGATCGCGGCGCGAGCGGAATGAGTACGATCACGATCACGCGCACGGGCGGCTTTACTGGCAGCGTCGCATTTAGCGCAAGCGGATTGCCGGCGGGCGTGACAGCGAGCTTCAACCCGACCTCGACGACAGGGAACGCCAGCGCCCTGACCTTAGCCGCGTCGAGCACAGCAACAACAGGACCGGCCACGGTCACTATCACCGGCGCGGGCGGCGGTTTGACACACAGTATTCCCATCAGCCTCACCGTCAATGCGCCGCTCACGCCGGACTTCTCGATTTCGGCCAATCCCACGAGCCTGATGATAAATCCAGGCGGGAGCGGGATGACTACAATCACGATTACGCGCACTGGCGGATTCACGGCGCCTGTGTCCTTAAGCGTGAGCGGATTGCCGAGCGGCGTGACACCGAGCGTCAACCCGCCTACAGGGGATAGCGTCGTGCTGACGCTGACTGTGCCGAGCGCGACGCCGCCCGGTTCCTCAACCATCACCATCAGCGGGACCGGAGGCGGGCTGACGAAAACCACGTCTATAACTCTTACTGTGACCGGAGGTGGCACAGGAGGCGTCACCGTGGCGCCGGTGATTAACGCGAGCGGCCCGTGGTTTAGCGAAGAGGCTCTTCGTTTGGACAACACCGGGACGACGATCACGGCGCTTTCGATCACAATCACCGTCCAGCGCACTACAGGCGTTGGCTTCAACGGCCAATACAACACCATCGGCGGGCAGGCGCTCCAGACCAACACCGTCGCGGCGACGACGATCACGTACCAGTTCACTCTGGCCGCAGGTCAGACGCTCGGGCCGGGTACGAATCGCCTCTTCGCCGCTCAGATGACTGGCTCCGGAACGACCCATCCCACAACTGGCGACACCTACACAATCACTTACACCACCGGGGGCGTGAGCTTCACGCAGACCGGGCATTTCTAAGTGAAAACGAGGAAGGTGGGCAGTGGGCAGCGAACAGTTTTGATCTTTTCACTGCCCACTGCTCACTACCCACTGCCCACTATTTTTCGAGGAGGTTGAAATGGAAAACCGTTTGCGCCCTGTCGCGCTAATCGTATGTCTCCTGGCGGTGTTGGTCATCAGTTGGGCGACTCTCGCTAAAACACAAGGCCCGTCACAAACCCCGACACAGACTCCAACACAGACTGAGGCTGCGCAGCGCCAATCGCCTCCGGCTCAAGAGGAGGCGGCCCAGCCCGAGTTACATCGCGCGGCTCAGGCAGGCGATCTCGAACTCCTGCGCTCGCGACTGCGGCAAGGAATGAACCCCGACGAGCGCGATAAGGCGATGCGCACGCCACTAATGGACGCGGTGAAGTCGGACCGGATCGAAGCTGTTCGCATCTTGCTTGGCGCCGGAGCGAACGTGAATGCGACCTCGGCTTCGGGGCGAACCCCTCTGATCGAGGCTGCGGAATTCGGACGGATCGATTCCGCGCAACTCCTGATCGCTTCGGGCGCCGACCTCAACACCAGCCAGCGCGGTTGGGGAACGGCGCTCGAAGCGGCTGAGCGAATGGGACACAACGAGTTGGCGGAGACGCTGCGGCGGGCCGGCGCTCGCTCATCGGGAAGATCGGTGGGAGATACGGTCTGCGTTCGCCCATGGCAGGGCAATGGATATTGCGGCGAAGTCGTCGAGGTCAACAAGACAAGCTTCCGTCTCCGCGTCACTGAAATTATCGGTTGCGAAGGCGGCTGCCCGGCGAAGGCCGAATGTTCGGCGAGCCGCGCGGTCGGGGGGCCACGCAGTATGGATGGCATTCAAGTCGGAGACGAGATCACGACCGTGAGCTGGTGTCTTACTCATACGGGGGTGAAGCCATGAAAATCCGAATACATCGCTCGCTATATTTGCTGGCGCTCTCCGCAATCTTGGCAGCCGGCGCCCATTTGATTCCCCGCGCGCTGGCTCAGAGTCAGAGCGGGTTCCAGTATAACGGGATAACTCATGTCTCCTGGTGGTTCGACGAATACGACTCCGCTGCGGGCGGAACGTCGCGCGCCGCGCTCAGGGACACTGGCGCCAACTGGATGGGCTTGCTGGTGACGTGGTATCAGCAGGACGCCTCCTCGAATGTCATCGCCCGCAACCCCGATCCGAACAAGGACCACAGCGACGCCCGCATCCGCGCCGCGATCCAGGACGCTCACAGTCGAGGATTGCAGGTCATGCTGAAGCCACACGTCGACGCGCTCAACGGCCAGTGGCGAGGCGACTTCAATCCCGGCGCCCCCGACGCCTGGTTCCAGAGCTATACCCAATTCATCGTCCACTACGCGCAAATCGCACAGGAGGAAGGGGTCGAACTTTATTGCATGGGCACTGAGTTTAAGACGATCAGCGGCGCCGCCAATCATGATCGCTGGGGCGCCGTTATCAGCGCCATACGGAACGCCTATAGTGGTCCGCTCACGTATGCGGCCAATGCGACGTTTCCCGCTGACGAGTTCACCTCTGTCTCGTTCTGGGATCAGCTCGACATCATCGGCCTCGACGGATACTTCACACTGACTGATCAGACTAACCCGACGCTCGCTCAACTCATCTCCGCCTGGACGTCGAATCGTTTCGGCGAAAACATCGTCGCCGCCGTGCAGAACTTCGCCAGTTCGCGCCAGAAGCCGTTGATCTTCACCGAAATCGGCTACAAGAGCACTGACGGCACGAACCGCGAGCCGTGGAACTTCGGACTGAGCGGCGCTGTAGACACCGCCGAGCAGAGAGATTGCTATGAAGCCGCGTTCACCGTTTGGAGCCAGCAGTCTTCCTGGATGCATGGCTTCTTCTGGTGGGCCTGGCCAGTCCCGCCTCCGCCGGCCAATGACGGCGATTACAACCCGCGCTCCAAGCCGGCGGAAACCGTCTTGCGCACATGGCAAGGGTCCGGCGGCAATCCAAACTTCACGATTTCGGCGAACCCATCAAGCCTGACCATCAATCGCGGCGCAAGCGGCGCGAGCACGATCACCATCACTCGCAGCGGCGGATTCACGAGCGGCGTGGCTTTGAGCGCGACGGGATTGCCGAGCGGCGTCACCGCGACGTTCAACCCGACATCGACTACCGGCGGGAGCAGCGCGCTCACACTCGCCGCTTCCAGCACGGCCACGACCGGCGTGTTCAACGTGACGATCAACGGCTCCGGCGGCGGTCTCAGTCGCGGCGCCACATTGAGCCTCACGATCAACGCGCCGCCTCCGCCCGACTTCACATTGTCGGCTTCTCCCTCAAACCTGACCGTCAATCGAGGCGCGAGCGGGACGAGTACGATCACGATTACACGCTCTGGCGGCTTCACTAGCGCGGTGGCCCTAAGCGTAAGCGGGTTGCCTAGCGGAGTTACCGCAACGTTCAATCCGGCCACGGCGACGGGCGGGAGCAGCGCGTTGACTCTCGCGGCATCGAGCACGGCGGCGACCGGGATAACGAGTGTGACCATCAATGGCTCCGGCGGCGGACTGACGCGCTCTACCATGTTGATCATTACGGTCAATGCGCCGCCTCCGTCTGACTTCACGCTCTCTGCAAGCCCCGCGAGTCTGACAGTGAATCGAGGGGTGAGCGGCGCCAGTACGATCGCGATCACACGAACCGGCGGGTTCACGAGCGGCGTGAGCTTGAGCGCGACCGGGATGCCCAGCGGCGTCACGGCCACTTTCAACCCGGCCTCGACGACAGGGACGAGCAGCGCGCTGACGCTGGCCGCCTCAAGCGCGGCGACGACCGGAACAGTGAATGTGACCGTCAGTGGAACCAGCGGCGGTCTAACGCGCTCCACTACCTTGAGCCTTACGGTGAATGCCGACAGCGGCAATGGTGGAGTGACGGTTACGCCGGCGATCAACGCCAATGGGCCCTGGTTCAACGAAGAGGCGATACGGCTGGACAACACGGCCAGCCTCACCGCCCTCTCGGTCACCATCACGATCCAGAGGACGACCGGAATCGGCCTCAACGGCCAGTACAACACCGTCGGCGGGCAGATTCTCCAGAGCAACACCGTTTCGGCGACGACGATCACGTATCAGTTCACCCTCGCGTCGGGACAGACGCTCGGGCCCAGCGCGAATCGGACCTTCGCGGCTCAGATGAGCGGCGCGGGCACGCTTCATCCCACCGCCGGCGATACGTGGGCCGTCGCTTACACGACTGGCGGAGTCACTTACACCCAGACCGGGCATTTTTGATGACCGACTATCTCAACACAAAGGGTCCAAGGATCAAAGAGACAAAGGCAGGAAGGGGAAAAGATCGGCTTCTACACTTTCGGCGCTTTGACCCTTTGACCCCTGGTGTTGAGAAAGCTCAATAAATTGGGGGGAAATCATGACATTCTCGAGAAATTTAAGTTGCGCCATACGCAAACGCACGCTGGCGTTATGCGCCATTTTCGCGATCATATTCATGGCCGGCGCGGGCGTTTCCATCGCGACCATGATGCAGGCCACTCCGACGCTGAGGCTTCAGTACCGCGTGGCCGATCCGAACTCGCCGAACGACAACCAGATCAAGCCGCATTTCAACATCGTCAACGGCGGAACCACCGCCGTGCCTCTCAGCGAGTTGACGATTCGCTACTGGTATACGAACGACGGGAGCCAACCGCAGGTCTACGACTGCGACTTCGCCGCCAGAGGTTGCGCGAACATCTCCGCGAGCTTCGTCTCGATTCCCGCAGTGACCGGCGCAAACACCTATCTGCAACTGAGCTTCAGCGCGGGAGCAGGGAGTCTTGCGGCCGGCCAGCAGAGCGGCGAGATTCAGACGCGTCTCCACAATCAGAACTGGAGCAATTACACTGAGGCCAATGACTACTCCTACGACGCTACCAAGACGGCGTTCGCTGACTGGACCAGAGTCACGCTCTATCGCAACGGGACGCTGGTCTGGGGCGCGGAACCGACGCCTCAGGCGCCAGACACCACGCCGCCCACGGCGCCGACCAACCTGACGGTCGCGAGCAAGACCAGCGCGACCGTCTCTCTCACCTGGACTGCATCGACCGACAACGTGGGCGTGACCGGCTATCGCGTTTTCGACGGGGCGACGCAGGTGGGGACGAGCGCCATAACCTCATTCACAGTTACCGGACTGGCTCCGTCATCTACGCACACCTACACGGCGCAGGCCGTCGACGCGGCTAACAATGTCTCAGCCGCCAGCAACACGGTTACGGTCACTACCGATCCGCCGGTCGTCGACACCACGCCGCCCACGGCGCCGACCAACCTTGCGGTCGCGACCAAGACCAGTACCACTGTTTCTCTGTCCTGGACGGCTTCAACTGACAATGTCGGAGTCACCGGCTACCGAGTGATGGAAGGCGCGACGCAGGTTGGAACTAGCGCCACGACCTCGTTCACGGTCACCGGGCTGGCGGCGTCATCGACCCATACTTACACGGTGAGAGCCGTTGACGCCGCTAACAACGTCTCGGCCGATAGCAACACCGTGACGGTGACGACCGATCCGCCGGTTGTCGCGAATCTCAGGGTTCAGTATCGCGCAGCGGACACAAACGCCACAGATAACCAGATGAAGCCACACTTCAACATCGTCAACGGCGGGACGACAGCCATTCCCATGAGCGAGTTGACGATCCGTTACTGGTATACGAATGACGGGAACAGGACGCAGGTATACAACTGCGACTTCGCTTCCAGAGGTTGCGCGAATATCTCCGCGAGCTTCGTCTCGATTCCCGCAGTGACCGGCGCAAACACCTATCTGCAACTGAGCTTCATCGCGGGAGCAGGGAGTCTTGCGGCCGGCCAGCAAAGCGGCGAGATACAGAATCGCTTAAACAACCAGGACTTCAGCGCGTATAACGAAGCAAACGACTACTCCTTCGATCCCACCAAGACAGCGTTCGCTGACTGGACCAGAGTCACGCTCTATCGCAACGGGACGCTTGTCTGGGGCGCTGAGCCGACCGGCGGGGACACCACGCCGCCGACGGCGCCGACCAACCTGACGGTCGCGAGCAAGACCAGCGCGACCGTCTCTCTCTCATGGACTGCTTCGACTGACAACGTGGGCGTGACCGGCTATCGCGTTTTCGATGGGGCGACGCAGGTGGGGACGAGCGCCACGACTTCGTTCACGGTCACTGGGCTCGCTCCGTCATCAACCCATACTTACACAGCGCGGGCCGTCGACGCGGCTAACAATGTCTCAGCCGCCAGCAACGCGGTTACGGTCACTACGGATCCGCCGGTCGTTGACACCATGCCGCCAACCGCGCCCACGAATCTCGCCGTCACGGCCACGACCTCGACCACGGTTTCACTGTCCTGGACAGCGTCAACCGATAACGTCGCCGTGACCGGATACCGCGTCTTCCGCGGCTCGACACTGGCGGGGACATCTCCGGCGACTACCTTCACCGCCAGCGGTCTCACGCCGAATACGAGCTTCACGTTCACCGTGCGGGCCTTCGACGCGGCCAATAATGAATCGCAACCCAGCAACGCCGTCACGGCCATGACACAGCCGGGGGGGACTACCAACGCCTATACGCAACGTTTTCTCGACATGTGGGAAGAATTGCACGACCCCACTAACGGTTATTTCAGTCCCGAAGGAGTTCCTTATCATTCGAGGGAGACGTTGATCTGCGAGGCGCCGGATTACGGACACGAGACCACCTCAGAGGCTTACAGCTACTGGGCGTGGCTCGAGACGATGTACGGTTTTGTGACCCAGGACTGGACCTACCTCTCTCGCATGTTCGACAACATGGAGACATACATCATTCCGACGAGCCTGGATCAACCAACCACGGCGGGCGCGTATAACCCGGCGAGTCCGGCGACGTACGCTCCCGAATTCGATCTGCCGGATCAATACCCGACCCCACTCAATTCATCGGTCGCGGCGGGTCAGGACCCGATCGCGGTTGAACTGCGCACGACTTACGGCACGCCGGAGATTTACGGCATGCACTGGCTGATCGACGTGGATAACTGGTATGGCTACGGGCGGCGCGGAGACGGGACGTCGAGGCCGTCTTACATCAACACCTTCCAGCGGGGGCCGCAGGAATCGGTGTGGGAGACGGTCACTCATCCCTCGTGGGAGAACTTCCGTTGGGGCGGCGGCGCGGGACGCGGATTCCTGCCGCTCTTTATTCTCGACTCCACTTACAGCCAGCAGTGGCGCTATACCGACGCTCCTGACGCCGACGCGCGTTTGATTCAGGCGGTGTACTGGGCCAAACAATTCGCCGACGCCCAGGGAGGAAACGCGACGGTTGACGGTCTCGTCGCCAAGGCGGCGAAGATGGGCGACTACCTTCGCTACTCCCTGTTCGACAAATACTTCAAGACGATGGGCTGCGCCAGCCCTTCGTGCCCGCCCGGAACCGGATACAATTCGGCGCATTACCTGCTCTCCTGGTATTACGCGTGGGGAGGGCCGATAGACACCGCGCAGAACTGGGCGTTCCGCATCGGGGCGAGCCACAACCACTTCGGCTATCAGAACCCACTCACGGCGTACGCTTTGTCGACAGTTCCAGCGTTCAAGCCCCGCTCGCCCAATGCCGCGCGCGATTGGGGGACGAGCCTCGCGCGCCAGGTCGAGTTCTATCGATGGCTGCAGTCGGCTGACGGCGGCATTGGCGGCGGCGCCACAAACAGTTGGGCTGGGCGCTATGCGACGCCTCCCGCGGGCGTAACGACCTTTTACGGCATGTTCTACGACGAGCAGCCGGTCTATCACGACCCTCCCAGCAACACCTGGTTCGGCTTCCAGGTCTGGTCGATGGAAAGGGTCGCGGAGTATTACTACGTGACGGGCAACGCCAACGCGAAGGTGATCCTCGACAAATGGGTCAACTGGGCCATGTCCAACACGCAGCTACCGTCCGACGGCAGCTACCAAATTCCTTCGACGCTCGCCTGGTCGGGCCAGCCGTCGCTCAATTGGAACGCGACCACCCAGAATTGGAATCCGGCCGACGCGAACTACAACGCAAACCTGCGAGTGACTGTGGTCGACACGACTCAGGACGTCGGCGTCGCGGGCGCTTTCGCCAAGACGCTGATTTACTACAGCGCGGGGACCAAACGGTGGGCCACTCAGCACACGGCCTCTCAGATGATGGCCAAAGAGATACTCGATCGGATATGGACGCTCTGCCGCGATGAGCGTGGGGTCTCGATTCTCGAAGCTCGGAGCGATTACCAACGCTTCGACGATCCGATTTTCGTTCCCTCGACCTTCACGGGCGTTATGGGGAGCGGCGATCCGATCAATAGCTCTTCAACGTTCCTGAGCATTCGCTCCAAATACAGGGATGATCCGGAATTCCCGAAGGTGCAGGCCTATCTCAACGGTGGCCCAGTCCCGACGTTCCGCTATCATCGCTTCTGGGCGCAAGTGGATGTCGCGCTGGCAAACGCCGAGTACGGAAGGCTGTTTCCGTAAATTGACCATATGCCATATGCCATATTTCATATTAAATATGGCATATGGCGACTTGTAACAATTTCGTGTACTTGCGGCAATGCGGCTTGGCGCATCTGGTTCTTACCTATGCCGCATTGCCGCAAGAACACGTTCATTCTGGATCTCCGTCAGGCCGTCGCCGCTTCTTGCAGTTTCGCGATGTCGAATTTTTTCATTTTCAGGAACGCTTCTGTGACGCGCGCGATCTTCTGCTCGTCTTTTTCCCTGAACATTTCATCCATCGCGGTGGGCACGATTTGCCAGGAGAGCCCGAATTTATCTTTGAGCCAGCCGCATTGCTCCGCCTCTGGCGCCGCAGTAAGTTTGTCCCAGTAGTAGTCAATTTCCTCTTGGGTGTCGCAGTGTACGATCAGCGAGATTGCCTCGTTGAATGCGAAGTTGTGTCCGCGGGCGCTGTCCATCGCCGCGAACGCATGTCCTTCCAGGGTGAACGCCGCGTGTTTGATGGCGCCCGCCTTGTCCGGCGCCTCGTTCTCTCCATAATTGAGAATGCCGTCCACATGCGCGTCGTGGAACACTGAAACGTATAAATTGATCGCCTCTTCCGCCCGTCCGCACTGCTTACCTACGAACATCAGGATGGGCGTAATCGTTTGCCTGATCGGACTGTCTGCCCTGAACATCAATTGCCACGACAATCCGTACTTGTCTTGTATCCACCCGTATCTTTCAGCAAACGGATACGGCCCGAGTTCCATCAGCGCCACGCCGCCTTCCGAGAGCTTTTCCCAGGCCGCGTC
>DASTMP010000242.1:0-6666 GCA_035714085.1 Blastocatellia bacterium
AGCCAGAGCACGTCACGACGATCGGCGCCGAGCGCCATCCGAATACCGATCTCGCTGGCGCGGCGCGCCACGGCGTAAGACAGGATGCCGTACAGACCGAGACAGGAAAGCAGCAGCGCCAACAGGCCGAAGCCGCTCGACAGCGTCGCGAGCAGGCGCTCCCGCTGCAGCGTAGCCGCAACTTGTGTGGCCAGGGTCTCGACTTCAAACATGGGCATCGCCGGGTCCATCGCCCTCGCCTCGCGCCGCACTGTGGCGACGACCGTCGTGGGATCGCCCGCTGTCCGCACGACCAGCGTCATCTGCCCGCGGCCGGTGGTGGCCTGATAATAGGGGAGGTAGAACATTGCGCGCCCCTCGTTGCGAAGACTCGCGTATTTGACATCCTTGACCACACCGATGATTTCAATCTGACTGGCGGGATCAGGCTCAGGGCTGCCAGAACATCTGCTGACGGAATTGCGGAAACCGAAACGCCGCCCGATGGGGTTTTCGTTACCGAAGAAGCGGCGGGCCATACTTTCGTTAATTATCCCTACCTGCAGGGCGCGCGCGGAAGGCGGACAGATATTAGCCGGCCTCCACTGCCTGCTGTCCTGTGGGCCGAAGTCACGGCCAGCCAGGAGCGGGATGCCGAGCGTGGCGAAGGAGTTCGGATAGACCTGCATCCATGGGATAAACATCTCCTCGCCGGACTGAGGCGTATAGCCTGGAATCGTCATCGGGTTACCGAACTCAGGAGTCTGGCCCATCACCAGCCATTCCCGCCGGCTCATCGGACTATAGCCAACCAGGCTCGCCAGCTTCACTCCGGGCAGCGCCTCCACCCGCCTGAGTAATTCGTCGTAGCGCGCGGCGAGTTGTGGCGTTTTCTGATCGCTTCCCACCGGTTCTAGCTTCAGGACCAAGACGTTTTCACTGGCAAAACCGGCGTCAACCTGCCGCAACTTCTGCAGGCTTCGCACGAACAATCCTGCCCCGATCATCAGGAGCAACGACAACGCGACCTGCGATACGACGAACATTTTGCCGAAGGTAAGATGAGCGCCACGACCGCTGAGTCCGGAGGCTTCGTTTTTGAGCGCGGAGTTCATGTCCACGCGCGTCGCCAGGAACGCGGGCGCAAGGCCGAAAAGCACGCCGGTCAGCGTGGCCACCGCGATCGTGAAGCCGAGCATGCGAACGTCGGGGTTGAGATTAAGCTGGACAGGAATTTCTCCCTGCGACAGCAGCGGCAAGAGCAGCCGGGTCCCCCAATAAGCGAAGAGCAATCCGAGCAAGGCGCCGAAACAGCTGAGCAAGATGCTCTCGATGAGCAATTGCCTGACCAGCCGCAGACGGCCAGCGCCCAACGCCAATCGGATCGCGATCTCTCGGCGCCGCGCGACAGCCCGCGCCAGCAGCAGTCCCGCCACGTTCGCGCAGGCGACCGCCAACACCAGGGCCACGACAATCATCAACGCCAGCAATGGACGCGAGAATTGACGGCGCAATTCAGACAGCCCTCGGCCCCCCGGCTCCAACACCAACTTCTCTTGGAGCCAGGGCATGGGGGTAAATTTGAACCCCCAATTGCTGGCGGCGTATTCGGCGCAGAGCTGTCGATAGAGCGAGCTCAAACCGGCTTGCGCCTGCGGCATTGCAACGACAGGCCGCAATCTCCCCATGACAGTGAAAAAGTTATTGGGATCGGCGCCATCCACATACGACCTGACGCCCGGCATAACTTGCTGCTGCATCATCAACGGGACCGAAATGTCCAGCGAACTGCCGACTTCCAGTCCGAAGAATTCCGGCGGAGTCACGCCGATGATGGTAAAAGGCGCGCCGCCGATATGAATGGTCTTTCCTACGACAGACGGATCGCCCGCGAAGCGCCGACGCCAATAGTTGTGGCTGATGACGCAAACGGCCGACTCGCCCGGCGCGCGGTCATCGTCCGGCGCAATCGTCCGCCCCAGCGCCGCGTTCACGCCCAACACGGAATAATAATTCCCGCTCACGAGCTGGCCAGCCACCGCCGGCTCCGGTTGCCCATCCACACTCACGCTCAGCCGCAACGGATGATATGCAAGCAGGCCGGAGAGAACCTCGTTCTGATCGCGGATTTGCTTGTATGTGCGATAAGGGAATTGGGTAACAGTCTTGCCGCCAAAGGCGCGACCGAGCAGGACAAGTCGCTCCGGATTATTGACCGGCAGCGTTTTTAGCAACACGGCGTCAATCAGGCTGAAGATCGCGGTGTTTGCCCCAATGCCCAGCGCGAGTGTGAGCGCGGCCACGCAGGTAAAGCCGGGATGCTTCAACAGCATCCGCGCGCCATAACGCAAATCTTGAAACATCTCGTCCTCCAATATTTAGAAAGCAGAAGAGGAGATTACGGAACAGACGGAAAAGACGTAGCAAACGGAAGGGCCTCTGTGATTTCCGTCTGTTCCGTTTTTTCCGCAATCTCTCTTGAATTGTTACCTACTTTTGGCTTCCTGTGAAACCTTTCTACTTCTGCTTAAGTTGTTCCTTCAGCTCACGCCACAGCTGTTCCGCTTCTAGTTTGCGTCTTCCACCAAGTTCGCGGAAGCGCGCGAAGTCGGCTTCGGCTTCCGGCAATCTATTCATCCGCAACAGCGTGATCGCGCGGTTGTGCCAGGCGTCAGCCAGGCGCGGAGCGAGCTTGATGGCCTGATCGAAATCGGCCAGGGCGCGGGCGTAATCCTGTCCTTTTGCCCGGATCACTCCGCGCGTCACCCAGGCCTGGGCGTCGCCCGCATCGAGCTTAATGGCCTGGTCAAGGTCATTGAGCGCGCGTCGGGCGTCGCCCTTGAATAACAGCGCCTTGGCGCGATTGATGTAGAAGTAACCCCGCTTCGGATCAATTTTGATGGCCCGGTCAAGATCGGCGAGCGAACCGTCAACATCACCCTTTTCAGCCAGGATGATGCTGCGGTTGTTGAGCGCTACAGCGTGGCGGGGGTTGAGCTTGATCGCTCGCTCGCAGTCGCCGAGCGCCGCATCTATCTCGCCCCTGTTGAAACGCGCGCCGCAGCGGTTGCTCCAGGCATCGACCAGACGTGGGTTGAGCCTGATCGCCTCGTCGTAGTCGGCCACCGCGGCGTCAATATCGCCCAGTTGCTGGCGCGCCACACCGCGATCGATCAGAACCTCGACCAGACGCGGGTTGAGCGCAAGCGCTTTATCGAAGTCCCGGACTGCGCCTTCGAGATCGCCTTTGCCTGCTAGCGCCATCCCGCGATTGTAGTAAGCGTCTGCGTATCCGGCGTCAAAGACGATGGCGAGTGAGTAATCGGCGATGGCGCGCTCAAACTCGCCTTTCTTGAACCAGCCGTTGCCGCGATCGAGGTAAGAGGCGGCGGACAGAGCGCGCGAAGGCTGCGCTTCAGGGGCGCCAGTGGGGTTTTGTTGAGCCAGGGCCGTCGAAGACACACTTATGGCTAATGCGAGAGCAAATAGGATGCTACGCATACTCGTGACTCCTTCTTGTGCGGGATTGGACTGGATTCGCAGGCGCTTCGGGTCGGCGCCGCGAGCGGTCGAGTCTCACCGAGCTAGCGTATTGGAGAAGCCATGCCCGCTATCGATCTCGGCGCCGACCCGAAATGAATGCTGAAATTGCTCGACCGTCTATTACTCCTCTTTTGCCGGTCTCCGTTTAATGGGCTGATTAGGGGGCATTTTCCCCTCCGCGACAGTATAGTCAGCGGGGACTTCAAAGAGCGAGCGGTCGGGTTCGCTGCGGCTGATATTGGTCAATCGATAAGTCGTCTCGCCGGAGCGCGGATCGCGATGCCTGGTCATCACCGTTATCTGCAACTCGGGTGAGTACCAGGTTTCGTCAACGACTTCGATGGGCAAGGTGTTGCCGATATCGCCCGCGGGAATCGTAAGAGTCTCGCGCCTGCCTTCGGCGGTCACTCCTTCGATCGTTTGAGTCCCGAGCGAGTCAGTCTTCTTTTCTACGTCTATGAGATGTTTTATGACCTGTTGACCTGGTTTCAGCGTTTCGATCTTCTTTTTCGATTCGGAATCGTCCGGGGCTTCCCTTCTCGGCTTCACCGGCAATTCCTCTTGAGCCTCCCGCTTTTTCTTCGCCGCTGCAAACGCCTCAAACTCGGCCTGTGTAGCAGTCTTGCCATTGATCGTGTAGGTTGTGACCTTCCGGCCGTTGATCATAAGGGTCTCGCTTTGCGCCCCAGCCGCAAGTCTTTTTATTGGGATAAGGTTCTTGTATGCTGTGCGTGTGCGCGGATCGAGGCTGTAGGAATGGCCGGCCACCGGATCATTGATGAAAATGCCTTGTTGAGCTTCGCCGCCCGACGTCCACTTGCCGATCGTCTCCAACGTCTGTTCAGTCCGCGTGCGCCCTTCGCTATCTCGATAAAGCTTCGACTGATTCTTGCGGATAATCTGATTGCCGTCGCTAAGCGTTTGGATCGACTCCGTGGTAGCCGTCGCCGAATAGGGAGCGCCCTTCACCACTCTACCATTAGCGAATTTGCGCCCTAAGACTTTGAACGCGCCGTCAACCGGAACTGTCAAATCATATGTCACTTCCGGTCTTGGTTTCTTCTCCTGGGCGACTGAGTTGAGACTGCCTACGGCGAGCAAGCAGGTCATTATCAGCAGCCGTATCAGTGTCTTCTTCATAATGTTCTCCCGAAAAATGTACCGTAGGTTGTCTAACCTGCGGAGGCTTGGTTATTAAAGCATTTCGGCGCCATAAAGCGGCTGGGTTATGAAGCCCTCCGCAGGTTAGACAGCCTACGGCACATGGAGCCGCCTTAGCGAACGAAACGAATCGCCCGCGCCAACCCGTCTTGTCCCAACACCACATCGGCTTTGACCGGCTCAGTCGCCGTTTCGGGATCAACCGGCAAGCCGACCTCGCTTAACGCCGAACCTGGTAATTCAACTCGCACCAACTGCAGGCTCTCCAGCTCAGAAAGGTCTTCTCCCTCCCTCAATGAGAAAAACTGTGTGACCACTTCAGCCTCGTCCGAGCTATCGACAGACGCCTGGCGGCGCACGCGATTCGGCAGTTTCTTTGGTTGCTCGACCGCCACCTGATTGCGACCAACCGTAGGCTCCGCCTGTTTTGGCGCCGGCGCTCGGGGGGCGCTGACGGGCGTAGTCCCGACGGCTTGTTTTTCCTGCCGCGGCTTGAACGAGCTTGCCGAACTCCAGAAGATGGCCATGATTGAAATCAAGATCAAAATTCCCGCCGCCACCGCCGCCAACTTCCAACTCGACCAAAGCCTGGCCCTGCTCGGCCTCGGCCTGCTCAGCGTCGAAATGACTGTGGATGAAGTTGTGGCCGCTGTCTGCGCGCGGAAGGCGACGAGCAGCGCAGTCTCCACGCGCGCCGGCGGCTCTTCCCCTGCCAACTCGGCGGCGACGGAGCGCACACGGGCAAGCAAGGCTCGCTCCTCGGTCAGCCGAGCGGCGCAGCGTTCACAACCTTCCAGATGGATCAAGCCCTGCTCGCGCGTCGCGGTATCCAGCAAGCTATTGCGCGCGAAGGCCAGGGCGAGCTTTTCAAAATCCTGACAATTCATGCGAAGCACCTCATCCCTTTTGCGTCCGGCGCCGCCGAATCCAGCCTGACAGCCGCGCGCAGCTTCTTCAGTAATAAAGCGTGCCCGCGATGCAGTCGCGAGTTCACCGTGCCTACAGGGCAATCCAGCGCCAGCGCCGCTTCCGCATAACTCATCTCTTGAAAATCACACAACACGATCACCTCGCGGTAGCGCGCCGGCAGAGCCAGGACGGCCTGGCGCACCAGTCTATTCGCTTCGTTTCGTGTGCAGTCGCCGAGCGGGTCGTCTCCGGCGATCAGTTGCACAATGGGAACCGCCTCGTCCTCGTCAGACTCTTCAACGAGCTGGACGTAAGGGCGTTCCTTTTCCATCAGGAGCAGGACTTGATTGCGCGCGGCCCCGCATAAATATGCCGTGAGCGAGCCGCGCGCCGGGTCATAACGATTCCCCTTGCGAAGCAACGCCAGAAAGACTTCTTGCGTGACCTCCTCGGCGACGCTAGCCTGCCCGCTCATCAGGAGCGCGAACCGGTAGACGAGTCCCTTATGTCGCCGGTAAAGCGCCGTGAAGGCATGCTCGTCTCCGGACAACATTAACCGCAAGAGCTCGGCGTCGCTGGGAACCATCGGTTTTGTCATCGCCCCTTTCATTTTTTCCGTCTGCTTATATTTGTAATTAACCCAACGGACCGAAAAGCTTCCAAAATAATTCTTCGCGGCTGCGGCCGCCCGATGCGCGGAAGTGGTTTTTGGAATTATGAATCCTTGCCGCGGAGCGGCTTTTGAACCTAGCCCAGCGTTTCAACGCCGGGAAGCGTGTGATAGTACGACATAGTCGCGGAGCGACGGTAGAGTGGCTGATGACGAATGTTCTCTAACTGTAGCGCTACGCTTGCTTCCTTTGTCCAGAGAATACAACTCATTCGTCGCTCCGCGACTCGGGAATCGATATTTCGCCATTCCCGGCGTTGAAACCTTGTCATTACCCAAACTTTTGCACAAAGCGCGTTTGTTGTACCCAAGCCCGCGAACGCGGGCGGCAGTATAAAGCCTTGTCATTACCCACATTTTGACGAGTTCTTAGCCCGCGGATGCGGGCGGCAGAATATAGCCTG
>DASTMP010000243.1:0-24857 GCA_035714085.1 Blastocatellia bacterium
GTTTTCAACGTAGCGGCGTCGGCAGTCACCGTGACCGTTTCCTGGGAAGCGCCGACTTGCAGCGCGACGTCCATCCGCTTCGGGTTGCCGGCCGACACGATGATCGCTGACTGACGCATTTCCTTAAAGCCTTTGAGTGACAAGGTCATGTCGTATTCGCCCGGTAGCAGGTTGCGGAAAATATAGCTCCCGGTTGCGTCAGTGATTGTGTCAAGCTTTAAGCCGGTGCCGGTGTTGGTAATCGAGACCGACACCCCTGGCAGGACCGCGCCATTTTGGTCGGCAACATTGCCGACCAGCGAGCCGTAAAGAATTTGCGCATGGGCCAAGCCGGGCGCAAGCCCCACTGTCAAAAGCACAGCGAGCAGCGCGCCCAAAGCTTTTACCGATATCGCCAACTTGAAATATGGTTGTCGCATGATCTCCTCCATAAGGGGTTTAGCTCATCGATATGAAAGTCATATCTCGAGCAGAGGGTTTAAAAGCGCTCCGTCTGGTTACGGGTTTAGCGAGTCAATATTCGTTTGTTATTGGTTTAAAACAGCAAGCTAGCGAAGTGAGAGCAGTCTAAGCCGAGGATGCCTAAACGTCAATAGTTTTGGAAGTTGGGAAGGCGGCGCAGGCGCAATTTGATGAAGACTTACACGTCATTTGAGGAAATCATTACACGCGCCGCCTGGCTAGATTAATCATTAGCGCGGTCAATCGCCTCAATCATCTCCTCATCGGTGAAATATTTGAAGAACTCTACCCCACGGTCTTGCGACTCCTGTTTCTCGACGGCTTCAAGTTTCCGCACATCGGAATAATCGATACACCGCACGCCTCGCGATTGCAGGAAATCTCGCAGCGCGGCTATTTTATCGCTCAGATTCTCGGCCGAACCGGGCGCGATCTTCTCTAGGTAACGGTTGACCACGGCCATTCCGCGCTCGCCGTCCTGTTTGGCCCTGCCGACCACGCCATCCGACGCCTGACGTGACCAGCCGATGACGAACAGCCCTGGGCAAATCTTTCCGGTCTCTGGATCGAAGACCTGATAAGACTCGTCGCCCGGATTGTCGGGATCGGGGTTCGGGTTCTTGACGTATTCCACGCCGCTGCAGGGCAATCCTAGCGTTTCGTCAACGCGGTCGCCGATGGCGAAGACCACGGTGTCGCATTCGATGTCGTAAAACTCGCCCGAGCCTTTGGCCGAGAGCGACTCGCCGCGTTTTACTAGTTCGGTGTTCTCGACGCGGAGCGCGCGCAACTTCCCGTTTTCGTCACACACGACTTCGGTCGGGGCGCTCAGAAACCTGAAGAGCATTCGCGTCGGACTTTCGCCCTCTTTCGATTTTGTGCTGACGTGCTTGGTCAGGTCCTTGTAGCTCGTCTCGATATCTGCGCCGACGGCTTCTAGCTTAGGGCGGATGCGCTCAAGCTCCTCGCGCAGCGCGGCTGTGTCAATGTTAGCGGCGACGGCCTGGATTTCGACATCGGTGTAGGCGCGCTGCGCCGGGCCGCGGCGCGCGACCGCGATCACCTCTTTGATCTTCTTCTCATGCACCAGCCAATGGGCCACGTCCACCATCACATTGCCCACGCCGATGATCGCCACGCGCTCGCCGATCCTGAAATCGCGCCGGCTGAATTCCGGCAATCCGTTGTAATAATAGACGAGGTCCTTCGCGTGGTAGACGCCCTCCGCCATGTCGCCCGGAATACCGAGGGCTTTTGTGCCCTGCGCGCCACAAGCCACGACGACGGTCGAAGGGTTCAGAATTTCGCGCAATTCGTCCAGTGTCAGATCAGCCTGCGCGCCTATCTTGATGTGGCCGAGATAATGTAAGCGCGGGTCGGCCAGGATCTTGCGAAACTGAATGCGCACGCCTTCCTTCAGTTTGTGCTTGTTGAAATAGATGCCGTATTCGACCAGCCCGCCGGGTTTGATGTCGCGGTTGATGATAACGACTTCATGGCCTGCTTCGGCGAGTTTTCGCACGCCGTAGATCCCGGCGGGACCGGCGCCGATTGTGACCACAAGGTGACCGCTTGATTTTGGTTGTTCGCTCATTGCTTTTTAAAATTCACCTTTTGAAGATTTGGAAGATAGAGGAGCGATAGAGTAAGGATACGAAACAAACGGAAATAATGGAACCGCTCCGGATTAGCTATTGCTCCCTGGGAAGGGTAGAGCAAACTGGCAGTTTGCCTTGTTTTCTCGAAAGACCTTATCGAAGGAGTCAAGGCGAATTGCCAGTTCACCCTACACTCGCACCACGATTTTTTCGTTTTGCCGCGAAGTGGTCCGGATGAATTCCGCGATCTCGCCGAGCGCCTGAAACGATTCGGGCAGCCTGAGCGCTACGAAGACCGGCCAGGCGTGCGGCAGGTCATTCCACACGCGCAGGTTGACATTGACGCCGCATTGTTTCGCGCGATCGGACAGTCGCGTCGAATCATCCAGCAGCACCTCATTGTCGCTGACGTGGATCAGCAGCGGCGGCAGTTTTGAAAGATCGGCGTAAACCGGCGAGGCGAGCGGATCGCACGGCGAAGCGCCGCCCAGATAAACCGGCGCCATCCATCGAACGCCTGCGCCGTAAAACATCGGATCGCGCTCGTTGTTGGTGTCGAGCGACCGTCCGGCGCAAGCCAGATCTGCCCAGGGCGATATGACGAATGCGGCGCGCGGCAACCCTTCGCCCGCGTCGCGCAGCGCGACCAGAGTCGCCATCGTCAATCCGCCACCCGCCGAATCGCCGCCGATGACGATCTCCTGCGGATCAACGCCTTGACCGAGCAGCCAGCGATATCCGGCGACGGCGTCTTCGACCGCGGCGGGGAAGCGGTGTTCGGGCGCGAGACGATAATCGAGCGAGAAGACGCGGGCGTTCGCCGCACGCGACAGCGCCGAAGTGAACGCGCGGTGAGTTTCCGGCGAACAGGCGACGTAAGCGCCGCCGTGCAGGTAATAGACGATTTGACGTGGCTCGCCGCTCAACCCCAGCCATTCGCCTTTCACCGATCCGTCTTTCACCGCGCTCACCGTTCGCAGGTCAACAGGCGAGAGCATCGCGCGTAGGAATTGCGAAAACTCCAGTCTCGAGCGAATGTGTTTCACGACGTCCGCTTCGCTACCTTCAGGGCGGCGCTTTACAATCATCCTAATGAAAGTCGAAACAATGTCAGCTTGCCAACTCGCCATAGACTGTCTCTGAATTACTTCGCCATCAACTCGATCATCTTCCCGAACAGTTTCCAGTATTTCACCGGCGCCCACCGTTGAATGCGATCTATCATCCAGGCGTCGGCGCCGACCAGGATTCGTTCTTCACCCCGCAAGACGCCGCGCACGATGCGTTCGGCGGCCGCCTCAGGCGAGGTCCGCGCCGCAGCGTTGAAGATCGCCCTCTCTCTGTCGACCGCCGCCTGGTCCGCTCCCGCGCCCGGTCTGGCGTTATTGGCGATGTTGGTTTTGACGCCGCCGGGATGGACTACTGAAACCTTCACGGAGCCGCCGGCCAATTCGTGGCGCAGCGCCTCTGTGAAGCCGCGCACGGCGAATTTGCTCGCCGCATAAGCCGAATGTCCCGCCGGACCCACGATGCCGAAGACCGATGAGATGTTGACGATATGGCCTTGCGGCTGCCGGCGCAGAATCGGCAGAAAGTGTTTGACGCCGTATACCACACCCCAGAAGTTGACGCCCATCAACCATTCGATGTCTTCAATCGAAAGTTGTTCCGCCAGGCCGAACAGCCCGACCCCGGCGTTGTTGATGAGCAGGTGGGCGCTTCCGTGCGCCTCGACGACCTCGCGGGCGAACTCCGCGACCCGCCCCTTATCCGAAACGTCGACGATGTGCGCGCTGACTTTGCCGCGTGACCCGCCCATCTGTTTCAACATCTCGACTGTTTCATCGAGTTCCGCGGCGTTGATGTCGGCGATGGCGAGCGACGCGCCCTCTTGAGCCAGACGGACCGCAAGCGCGCGGCCTATTCCTGACCCCGCGCCGGTCACGACCGCGACAGTGGTATGATCAATCTTCATAAGTTCGATCCGTATTCTAAATGGGGGAGTGGGGAACAGAAAAGAGGACGGGGGGACGGGGAGACAGGGCGACGGGGCGATTTCGGTTTCATGGCCCAACTTTTCCTCTCCCACTCTCCTCGTCTTCCTGTCGCCCCGTCGCCCCGTCCCCCCGTCGCCCTGTCTCCCCGTCTCTTTTTCCCCTTCTTGCTCTTCTTGCTTTCTCCTTCACAAGTTATATTTGGTCATAAACAAATCCGCGTCAGGAAATCGGATCTCAAACGCAACTTCGAGGTTGAGCTATGAAGAACAGGAAACACTCTCCGGCGGTCGTAATTGTATTCGTCGTGTTGATGGCTGGGTTGAGGCAATGGGCGCCATCATCTTCCGCCGCGACGAACGTGGGCAGACAATCAAAAGTCGATTTCGTCAGGGAGATTCAGCCGATCTTTCAAGCGAATTGCTACAGTTGTCACGGCCCGGGCAGGCAGAGAGCCGGATTGCGGCTCGATGATAAGAAAAGCGCCTTGAGGAAAGCGATCGTTCCCGGCAAATCGAGCGACAGCGCGCTCTACCAGCGAATCGCCGGGATCGGGGAGCGGGCGCGAATGCCTTTGGGAAAAGATCCGTTGAAGCCAGAACAGATCGCGACGATCAAAGCCTGGATTGATCAAGGCGCCGAATGGCCGGAAGTAGAGGGCGAGAAGGGTGGAGAGGGAGACAAGGAGAAAGATGACGCCGCAGTTATGCGACACTGGGCGTTTGTTAAACCTGCGCGCCCGGCGCTGCCCGAAGTCAAAAGCAACGCCTGGGTCAAGACTCCGATTGATCGGTTCATCCTGGCGCGCCTGGAAAAAGAGGGCCTGACGCCTTCGCCCGAGGCCGACCGCGTTACGATGCTACGCCGTTTGAGTCTCGACCTGATCGGCCTTCCGCCGACCGTCGCCGAGGTTGACGCGTTTCTGAACGACAAGAGTCCAAACGCTTATGAAAAGCAGGTAGAGCGATTGCTTGCCTCGCCGCATTACGGCGAGCGATGGGGGCGTCATTGGCTGGACGCCGCGCGCTACGCCGATTCCGACGGGTTCGAGAAGGACAAACAACGATCCGTTTGGTTCTACCGCGACTGGGTGATCAACGCGCTCAACGCCGACAAGCCTTACGACCAGTTCGTCATCGAACAGATCGCCGGCGACCTGCTGCCGCCCAAATCCGACCCTAAAGCCACTCAAGATCAGATCGTCGCGACGGGCTTCCTGCGAAACTCGATGATCAACGAAGAGGGCGGCGTAGATCCCGAACAGTTTCGAATGGAGGCGATGTTCGATCGCATGGACGCCATCGGTAAAAGTATTCTCGGCCTGACCATTCAATGCGCCCAATGCCATAACCACAAATTCGACCCGCTCAAGCAGGAAGAGTATTACCGAATGTTCGCCTTCCTGAATAATTCATACGAAGGCAGCGTCGCCGCCTATACTCCCGATGAGCAGATGAAGCGCGCCAATATCTTCAGCCAAATTCGCGAGATCGAAGCCGGGCTTAAAGAGCGAACTCCCGATTGGCAAAAACGGATGGCGGAGTGGGAAGCGAAAGTAACGAAAGACCAGCCTGAATGGATCGTCGTGAAGCCGGTCGTTGAAGACATCTCGAACGGCGGGCAGAAGTACCTGCAGATGAAAGACGGCTCGTTCCTGGCGCAAGGCTATGCGCCGACCAAACATCGGGTGAAGATGGAGGCGCAAATCGATCAACAGAACATCGCGGCCTTCCGGTTGGAGTTGCTGACTGATGCGAACCTGCCAATGGGCGGCCCCGGGCGCTCGATCATCGGCGCGTGCGCCCTGACCGAATTTGAAGTCGAGTCCGCGCCCGCCGCCGATCCCAAGAAGATCACGAAGATCAAGATCGTCCGCGCCACGGCCGATTACAACCAGCCTGAACGCGAGCTTGAGCCAATCTACGACGACAAGAGCAAACGGCGCCGCGTGACCGGCCCCATCGAATTCGCGATCGACGGCAAGGACGAAACCGCCTGGGGAATTGACGCCGGCCCCGGGCTTCGAAATCAACCGCGCAAGGCGGTATTCGTCGCCGAAAGACCGATTGCGAATGAAGGCGGAACGATTCTGACGTTTTACCTGAAGCAGAACCACGGCGGGTGGAATAGCGACGACAATCAAAATAACAACCTGGGGCGAATGAGGCTTTCGATCACGACCGCGCCAGACGCAGTCGCCGATCCGCTCCCCGAGGGCGTGCGGGAGATACTTTCGATCCCGGGCGAACGCCGCACGCAGGCTCAGATTCAAACGGTCTTCAGTTACTGGCGAACGACCGTACCCGAATTCGATGAGGCCAACAAACAGATAGCTGAATTGTGGAGGCGGCATCCCGAAGGCTCTTCGCAACTGGTTTTGCGGGAGCGCGAAGACGGGCGTGAGACCCATCAGCTCAAGCGCGGCGATTTCCTCAAACCCGATAAAGTCGTCACGCCGGGCGTTCCCGCGTTCCTGCACCTGCTGCCCGCCGGCGCCGCGCCTGATCGGCTGACGTTTGCGAAATGGCTGGTCGATCGCAATTCGCCGACGACCGCGCGCTCGATGGTCAACCGCGTCTGGCAATCATATTTCGGCGCCGGGCTGGTCGCGACGCCGGAAGATTTCGGCCTGAAGAGCGAAGCGCCGTCGCACCCTGAATTGCTCGATTGGCTGGCGGTCGAATTTATGAATCCGATGTGGAACGCCGGCGACGGGGCGACGGGGCGATTTGGCGACGGGGCGAATCCGCAATCATCCGCAATCAATGGCCGCGATCCGCAATTGGAGGGTTGGAGCCTGAAACACATTCACCGTTTGATCGTTAACTCGGCCACGTATCGCCAATCGTCGAAGGTCACGCCGAGACTGCTCGAACGCGATCCGCTCAACCGGTTGCTGGCGCGCGGCCCGCGGATGCGCGTCGAAGCGGAGATCGTGCGCGACATCGCCTTGGCCGCGAGCGGGCTGCTCAACCAGAAAGTCGGCGGGCCAAGCGTCTTTCCGCCCGCGCCAGACTTCCTCTTCCTTCCGCCCGCGAGCTACGGCCCGAAGCCGTGGGACGAAACCAAGAACGAAGACCGTTACCGCCGCGCCCTCTACACGTTCCGCTATCGCTCGACGCCGTACCCGATGCTCCAGGTGTTCGATGCGCCGAACGGCGACTTCTCCTGCGTCCGCCGCGCGAAGTCCAATACGCCGTTGCAGGCTCTGACGACGCTCAACGAGACCGTCTTCCTCGAAGCCGCGCGCGCGTTGGCGCTGAAGACGGCGAGAGATGGCGGAGCGACCGACGCGGCGCGATTGGAATTCGCTTTCCGCAGTGTTCTGTCGAGAAGACCGACTCAGAGCGAATCGACGGAATTGATCGGATTGCTGAACAGGCAGAGAGAACGGTTCACCTCCGGCGAATTGAACCCGTGGAACCTGGCGGCGAATGATCCCGACAAACCGTTCGCCTTACCGAAAGGCGTGAAGATGGATGACCTGGCGGCGTGGACGACGGTGGCGCGGGTGTTGTTAAATCTGGACGAGGTAATCACGAAGGAATGATCTTGAGTGTAACTCTGTCAAAACCATGAGCCATCAAGCTCAACAGGAGGGCCAATCGATGAAAAGCAAGAATGATATTGTTCCTCGCCGCAAATTTCTGAAAGATGCGGCCGGCGCCATTGCTTTGTCTGGCGCGCTTGCGCCGGTCAATATCCTCGGCGCGAACGATCGCATCCACATCGGCGCAATCGGTGTCGGCGGCCGTTGCCGTGGGCTCATCAAGATTCACAAAAATCAGCCCGACACCGAATTCGTCGCTATCTGCGACGTATACGAACCTCACCTGCTGCGAACGGCGTCCGAAACCGATCTGAAAAATGTGAAGCAGGTACGCGACTATCGCGCGATCCTCGACGACAAGAGCATTGACGCCGTCATTATCGGCGCCCCTGACCACTGGCACGCGAAAATGGTTATAGACGCCGTCGCGGCCGGCAAGGACGTTTACGTCGAGAAGCCCGTCACCCATACCCTCGAAGAGGGAAATGATCTGATCCGCGCCGTCGAATCGAGCAATCGTGTAGTCCAGACTGGCACGCAGCAGCGAAGCTGGCCGCATTTCATCGAGGGCAAACGGATCATTGATTCAGGCAAGCTCGGCAAGATCACGTTCGTGCGGATGTGGTGGTTTCAGAATTACGCCGCGGGTGGTTACCCGACCAAATTCGCGCTCGACAAACTCGACCAAAAGATGTGGCTCGGAAACGCTCCGGCGCAAACCGTCACTCCGATCAAGTTTTTCTGGTGGCGGTGGTTCTGGGATTTCGGCGGAGGCGCGTTGACCGATCTTATGACGCACTGGATTGACGTCGCGCATTGGTATATGGATGTAACAGCGCCCGCGAGCGTAGTGACCAGTGGCAATCGCTACGCGCTCGAATGGGAATGCCCCGACACTATCACCTGCGCGCTCGATTACCCGAAGAGTTTCAGCGTTACTTATCACGGCACAATGGCCAGCAGTATTGACGACGGTGGGCTGGAGATTCGCGGGATGAAAGGAACAATGAAACTCGACCGCGAGCGTCTGGCAGTTTACCCGGAAGGCGGCGAATTTATAGGCAAGCTGGGCCAAATGAAGCCTGAGATACTGATCGAATCGAGCGGCGACGGAACGGTCCCGCACATCCGCAACTTCCTCGACTGCGTGAAGAGCCGCAAGACGCCGACGGCGAATATCCGCGTCGCTGTCGAAGCCGCGCGCGCCTCGCATCTGGGCAACCTGGCGTTGAAACAGGATCGGCGAATCAGGTGGAATGCGCAGCAGGAGCGGATCGAGAATTAATAGTGAAAATGAAAAATCGAAACAGGATTATTGCGATTATTTTCTCGGTTGGATTGTTCGCGGGCGGTTCGATTCTCCGCCTGGTTAGTCAGGCCGGCCTGACCGCCAACGCTCAAGAAGCCAACGTCTATTTGCTCAAACCCGCGCGCGTCTTCGACGGCGAATCGGCGCAGCTTCACGAGGGCTGGGCCGTATTGACGCGCGGCGAAAAGATCGAGGCCGTAGGATCGTTAGGCGAAATCACAGTCCCAGCCGGCGCAAAAGTGATCGAGGCGCCGGGGACAACGTTGATGCCCGGATTGATCGAAGCGCACTCGCACGTCTTGCTGCACCCCTACAACGAAACGCCGTGGAATGATCAAGTCGCGCGCGAACATCTGAGCCTGCGCGTGGCGCGGGCGACCAACCATTTGCGCGACACTCTGCTCGCAGGTTTCACGACGATTCGCGATCTGGGGACTGAAGGCGCGGGTTACGCCGACGTCGGCCTCAAGCAGGCCGTTCAGCAGGGAATCATTCCGGGGCCGCGAATGCTCGTGGCCACTCGCGCGATTGTCGCTTCGGGAAGTTACGGCCCGAAAGGCTACGCCGCCGAGTGGGATGTTCCGCAAGGCGCCGAAGAAGCCAACGGCATCGACAGTCTGATCAAAGTCGTCCGCACGCAGATCGGCAAGGGCGCCGATTGGATCAAGGTCTACGCCGATTACCGATGGGGCAAAGGCAGGGCCGCGCCGACCTTCTCGCTCGACGAATTGAAGCTGATAGTCGAAACCGCCAGGAGCGCCGGCGTCCCGGTAACCGCGCACTCGACTACGGCCGAAGGAATGCGAAGGGCGACGTTGGCCGGGGTTGAGACTATCGAACACGGCGACGAAGGCACTCTGGAAGTCTTTCGCCTGATGAAAGATAAAGGCGTCGCGCTTTGCCCGACGCTTTCAGTGGGCAATCAGGCGCGTAAGAAGGAGACCTTCCAAGCGGCGCTGGCGGTGGGCGTGACGATCATCTCGGGCAGCGACGTGGGCGTCTTCCCGCACGGCGACAACGCGCGCGAGCTTGAAGCGATGGTCAAGCTCGGAATGCAGCCGGTTGACGCGCTGCGCTCGGCGACCTCGGTCAGCGCGCGGGTGTTGCATATGGATGATCAGATCGGGCGCGTCAAAGCCGGGCTGCTCGCCGATTTGATAGCGGTCGAAGGCGACCCCACGCGCGACATCTCGGCGATTCGCAAAGTTCGGGTCGTGATGAAGGGCGGGAAGACCTACAAAGAATGATGAAGAGACACAGGCTAAATTTAGTGGCGGCGCCTATTGTGTTTTGTTGCCTGTCTTTTTATTGCGGCGGCGCTGTAAACCAGCCTGCTGTTCCGCCACAAACCGATGCGCAAAAGCCGGAAGGCAATCTCAGTCACGCAGCGGCGCTTTTTCGTGAGAAGAAATATTCTGAAGCTTTGCCCATACTGGAAAGACTCGCGATCGCCAACCCTTCTGATGATCAAGCGGTATTCGGATTGGGCGTGGCGCTCATTTATGCCGCTGATAGTGAAAGGGATTTTGAAAAGCGGAAACAATTGGTAATTCGGGCGCGGCAAACGTTGATCAAAGCCAAAGAGTTGGGCGCCGATGATTTCTTGCTTGCCTTGGATTTGAAGGACTTACCGGCCGATGGCGTTAATGGTGAGGAGAAGCTAGCATCATTCGCCGTCTTGTGGTCTCTCCATCCGCCGATGGTTTTCGATAGCGTTCCTCCGGAGGGAATAAAGTTGCCGGACGGATACAGGCATAAAGTATCCACCAACTTTGAAGGGGGAACAGCAGGAACCATATGGAAAAAAGATGGGCTCAAAATTGACTATGTGTTCGCTTACTGGGCAGGAGATGGCCCTGCAGTTAAGGAGATAAAGGAATCCGAACAAGTTTGGCGCAGGAAAATGCAATCAGAAGACCTTGAGTTCGAGTATGCGTTGACCAAGGGCAATAAGCTGATAGTCTCGACTTATCGCGAGGGCAAACAATTTGTGGATTTTTTTGTCAAGATTAGTGGTGAACAGGATGTGGAGGAAGTCCTGTCAATCATCAAGGGATTGAAACCTAGGAAGGGATGACGATATGGTTGACCGAAAGCCTAACCGCCATAATGAATCAAACAGTAATGTCTCTCGCCGCTGGTTCATCGAACGATGCGGCGTCGGGATGGGCGCGTTCGCGCTCAACCACCTTCTTGCGAGCGCGGGCTACGCGGCGTCTCAGGAAGCCGATAATCCGCTCGCGCCAAAGAAGCCGCACTTCGCGCCGAAGGCCAAGAACGTCATCTTCCTCTTTATGGCCGGCGCGCCGAGCCATTTGGAGATGTTCGACTACAAACCGCAACTTGCCAAATTCGACGGAACGCTGCCGCCGCCCGAATTGTTGAAAGGGTATCGCGCGGCGTTCATCAATCCGAATTCGCATTTGCTCGGGCCGAAATTCAAATTCGCCAAATACGGGCAGTGCGGCGCGGAGTTGTCCGAGCTGATCCCGCAAACAGCGAGCATCGCTGACGACATCGCGATCGTCAGGTCAATGGTTACAGACGCGTTCAATCATGCGCCGGGGCAATTGATGATGAACACCGGCTCGCAAATCTTCGGGCGTCCGAGCATGGGCGCGTGGGCGATTTACGGTCTTGGGAGCGAGGCGCGGGACTTGCCGGCTTTCGTCGTCTTCAGCACCGGCGCCAAGGGGCCCAGTGGCGGCAATAGTTGCTGGGGGAGCGGCTTCCTGCCGACGGTTTATCAGGGCGTGCAGTTCCGCAACGTCGGCGACCCGGTGCTTTACCTTTCAAACCCGCGAGGCGTTGATGGAAAACTGCAGCGCGATTCGCTCGACACGATCAATAAACTCAATCGAATGCGGCTGGACGTGATGGGCGACCCGGAGATCGCCACGCGGATCAATTCGTTCGAGATGGCGTTCAAGATGCAGTCTTCCGCCCCAGAGCTGATGGACATCTCGAAAGAGCCTAAACACATTCTGGAGATGTACGGCGCAGAGCCTGGCAAATCGTCTTTCGCCAACAGCGTCCTGATGGCGCGGCGACTGGTCGAGCGCGGCGTGCGCTTCGTGCAGATTTATCACGAGGCCTGGGATCAACACGGCAATCTGGTTAAAGACATAGCCAAGAACTGCAAAGACACCGATCAGGCGAGCGCCGCGCTCATCAAAGACCTCAAGCAGCGCGGAATGCTGAAAGACACGCTGGTTATCTGGGGCGGCGAATTCGGGCGGACGCCGATGGCGCAGGGAACCAACGACGGCCGCGATCATCACCCGAACGCCTTCACGATGTGGCTCGCGGGCGGCGGCGTCAAAGCCGGCGTCACGATCGGCCAGACAGACGAGCTCGGGTTCAACGCAGTCGAAGACCGCGTACACGTTCACGACTTGCACGCGACGGTCCTGCAGCTTCTCGGATTCGATCATGAGAAGCTGACTTATCGCTTCCAGGGGCGCGATTTCCGTCTGACCGACGTTCAGGGATTGGTGGTTGATAAGCTGCTGGCTTAGAAGGGTTAGCAATTGCGTGTATGGGAAGAGGCGCGTGATCAGTACCGCGAGCGGTAGCGAGCGTGACTTAATCTGAAGCGCGCTCGCTACCGCTCGCGGTACTGATCCGTACATGCATTTGCAAACCGCCATAGCGTTTGTAAAACCTCGGCCTTATGAGTGACAATAGCCCCGCTTTTCACTCTACCTTTCTCAATCAATTAGCTAGCCAGAGGAGCATCAATTAATGTCCGAAGTGTCCAGCAGACTTCTCGTCAGTTTGGAAGGCGGCGTCAAGCGCATCACGTTCAACAATCCCACGCGGCGCAACTCGGTTGATTTCGAAACGATGCTGCGCTTCACCGAAACGATCAAAGAGTCGTTTGAAGACGGGACTCGCGTCGTCGTCATCACCGGGGCGGGCGATTCGTTCTGCGCCGGCGCCGATCTACAAGCGGCGTTTTCCGGCGCCGCCGCCCGAGACGTGACGACCGACATCCGCGAGGTCGTCAATCCGGGCGTTATGGCGATGCGCGGTTTGCCGAAGCCGATCATCGCGCGCGTTCACGGCCACGCCGCCGGCATCGGCTGTAATTACGCGCTCGCCGCCGACATCATTATCGCGTCGGACCAGGCCTTCTTCAGCCAGGCCTTTATCAAAATCGGGTTGATGCCGGACGGAGGTGGGACTTACTTCCTGCCGCGCCTGGTCGGATATAACAAGGCCTTCGAACTGATGGCGCTCGGCGATCCGGTCCCGGCTCAGCAGGCCTTCGAGATGGGCATGCTTAATCGCGTCGTGCCGGTCGGCGAACTCGACTCGACCGTAGACGCGCTCACCCGGAGGCTGGCGGACGCCCCCGCCATCCCGCTCGCGAAGATCAAGGCCGGGTTGGCCAACGGCCTGCAATCCGACCTGGCCTCCGCGCTCGAATTCGAGGCGGCGGGTCAGGGCGACTGCTTCCGCTCCGCCGATTTCGCAGAGGGCGTCGCGGCCTTCCTCCAAAAACGAAAAGCGGTCTTCACCGGAAAATAGAAATGGGACACGGACGAGAGGGAAGCCGCAAATCGGCGCGAACAATTCAATCTTTCGGACGACCTGAGCGACCACCAGCTACAAAGGAAGATCAATGAACGAGGATCGAAATAGACATGCCGGGTTTGCGTTGTTCGTGTTATTTGCGATCAACCTGATGAACTTCTATGACCGGCAGATTCCAGCCGCTGTGACCGAGCCGATTCGCATAGCGTGGCATCTGAAGGACTGGCAAGTAGGATTGCTCACGCCGGTCTTCACGATTATTTACGCCATTGCAGGAGTTCCGCTCGGGCGCTGGGCGGACCGGGGCCTGCGCAAAAAGATTCTCAGCATCGGCGTGACGTTGTGGAGTTTGTTTACGGTCGCATCGGGATTGGCATGGAATTACTGGTCATTCCTGGTTGCGCGCGCGGGCGTCGGCGTTGGCGAAGCGAGTTGCGCTCCGGCCGGTAACGCATTGATCGGCGATCTCTACCCCGCAAGCAAACGCGCGCGGGCTATCGCAATCTTTATGTTGGGGCTGCCGCTCGGCATCTGCTTCGGCAATCTGTTCAGCGGGATGATCGCCAAGAAATACGCCTGGCAATCGGCCTTCTTCGTCGCCTTTATTCCGGGTTTGATTCTGGCGCTCCTTGCGCTCAAGATTCGTGAACCGCAGCGCGGCGCCGCCGAGGCGTTCCAGCCGTCCGAACGAACGCAGGTAGAGTCGCCTTACCGGCGTGTGCTAGGCATTACGACTATGTGGTGGATCATCATTTCCGGCGCGCTGCATAACTTTAACGCTTATGCGGTCAATGCCTGGACGCCGGCTTATCTCCAGCGGTATCACGGGATGAATATTGCGCAGGCCAATCTGATTGCCGCAATCGTGCTTGGCGCGGTCGGCGTGGCTGGATTGCTCGTTGGGGGCGTGATCGCCGATTGGGTGAGGCGTCATAGGCCTAACGGCCGGATGTTGTTGTCGGGGACGGCGCTGTTAGTTTCGACCCCGTGCGTTTACTTCGCCTACGCGCAGCCGAAGGGGCAGATCGCCGCCCTGATGGTCTTGATGAGTGTCGGTTGGATGTTGATTTACGTTTACTACGTCACAGTTTATCCGGCGATTCAGGACGTGGTCGAGCCGAATTTGCGGGGTACGGCGATGGCGCTATACTTCTTCGCGATGTATGTGCTCGGCGGCGCGTTCGGCCCGCTGATCGTTGGCGCTTTGAGCGATCATTATGCGCACGGCGCAATGATCGAAGCGGGAGCTGGCGCAATGACCGAAGCGTTCAGGGCGGAAGGGCTACACCGCGCGCTCCTTTACGCCGTGCCAGTGGTCTCGCTTGCGCTTACGCTGGTGCTCTTCGCCGGGGCGCGCACGATTGCAAAGGATATGGAGAAACTGCAGAAGCGTATGCTAGAAGCGGTTGGTAAGTGATATGACAAACAATCGCAGGTCATTTTTAGCATGCGGCCTGGCCTTCGCCGCAACCGGGCTTTTCGTCCTGGCCGACTTCGCGTTCGCGCAAGACCCGGCCAAACAGGAGACGGCGCAGGAACCGATCATTTACGTCTGCCCGATGCATCCCGACGTAAGTTCCAAACTGCCCGGCCAATGCCCGAAGTGCAACATGAAGCTCGTCGCCGCAAAAAGCGCGACCGCGGGCGGCGACTTTTACGTCTGCCCGATGCACCCCGATGTGATGTCGGATCAGGCTGGAACATGTCCGAAGTGCAATATGAAGCTGGTCAAATCGGCCCCGCCTGAGACCAGCGATTACATCGTCAGAATAAAAACCAATCCGGCGCCGCCCGTAGCCGGCGAGAAAGTGAGGCTTCAATTCACCGTCCTTAATCCAGTGACCGAGAAGCAGGTCAAGGATTTCAACATCCTGCACGACATGCCATTTCACCTGTTCGTCGTCAGCCAGGATTTTGAAGTCTTCCAGCACATTCACCCGGACAAACAACCGGACGGAAGCTTCACGATCGAGACCGACTTGCCGAAAGCGGGCTACTACAAAATTTTCTGCGACTTCTTCCCTGCGGGCGGGATGCCACAGGTGACTCAGCACAACCTGGTCACCGCCGGCTACAACGGCGATCTGTTTTCATCGCAGGCCAAACTTACGCTAGACAAGCCGATCGGCGCCAAACTCGTCAAGACTGTCGAGGGCACGCGCTTTGAATTGAAGTTCGAGCCCGAACAGCCGTTTGTCGGCAAACCTGCTGAGTTGCATTACCATTTGGTTGACGAAAAGACGGGTGAGCCGGTGAAAGATCTGAAGCCATATCTCGGCGCGTGGGGCCATACCCTGATCCTCAGTGAAGACGCCACTGATTATCTGCATTCGCACCCGACCGAGATGATTCCTGATGGCGTGGACCGCAGCAAACTCGAAAGCAAACCTGATGTCGTTTTTGACACTTTCTTCCCCCATCCCGGTAATTACCGCATCTGGTCACAATTCCAGCGCGGCGCTGCAATTATTACCGTGTCCTTCACTATTTACGTGCCTCGATTGAAGTGAAATTCCGTGCAGAAGTGGGCGGATATAGCCCTACTACACGATTTCCGTCATTTTCCGTTCTCCGAAAATTTGTAATCGGAATTCAGGAAAATGGAGAAATGTGCATGGTCGAACTTCGCGGTTGTGGGGCCAAATATTGACCCGGCAGCACTTCGGCTATCGGCGTTCGGCTTTGGCAAGGTGATTGCTTGGGTATTAGACAGATGTTTAAAAGCCGTTTCCTTCCCCCTAGTTTACGGCGCTAGATAAAAAATCCAATCCCCTAGCAGGAGCGAAAAATTATGCAAAAAATGTTTTTCTTCGTTCTGGCCGCGGCGGCTTTGTTGTTGATGGTTCCGGCGCAAAATGCGCAAGCGCAGTCGCGATCAGAGACACCGAAGGTCGAATTTGGAGCGCAATACACAGTGTTGCGCATCAACGGTTTCGGCCCTGTAGACGCCACTGATAACGGCGTGGGCGGTCGCCTCACCTTTAACATCAGTGACAACCTCGGAGTCGAGGGCGTGGTCAATTTCTTTCCTCAGGGGCGGATCAATTTCGCGAATCCTTCCTCTATTCTGGACAGCGACAGAATGCAGGGTCTATTTGGCGTGAAGTATGGGATACGCTCTAAGAGCGCAGGTATCTTCGCCAAGGTCCGACCCGGCTTCGTTCGTTTCAGCCAGGGCACGCCCGCCGTTGGGACGGCGTCGAGCTCAACCCAATTCGCGCTCGATTACGGCGGAGTTATTGAATTATATCCCGCTCGGCCGTTCGCATTGCGCTTTGACGTGGGTGACACGATCATCCGCTACGACAACCCGGTATTTGTTAACCCCTTTTTCACACACAATCTACAAATCAGCACCGGCGTCGCGTTGCGCTTCTGAAACTTGAAGCTTTGCCGGATGGGGAGTCCCATCCGGCAAAGCTTTCATCTCAATAGCCTATTTCAGCTGTAGGAGTGAAAATACTATGCAAAAAATGTTTTTCTTCGTTCTGGCCGCGGCGGCTTTGTTGTTGATGGTTCCGATGCGAAATGCGCAGGCGCAGTCACAATCGGAGACGCCGAAGGTCGAAGTTGGCGTCAATTACACACTGCTGCGCACTAACGGCGCCGGCATTATAAACAGCAGCACCGATAACGGCGTTGGCGGTCGCCTCACGTTCAACGTTTCTGACGGATTGTCGATTGAGGGCGAGTTCAATCAATTTCCTCAGGATAATCGCATCAATTTTGCAAATCTTAGCTCTGTAAACAGTCATAAAACGCAGGGACTGTTTGGCGTTAAATATGGGATGCGGACCGAGAAGCTGGGCATCTTCGGCAAACTCAGACCCGGCTTCGTTCGTTTCAGCGAGGGTGATCCCGCAGGGCTCATTGGTGGGCCCCCGACGAGCGCAACCAACTTCGCGCTCGATTTCGGCGGAGTTTTTGAAATATATCCTTTGCGATCGGTCGCATTGCGCTTTGATGTGGGCGACACGGTCATCCGCTACAACAGCTCTGCATTTAACGCGATAGGCGTGGGCTCTTTTACCACAAATAATCTGCAAATCGGCACCGGCGTCGCGTTCCGCTTCTGATGCCATAGCCCCTAGCCGGATGTGGCTCCCTCCATCCGGCGGGGCTTTCAGCTCATAGATTTTTTCAGAAGAGCTATCTGCCCGGCGTGATAGAGGTCGTGCTGGATCAAACCGTGCAGCAGTACATAGTTCGAGTAGCTCGTTCCTGGCGCGATCACTTCGAGCTTCGCGTCGTCAATTTTCTTGATGCTATCACGTAAGCCGCGATGGCTCGCTTCGAGCGATTGCAGCGTCGCTTTCCAGGCCGCCTCGCTCGCATCGGTCACGGGCGGAAAATTTACCTCGTCGGGAATCGCGGTCTCCTCGGCGCCTTCCAACCTTTTCCGCGCTATCTGTTCCCAGGCAATGATGTGATTGACGAGTTCCCAGACGCTGTGCGCGTTCGGGATGGGTTTGGCGGCGGCTTGTTCGGCCGTCACGCCGTCGAGCAACTCGCGCAAAGACGGGCCGTGCCATGCCTGTCCTTCCTGAGCGCGTTTGAGTTGGCTGTTGATACGATGCGTTTCAGTCATTGTTCTCTTCATCCTCTGGTCAACTGCCTGTATTTTATCCGGTGCGGTTGATCGGCGTCAGCGCCGAGCCTTGCCCTGCGATCGGCTTCGTACTCTGAATAGTTCCCGTCAAACCAGACGGCCTTGCTATCGCCCTCGAAGGCCAGAATGTGAGTGGCGATGCGGTCCAGGAACCAGCGGTCGTGGCTGATGACGACGGCGCATCCGGCGAAGTTCTCCAGCGCCTCTTCGAGCGCGCGCATCGTGTTCACGTCCAGATCGTTTGTGGGCTCGTCGAGCAGCAGCACGTTCACGCCCGACTTCAACATCTTCGCCAGATGGACCCGGTTGCGTTCGCCGCCGGACAGATTCCCGACCTTCTTCTGCTGATCGGAGCCTGAGAAGTTGAACCGCGCGACGTAGGCCCGCGAATTAACCTGGCGATTGCCGAGCCCATTGCCGAGTTGTATGGTGTCTTGCCCGTCCGAAATCTCTTCCCAAATGTTTTTGTTCGCATCGAGCGATTCGCGCGATTGATCGATGTAGCCGAGTTGGACCGTCGAACCGGTTTTGAACTCACCGCCGTCCGCCTGCTCCTGCCCGGTGATTAAACGGAAGAGCGTGGTCTTGCCGGCGCCGTTCGGGCCGATCACGCCGACAATCCCGCCTGGCGGAAGTTTAAATGACAACCCCTCGAACAACAGGTTGTCGTTATAGCCTTTGCTGACATTCTCAGCTTCGATCACGACGTCGCCCAGACGCGGCCCCGGCGGAATGTAAATCTCAAGCTCCGAGGACTGCTTCTCGACTTCCTGATTAAGCAGCGATTCGTATGCCTTGATGCGCGCCTTGCTCTTGGCGTGGCGGGCCTTCGGCGCCATCCGAATCCATTCCAGTTCGCGTTCGAGAGTTTTCTGTCGCGCGCTCTCCGACTTCTCTTCGCGCCGCAGCCTTTCCTGCTTCTGTTCAAGCCACGATGAATAATTGCCCTGCCAAGGAATGCCATGGCCTCGGTCGAGTTCCAGAATCCACCCCGCGACGTTATCGAGGAAGTACCGGTCGTGCGTGACCGCTATCACTGTGCCCGGATATTTCTGTAAATGCTGTTCGAGCCAGCCGACGGTCTCGGCGTCGAGGTGGTTGGTCGGCTCGTCGAGCAGCAGGATGTCGGGCTGCTTCAGCAGCAAGCGGCACAAAGCGACGCGGCGACGTTCGCCGCCCGAAAGGATTTTGATCGGCGCCTCGCCCGGCGGGCACCGCAGCGCGTCCATCGCCATCTCCAGACGGCTGTCAAGATCCCATCCGCCCATCGCGTCCAGCTTCTCCTGGACCTCGCCCTGACGTTCGAGCAGCTTGTTCATCTCGTCGTCCGACATCGGCTCGGCGAATCTGGCGTTGATCTCGTCGAACTCTTTCAGCAGATCGACCACCTCCTGAACGCCCTCCTCGACTATGTCGCGGACGGTCCTCGATTCATCCAACCTCGGCTCCTGTTCGAGGTAGCCGATGGAGTAACCGGATGAGAGAACGGTCTCGCCCTGATATTCCTGATCGACGCCGGCGATGATCCGCAGCAGCGTTGATTTGCCCGACCCGTTCAGGCCCAGCACGCCGATCTTCGCGCCGTAAAAGTAGCCTAAGTAAATATCCTTGAGGACAGCTTTCTTGTCGTAATACTTGCTGACCCCGACCATTGAATAAATGACTTTGTCTGGTTGTTGGCTCATTGTGTTTCGATTGATGAATCCGGTCTGATTTGAATTTGAGTAGCTAAGGCCGGAATCTTGTAGCACGCGCTGGCAAATGGCAAGGCGGGGAGTGGGAGAGAGCGGGGGAGCGGGAGAGCGGGAGACTGAGGGATTCACGCGCTCAAAATTTCTCTGTCCCTCCGTCTCTCGCTCTCCCGCTCCCCCGCTCCCTATCTCGGTGTCCCTGTGTCTTTCGCCAGATCATTGCAGCCCTCTTTTGATTCTGCTCAGAATTCCGCAGAGCATCTCGATGTCGTACCTGGTCGGGTTGAGCCGCAGCAGACTGCCGCGAAGCCTGCGCGTCAAGTCAGGCTCGTTGCCAGGCAGGACGAAATCGATCAGCTTCAAAACCTCCAACGACAATTGCATCGCCGCTTCGGTCGCGCCCGCAGTCGCCGCTTCCGCGGGGCGGGGAAGGATGGCGGCCTGCGCGACGTCGCGGGTCAACTCGTAGCAGCAGACGGCGACGGCCTGGCCTAGATTCATCGATGGACAGTCAGGCTCTGTGGGAATGCTCATCATGCGGTGGCAACGGCTGAGGTCTTCGTTGGTCAGCCCATGTTTCTCAGTGCCGAAGACCAGCGCCAGATCGTAATCAGCCGCGGTGAGTTCACGGCTCAGGTCGAGCGGCGTGTAAAGGTTTTGTTTCTCCTCAACCCGCGTGCGATCGGCCGTGCCGACGACCAGGTTGCAATCGGCGACGGCTTCATCGAGCGCGCCGCAGACCCGCGCGCTGGTCAATACGTCGGTGGCGTTGACCGCCGAAACGACCTCGCTCCATACGGGCGGATGCGGCGTAACGACGGCCAGATCTGTGAAGCCGAAATTCTTCATCGCCCGCGCCGCCGCGCCGATGTTGTTCGGATCGCGCGGGCGGACAAGTACGATTCTTCTATTTCCCATTTTCCCGAGAGGAGACTGAGGGACAGAAGGACAGGGAGACCGGGCGACGGGGGATTGGGCGAGGTTGAGTTTCACCATCTATCGTCCCGTCGCCCCGTCTCCTTGTCGCCCCGTCGCCTTCTGCTTACTTCTTGGCCTGCGAGGCAGGAGTCAGGACATGATCTTTTTCGCTGATCGGGTTGAACGTGATACGGCGCTTTTGCAGATAAGCGATCTTGCCCAGATTCGAGGCCAGCGCCGAACGGTGACCACTGACGATGTCGGAGTTGGGCAAGGCGCGCGACTTCACGCAGTCGAGGAAGTTGCGGACGTGCTGCTGTTCGAGCGACTTGGTGTTCAGGCGCTCGACCGGAGGCGGCGGAGCGCCTCTGCGGCCGGCAGGAGCTTCCTGATAGACGTAGCGGCCACGGTCAATGTAAAGACGGCCCTTGGTTCCCATCAATTCCAGCGCCGCCCCACTCGCGCCCGGAACCAGCGTGGCGTCGAACGTGGCGATCCATTTGCTGGGATATTCGAGCTGAATGCTGATTGTGTCCGGCGCGGTGCGCCCGTCGGGATAGGCGTAAACGCCTCCAGCGGACGCCGCCGTTGTGGGTAAATCTTCGCCGAGGTACCAGTGAACCACGTCAATCCAGTGCGTGAAGAGATCGGTAATCTGGCCGCCGCCGAAATCGAGGTAGGCGCGCCAGTTGTAGAACTGTTGCGCGTCGAAGTCGCGGTATTTGGCCGGGCCTAGAAACGCTTTCCAATCCAATCCCGCCGGCTTGTCCTTGAAGGGGGCTTTGCGCAGGTGGTAACTGTTGCCGTGCCACCAGGTGCGGACGAACGCGATCTTGCCGAGTTTGTCCTTGTCCACATATTCGCTCTTGGCCTCTTTGTAATGCTCGCCGCTGCGCTGTTGCAGGCCAACCTGCGCCACGCGGTTGTTGGCCTTGACGGCTTTGATGATGTCGTGGCCCTGCTCGTATGTGAAGGTAAGAGGCTTCTCGACGTAGATGTCTTTGCCGGCGTTGAGCGCGTCAATCGCCATCCGCGAATGCCAGTGGTCGGGCGTGGTGATCAGGACAGCGTCGACGTCTTTTGAAGCGAGCAGCGAATGGTATTCGGTGAAGGTCTTGGCCTTGCCCTCGGTCTTTGCGAGCGCGGCGTTGAGGTTTACGTCGTAACAGTCGCAGAGCGCGACGACCTCGACGTCGGGTTCTTTTTGAAACCAGCTCATCACATCGCCGCCGCGATTGCCCGTGCCAATGACGCCGAGACGGACGCGGTCATTGGCGCCGAGGACGTTGTTCCAGCTTGCGGCGGTCATCGTTAAGCCCGCGGCGACCGCGCCTCGCGTCGTTTTGGAGATGAACTCACGGCGTGAATTGTTTTCGAGTGCCATACAGATCCCTTTCTTGTTCCGGGTTTGAAGGTATACGCGTAAATAGTTGAAAGAGCCAAAATCAGTTTCGTTTTTTCGTAGCTTTAATCCGTCCCATACAAAATTTTCAGGCCAGCAACTTCTTTACCACAACACCTTCGACATCCGTCAGCCTGAAATCGCGCCCCTGGAATTTATAAGTCAGTCTGGTGTGATCAATGCCCATCAGATACAGGACGGTCGCGTGCAGGTCGTGAACGCTGACTGGATCGACGACCGGGTTGTAACCAATCTCGTCCGTTTCGCCGACGGTCACGCCCGGTTTGACGCCTCCGCCGGCGAGCCACATAGAGAAGGCTCGCGGATGATGGTCGCGCCCTAGCAGCTTCGATCCGCCGCGGGCTTCGTTCATCGGCGTGCGTCCGAATTCGCCGCCCCAGATGACAAGCGTGTCTTTGAGTAGACCGCGCTCTTTCAACTCGGTCAGCAGCGCTCCGACCGGTTTGTCAGTCTCGCGGCAGATGCGGGGCAGTTTGCTGACGATGTCCGCGCCGACCGAGGCGCCGTGAGTGTCCCAGCCCCAGTGGTAAAGCTGCACGAAGCGCACGCCGCGTTCGACCAGTCGCCGCGCCAGCAGGCAGTTGTTGGCGAACGAAGTCTCGCCGGGCCGCGTGCCGTACATCTCGTGGACTTTCGCGGGCTCTTTCGAGATGTCGGTCAATTCGGGCACGCTGGTTTGCATTCGGTAAGCCATCTCGTAAGCGGCGATGCGAGTGTTGATTTCCGGGTCGCCGACTTCGGCCTCGCGCATCGAATTCAAATCCTTTAGCGCGTCGAGCGTCACGCGCCGCGTCTCGCTCGTCACGCCCTCGGGGTTGCTGACGAAGAGCACCGGCTCGCCTTTCGAGCGGAACTCGACGCCCTGATGCGCGGTCGGCAAGAACCCGCTCCCCCAGCATGACTTGCCCCCGTCAGGATTGTTCTCGCCGGAGAGGAGTACGACGAAGCCCGGCAGGTCTTTATTCTCGCTTCCGAGTCCGTACATCATCCACGACCCCATGCTCGGACGGCCCGGAATCTGATGGCCGGTGTTCATGAAAATCTGCGCGGGCGCGTGATTGAACTGCGTCGTGTGCATCGTGCGGATGATCGCTATCTCGTCCGCGTGAGTGGCCAGGTTCGGCAGGATGTCTGACATCTCCTGCCCCGACTGGCCGCGCTTTTTGAACTCGAACGGCGAACCGAGCAATCGCGGCGCGCCTTTGATGAAGGCGAACCGCTCGCCCTTGATATACTCGTCGGGGCAGGGCTGGCCGTTGTATTTGAGGAGCGCAGGCTTGTTGTCGAACAGGTCGAGCGACGAAGGCGCGCCGGCCATGAACAGATAGATGATCCGCTTGGCTTTCGGCGCGAAATGCTGAACGCGTTGCGAGTCGGGCGCCGCAAAGATGTTCTCGTTGAGCAACGACGAGAACGCCATCGCGCCTATGCCGAAGCCGGCCTGCTTAAAGAAATGACGACGGGTGACGTCGCGGAGTTGTTCTGATTGCTTGTTCATAAGTTATTCTCACAGCCGCGCCGAGTTGGCGCGATCAAGCTATCTATACGGGGCCGAACGCCTGATCGAGAACGCGAGCCACGAACCGGTAAACGCCGGATTCGTCAGACTCCCTGGGGCCGGCGACGTTGAGAACAGAGATCTCGAATTCAACGATGAAAGATCGCAGCTCTTGCGCGTGATTCGCCTGCTCGTCCTCTTTGCACAGATGAATTACGGGCTTGTTATATTGCTCAGCCATATTGATGGTCAGGAGCGAGCCGCCTCGCAACTCACTCCGGATCGAGAAGACCGCTGTCCCGTCCGAGTCGCGAACATTCCACTCGGTTCTTTGGGAATAATCCTCAGAAGGCGTTTCGACCAGATTGTAGCGTTGATCAATCGCGCCGTCTTCGGCCTTGCGGCCCTTCGGACACCAGCCTCCGTGCGGTACGCCGCGTTCGATCGCCCAATCCAGGGCGGCGCGATCAGCGCCAGTTTGTCCGCCGGAGATGATCTTGCGCGGCGTCATGCGCCTCATTCCTTCGTCAAGGTCTCATCCAGATTCAGCAACACATTGGCAACCATAGTCCACGCCGCAGACTCAGCCGCAGAGGCTTTGGTCGAATGGTCCCTGGCGATCTTCCCGGCCTCCACGGCGTTCGCGGCGAAGTTATCAAGTTGACGACGGTACAATGCCGTGAGGCGTTCGATCTCTTTCCCCTCCGGAGTCCGAGCCACGCAGGCGCGGAAGCCGTAAATCAGCCGCGCATTCAGGTCGTCGCCCCCCTCTTCGATCATCCGCCTAGCCAATCCGCGCGCGGCCTCCATCGCAGCCTCGTCGTTGAGCGTCGTCAAGGCCTGCAACGGCGTGTTGGTGCGCACGCGTCGCACTGTGCAGTATTCGCGGCTGGTCGCGTCGAAGGACATCATCGCCGGGTGCGGCGCGGAGCGGCGGACGAAAGTGTAGAGGCTGCGGCGGAAGCGGTCTTCGCCCTTGCTCACCGTCCATCTCTCGCTGCTGTACGGTGATTTCCAGACGCCTTCGGGTTGAAGTGGGAAGACGCTCGGGCCGCCCAGCTTGCGGCTGAGCAGACCGCTCGCGGCGAGCGCCATGTCGCGGATCATCTCCGCCTCCATACGGAAGCGCGGGCCGCGAGCCAGCAGCCGATTGTATGGGTCTTTTTCTAGCAGCGCCGGCGTCGTCGCCGATGATTGGCGATAGGTCGATGACGTGACTATCAATCGAACCAGACTCTTCATACTCCAACCCATCGATTGCGGATT
>DASTMP010000244.1:0-17379 GCA_035714085.1 Blastocatellia bacterium
TGTGCCCAGGGCAAGGTCGCTTTGATATAGTCGTGGATGCGTGTCAGGTCAGAGTCGTTATTCATAGCAGAACAAGACTCTTACAAGTTCGCTAACTTGTCCTGACACGCTAATTTACACAATGTGTCCTGACATCAGGTCTTCGGGCGACATATCGGGGCGAATAGGTTGAAACTCAAGACCAAGTTCTTCAATCTTCCAGCGGTAAAATTCTATTGTAAGGATTGTCGCCCGATGCCCGCGCCTTTTCAGTTCAAGAGCTAGCGCAATCATCGGGTGCAAGTCGCCAAGCGAACCGATTGTGGCTAAAACAATGTGCTTAGAATTACTCGCCATTGAACAATGGGTGCTCCGTAGCTGATCTTTGAAGTTGTTGAGCGATAAGAGGCAAGATTGTGCCTGGAGGGCTGTCGCCCGCATCGAAGACGTTCATCCGACTACCGTCGGGCGTTTGGTTGATCGCTCGTGTTCACAGGCCAAAGCGCCGATCAGGAAGTCATTACAGCCGTTTCTACTGAGAACGTCGAACTGGATGAACTCTACAGTTTCGCGGGCTTAAAGCATCCCGACGAGCAAGAAAGCGATCTCGAAGAAGTCGGTCAACAGTTAGGCTTTGGCAAACTGGCTTGCTTACGCCGCGCCCCCGCAAGGACACGTCAAGCCTCCGCACCTAAGGTTCACAATCATCGGTCGTCACCCACTAACACGAAACCCGCCCAGTAAAATGGATGACTAGTGGCTGGATTCTTCATCAGCTTCAAGGCTGCTTGGCGCCAGGATTCAGCCATCACTGTCGCTCTGGCGACTGCTGAGGGCGCCTTCAATTGCCGATGAAAGTTGAGCATCAAATCGCGCGTGCTGGCCGATTCCACTTTCCACTGGCTGACCAGGGTCGTTGGCACGCCGGCCACAAACATCGCCCAAGTCAATCCGATCACCCCCTCGCCGGCGCCGAAGCGCCCGCGCGCAGTTTCACACGCCGAAAGCACCGCCAGATGGGCTTTTAAATCAAGACGCATCAGCTCCCAGGCTTCCAGCAGTCCGTCTTCGTTTTGGTCCCCCTGGGCGAGCACGAGGTGCGAATACATCGGCTCCGTGTCGTTCAATATCCCGTGCGTGGCGAAATGCAGAACGCCGGCCTGGCCGGCTTCAGTCTTGACGCGATCTTCGCAGGCCTCAGGACCAATATAAATCTTGCTGTGCGCCGCGCCGTACACCTGCCCCAGCGCCTTCACTTCCTGTTCGGCAGCGGGCAGCGGACCGAGCTTGGCGCCGCGCAGCGCGAGTGGCTCGTGCTCAAGCGTCTCCCGGCCAATCGCGGGATTGCCTAGCGCGAGTAGGTTAAGGCCGGCCTCATTAACCCCATGCTTGTTGCGCTGCGCCTTCATTTCGCGCAAGACCGTGAGCGAAGGCGCATAAGAGACCGCGCTGTTTTCAATCACGTAGCGATCGCCCCCGGCTATCAGCCCCTGGAAAGGTAATTCCCAAAGCTTGTCGTCCGGCACGATGATGAGATTCGTTTTTCCCTGAAGCTGCGCCTCAGCCGGCTTGAGCAGCGATTGATAGAGTCGTCTGGCCGGCGCGCGAAAGCCTAGATCGCGCCCGGCAAGCTGCTCGCGGAAGCTTTCGATCTGCTTTGTCAGATCAGCGCGTTTGATTGTCAGCGCGTAGACCCGAACCTCAACTCCTGCTTTGCCGGCCGCCTTCGTAATGGCAAACAGATAAGTATGATCATCCGTCACGACGTACTCCAGCAGCGCGCTTCTGGAATCGGGTAACAACGCTGCGAGCTCTTCGGCTTTGATGACCGGCGCTTCACCGCGCTGCGGCTTGAGTTTAGGATGGCTGTTATAGAGCCTGGTTTCGAAGTCTTCAAAGTCGAGGCGGGCTTCTTGCAATAGAGAGCCGAGCTGGCTGAGCCGATTCTGGTCCGCCTGCTCGCGCTGCTGTTCCCGAGATATTTGAGTGTTGAGCGCAACGAGTCGGCTCTTGAGCTTGCCCTCTTGCTCGATCTCCAGACCGGTCATCGCTTTGGTGACGCTGACACGACCGCTTGAGAGCACATCCAGGAGGACGCGGGCTCTGGCGCGTTCGGCATAGCTCAAAGCTTCACCCGGGTTGTTTTGGGCGATGAGCAACTCGACCATCGCGTAGTAAGGAGAGATTTTGGATTCAAAGAATCGCTGCCGCTCCTGCTCGCCGCCTGCGACCTGAAAGCGAAGGGTCTCGATGATGGTGATCGCTTGATCAAGGGCCAGACGCGACTGGCTGAGCTGATTGAGGGTGAAATATGCTCTGCCTGCAGTAGTGTACGCTCCCGAAAGGGGCTCGAGTAGACCTACTTGTCTGGCGAGGTCAGCGGCGCGCTCGGCAAACTGCAATGCCTCGGTGTAGTTCCCTTGTAAACGGTGGGTCTCGCCGATGTTGCTCAGTGAGGCGGCAATGCCGGCTTTATCGCCGATTTCCTCTTTGATTTTCAGACCCTTCTGATACTGCTCCAGCGCCTCGGTGTAGTCGCCTTGCAATTGGTAGGCGCTTCCGATGTTGTTCAGCGTACCTGCAACGGCAGGCTTGTCGCCGATTTCCTCTGAAATCTTCAGACCATTCCGATGCTGCTCCAGCGCCTCGGTATAGTTGCCTTGCAATTGGTAGACGAGTCCGATGTTGTTCAGTGTGCTGGCAATACCAGCTTTATTGCCGATTTCCTCCATGATTTTCAGACTCTTCCGATGCTGCTCCAGCGCTTGAGCATAGTCGCCTTGAAAGTAATGAACATTCCCGATATTGCTCAGCGCGCCGGCAGCCACAAACCTGTCGCCGATTTCCTCTGAGATCTTCAGACTCTTCTGGTACTGCTCCAGCGCCTCAGCGTAGTTGCTTTGCTCTCGGTAGGCGTTTCCGATGTTGTACAGCGTAATAGCAATGCCAGGCTTGTCGCCGATTTCCTCTGAGATCTTCAGACACTTCCGATACTGCTCCAGCGCCTCGGTGATGTTGCCTTGCGAATTCTGAACATACCCGATGTTGTTCAGCACAATAGCAAGGCCTAGCTTATCGCCGATTTCCTCTAGCATTCTCAGACCCTTGTGGAAGCTCTCCAGCGCCTCGATGTAGTCGCCTCGCGAACATTGAACAACCCCAATGTTTTGCAGCGCCTTGGCAATCTCAATCTTGTTGCTTATTTCCTCTGAGATTTTCAAGCTCTTTTGGTACTGTTCGAGCGCCTGAGAGGAGTTACCTTGTAAACGTTGAGCATTGCCTATGCCGCGAATAGCAATAGCGATGATATCTTTGTCATTCAATTGCTGGGCTATTTCCGATGTAAGCTTATAAATCTCTATCGCTCGCTTGTAGTCGCCTTGACTAATCAGCTGCTCTCCCTGTGTTAATAGAGCTCGCCCTAACTCAACTCCCACCAGTTCTTTCTCTTCTGCCAGCAACCCGGTCCGCTCAGCCTCGTTGTCGGCCTTCGCCAATGCCCTGGCCAGGTCTTCCGCCGCAGGAGCGTATCGCCAAACCTTCCACTGCTTACCCTCTCTGATGAACTCAAAGATGCGCGCTAGCCGCTGTTCACTTTTTTGTTGATTCTTGCGGTTGATGGATGTGAGCGCGATCGTTACCCGCAGGCTGGCCTTCCCGCTTTCCATTTTGACCCGAGAGATTGCGGAACGGCCAAAGCTGAGGTCCTCGCTTGCAAGCTGCTGCTCCAGGCTCTGCTTGTAGGTCGCGAGGCTTGGCGAGCTCTCACTCCAGAGCGCCACTACACCCGCCAGGTCCTTCTTGCCATAGGCGGAAAAATACTCCTCGACCACTACCCGAAGAGATGCTTCTTCGAACGGCGCAGAGGGCGTGGACTGAGGCAAAGCCAGGGCGGGGCCGCTAAGGTTCAAGCCCAAAGTCAGTAAACAAAGCGACATGCGGAAGGCGAACGACATAAAACATTCTGTATAACGAATAGACACATTTATCAGCATAAATTTTAGCGGCTTTTAGCCCGTCGACTTTCGCACTGCTCCGACACCGGGTGATGAGTTTGCCTCCATGCGCTTGTCCGACCGGGGGCCGAACAGCAACCGCTTGAGACGGGCGAGCGTCGCCGCCCGCCTATACAGGCGAAAAAGGGATGCGAAATTGCTGGCCGAGCGAATATTTTGATGACGCCCACGAACAGCGAAGCCGGGTCCCGAAGCCCGGATTTTGCTTTTACCTTATCTATTCATCGGCGGCCCATACGACGGCCTGAGTTTCCCTGCGGCTGACGACGCGGATTCCGTGGAATTCCCGGTCGGTTGCACTGACGTAGACTACTATGCCCGCGACTCTTTGAGTGTCGGTAAGGTCTCCGTGGTTATCTTCCGGCATGAGAGTTTGACGTCTGAACAGGTTCTTGAACGCCTGGTTGCGTACTACAAAGCGTGGGGTATGAATCGGCCAGGCGGTTGAGCCATATAGCCACCTCCCTGTCCCACGGCGAATTCGCCCTAGTTCGCGGCATTTCACTTTAGCGCGTACACCAAAAACCCTCAGCCGCCATTCGCTAACCACCAAACGAAGCATGGTCATGAACCCGGCTTTTTGTTTGGCGCAAGCGCCTGGTAATGCTGAGAGGTGGAGAGCTGAGTGTGTGAATGCACAGCGGTTCAATGCCCGGCCTTCTTGCTTTACTTTTCGGAGTTCGCGCAACACGCCACGCAAGATATTGCAGTAAGCGGGGTTGCGATACAGAGGATTGCAGGTGGTGATGGGATACGTCGGTTGGTGATACTCGATTTTGTGAATAAATTGCTTGTCAATCATTGGTTGCAGTCGGTGATGGGATACGTCGGTTGGTGATACGGCTACAGACATGCTTGCGCGTGGGGTTCTTGCGGGCGCCGGCCGTTGAGACTTGGCACGGCGGCAGTTCTCGGCCCGGTGTGTGCTGACAGATGCGATTGGCGCGGAGTCAGCGAATTAGCAGGTTGTCGCGCCGCATATCAAATATCACATAGCCACTCAAATATCACATAGCCACAAACTACAAAGCCTGGTGAGTGTTGCTGACGACGCCCGGCTTTGTCACGTTCGACGGTTATGTATTGATAGGTGTCACGATTATTACGGGTCCAGCTTTAACGGCGTTCTTGACCTTCAGTCCACGCGCCATAGTCTAGTTGTGTTGCAAATTTATTCCGCCAGCTTTCACACTCGTTTTGATTTTCATAGCTGTCTTTTCCTTTCTTTGAAAAATTGAGGTTAATGGCGGCAAGGACTGCCGCACTATTAGTTAAGTTGTCTAATCGCGCTGGATATTACTAGCTGCGCGAATTTATTTTTTGGTTCTGTTGCAAATAAACCAGACATCTGGTCCTGAGTGCTGATAGACCAGCCCGATTCCATTATCACGGTGGGCTGCTCTGATTGGTAAAACACCTCTCACGACCAGAGGCGCGCTTCCGGCGCGCGTTTGGCGCTCTTGCCGCCATTGGCCAGGAGAAACTGTCTCGTCCTTTTGTAGATGGCTTTTTTGAGGCGAATTGCGACAGGGACCTCCGGGTAGTAGCGAAGCAATGCCTCTTCAAAATCGAAGCGAGGGTTTCACCTGCTCCAGTTATGACCTCGCTGCAGGTCAGTACGGACCAGTCCTCGCCAACATCACCGCCGCGCGTGAGGCTAGCGAATTGTAGTAGCTCAACATGCGCTGAGGCTCCATATCGCGATAGGAAGCTAAGTTGCGCGCCCAGCGGAATCCGATCGGCTCGTACCAGAGCTCGGCTTCGATGTGGAATGGGGCCGCCGACGGATCGACTGCGACTGAATACCGCACCAGGCTGCCTCGGCCGGTAAAATTCGGATCCTCTGCGGCGTCCCCGATCACCTTAATGTCTTTATCCGCCGAACTCTTGTCGAAGCCGGAGGGCAGCAGACGGTTGTCCTTGAGATACCCAACAGCAGTGAGGAGTCCGGTGGTGACCTGCCCCTCTTGATCCTTCAGGATGGGCTCGTAGATCTCGACTTGATCGCCACGGGTGATCTCGCGGTAGTGCGGCTCAAAGCGCGAAGGATCGGCGTCATTGTCGTTTCCTTGAATGGAACCATCGGCATTCAGCGCGCCAGATTCGAAAACGATACTGCCAACTCGGTCCCGGATGACGACGTGCAGCCAGGCGCGCCGTGAAGGATACGCGGTCGGCAGCTTGTGTCCGCTAAGATTCTCTACGAGTACATCGACGTGGAGATTTCCTTGACCAGCCTCCACCTTGCGAATGCTCACACGGGCGCTCTTCGTCTGAAGGAAGTTCACCGTCTTTTCTGCGGCGGCGTTTAGCTCCTCCGCCAGTGCGGTTACACTCAAGTCCTCGCGAAAGTTGCTAAGGATGCGCTGCATGAAAAAGTTTGCCCCCACAAAACTGTGACGTCTTGCGTCCTGGCGAAGCGCGCCGAAGACCGCAGTGACCGGCGTTTCGCCTCCCACCTCGGGCATGTGACAAGACTGGCAACTATTCTTCTTGGCGGGGTAATCGCTGTGCTGCCACTCCAAGAAAGGCATCTGCTCAGGAAGTGAACCTATCGCCTCGCCGTTCTTGCCGAGAGCAGTTGTATATAAAGTGTGGCATGTGGCGCAGAGCTCCGAATCGCGAATATACGCGGCCTCGGTGGGAACGAATCCGCCGGTAGAGCTTTGCATTACGCGTCGATGGCCGGCATCGATGTCGTACGGCCCATGCTCGGAATGCTGGCCCTGGCCATCTGGCGGATCAATTATGAAATTGCCGACGAAACTGGCCCGGGTCCCGAGGTTCTGTTTGGAAATCTGATGACATATCGAGCAGGAGACGCCATCCGCGGCCGCGGCGGCGTCCTTCTTATCGGGATCGAACGGAAGGTGTGGGAATACCACGCTCTTATTCCCTTTTAGGTGCGCCTCGTAGTACGCCATCGGCATGTGACAGTGTGAACACTCGTCTTGAATTTCAGCGCTCGCGCTCGGGTGATCAATCGTCTCCCGACGTACGCTTCCCTGCCAGTATGGATCGCGCGAGGAGTTCGCCATAATGCTTGCTCGCCAATCAACGCCGATGGAATAGTCTTCTCCTGACTTCGTCTTCATCCCGTTGTGGCATGCAACGCAACGGTCTGAGGTCCGAAACATTGGGGTGGAGGAGCGCCGTTCATCACCACCCCATAGCAAGGCCGTAAAAGCAACTAACAATGTCAGAATCGCGATCGATTTACGTGCTATGTTCCGCATCACCAGCCCTTCGTCAGTTTTCCATCGGCCCAATCCCAGAGCAGATAAAAAACTACCTGGCTCTGCCGGCCTGCCGTGTTAGTGAGTGGTCGCCTATAACCCAGGTTCGCGCGAATATGCTGCCTGCGGCTGAGAGTCACTTGCATCTGAGGCGCCACATCCCAATTTGTCTTTGCCCCGGTCACAAGATCGCGGTCGGCGACAAACTCGACCATCGGAGACCACAAGCGGCCAAGGCCATGGTCAGCGGCGAAGCTCTGTCCCAGGGCAGTGCGCCAGTAAACCGTCCGTGGCGCGATATCAGTACGGCGCGGTAACTCTGCGCCAACTTGCACCTGCACAAAAGTATTGGTGGGAAACAGCTGGTCAAAGGCGGTGAAGGTTTCAAAGGTTGTGGTACCCGTCCCGAGGCCGCGGCTCCTGTCGCCGCTGGGCACGATTACCCCGCCGAACAGACTCAGGATCGATCCGGTGCGCAAACTCGACCACATCTCGCGCTTTAATCCTAATGTGATGTCCCCCACGCCTCCATGCCAGGTGTGCGCCTGGTCCTGGAACTGAAGCGGGACGTCCACCTCGATCTGGTTATGCATGCCGAAGCGCTGCTCATGAATAACGTCGGTAGTCACTCCGGGAGCGCCGCGGGCGTTCAGAGCGGTTGAGATCACGACCTCGTCTTCCGGAAACGCCTTTTCCGTGATCAGCGCGCGCGGCAGGTTGAGTTCGCCGCGGGCCCAATGGTTGTTATGGCAGAATGTCCGCAGGTAGGCGATTACGTCATCAATCTCATCCGGCTTGAGCAGCTTGCCGAAGGCGGGCATGATCTCCGAGAAGCCGCGCGACGGGCCGCCGTTGACGATCATGGCTTTCCACGCTGAATTGGACTCTGGTGTGGTCTGATCACACTGTGTGAAATCAGGGAAAGTGTCGGGACGCTCGAACTCAGTCATCGTCTGTGGCGCGCCACGGCCATCGCCTCCGTGACAGGCGATACACCCCGACTTATAAATGCGCTCGCCATTCTCTACGTCATGGGATCGCTGCTTGATGGCCTGTGAGAAGATAGTGGTGTGGATCGCAAAAACGATCAACACCGCCGAAGTGAGCGCCAGTCTGGTCAGACGGCGACCCCTGACTGCTGTGGTCAGATCGCTAACGTACTTGCTCATCGCTATTCTCTGAAGGGGGATTGTATCTGCGGACTGGACGAATTTTAACGTTCCCACTCGTCACTTCCATTTGAGACCATTCGTCTCGCGGCGTTCTACTCCGATCTTCATGACGTTGTTCCCTACCTCGCGCGGCGTGATCCAGTGGTTCGAGAGTCTGCCGTTAGCGGATGCTGATAGCAAAAGGCCCAGCCCACGCCCAGCATCTTGTCCGCGGAGACGAAGTCCGCCTCCCAGATGTCGTAAAAGCCGGAAGTACTGCTTGAGGAGCTTGTAGAAATTGGAGTTCTTCTCGGGGCGCTGTGGTCGTCGAAACCTTCTTCAATATTGCCGAAGTGGTACTCGTTCAGACCGTGCCTTTGTACTCGAAGCCGAACCGTCGAGTCAAGCAGGATTCAGAGCGGCGAAGGCGGCGCTCACCGGCGCAGGTAGACCGTGTCCTTTCGGGAGGCAGGATTGACACAATGATTCAAGAACTATTTCCGACGGCGAGCATAACCCAGTTTACCGAAGTGTTGTGTGCTCTATGATTGATTCGATTCGATCGCATTGTTAGACTGTTTGCAATTCCACATCACATACGTGCGAGGAGGGGAACAGAATGTTTTGCCCGGATTGCGGCGCCGAAAATTCGAGGAGCCAGAAATTTTGCACCCGCTGCGGGACTAACCTGATCGCCATTGACCGCGCCCGCGAGATCGTTAGCGAGATGGAGGCGAATGTTTCAGCGCCTCCGGCGTCGCCTTCGAGCATCCTCAAAATTGTCGCGTTGATCAGCGCTATCGGATTTGTCGCCACTACCGCAGGGACAGTAGTCCTGAGGGGTGTGGAGGGCTCCCTACCTATATTTTTCGCCCTTGGCGGATTCACGGCCCTGATTATGATCTGCCGCTACCTGCTTCAGATGATCATTCCTACGGCGAAAACTCAGATGAACTGGCAGGCGGCGCGGACCAAGTCAACTACATCCGGGGCGTATAGCGCGACCAATCGGGCGCTGGGCGAGTCATCGACGCCATACCACAGCGTCATCGAAGAACCAACGCAACAATTCGAGACCGAGCGCCACGCAAAATAATTGAACGTGCGCCTTCGTTGAACCGCCACTCCTACTCGGAAAAGAGTGTGTCTTCGGTCAAGAGGCGCAATCTGGAATTTCGCGAATGCGCCAGCCAGCCGAAGGCGCACGGACAACAGTTACAAACGCTGAATCACTGTCTTTGCAGTCGCAATTAATCATGGGCGAAGCGCCCACGATGCCAAATTCATCTCCATCCAAGCTGACGCTATGGATGAAGTATTCTTTGGCGGATTTGATAACACCTTTCTTCTCGCTACCGTTATTGGCTCAGGTATTATGGGCGAGAGTCTTTCCGGCGGTAATGTCGCCATAGCCCTGCTGGCCAACACACTTGCGACCGGAGCGGCGCTCGTCGCCCTCATTCTTACTTTCTCACTTCAACCCGGCTGTAACTCTCGCTGACGCTTCGCAGGGCGGCGTTTCGTAGCGCGAGGTTCCTGCGTATATTGCCGCTCAAGTTATTGGCGCATTCCTGGGAATGGCCGCGGCTCATCTGATGTTCAGCGAGCCGCTCTTTTCAGTATCAAACCACGCGCGAAGCGGCGCGGCGCAGATGTTCAGCGAGTTTGTCGCGACCTTCGGGCTTCTCTCCGTCATTTGGGGAGTGACGCGGCGGCGCGCTGACGCCGCGCCATTCGCCGTAGGCGCTTACATCACCGCCGTATACTGGTTCACGGCCTCAACTTCGTTCGCGAATCATAGGCTAAAGCATTCGGGTTATCGCCTGCGGCGAACGCGCCGAGGTTGGCCCCTTTACTCGCTGCGAGTTTCGCCACGTTGTCACTGCCTTTGTTAGCCACCAAGATACTGGCTCCGTCAAAGGTTACCCCGTCCGGCCCTTTGCCAACGGAAAAGTTCGCCGTTGTCAATTGCGCAGGGTAGCCAGCGGCTTGCCGCGTTCAGTAAGATGGGACACTTGGCGCAGCGCAAGGGCGGCAATTAATGGAGACCAGTTAGAATTGGCCTTTTACGACTTCAATCGGGTCACCCGTCTGATGATCCTGAATCTGAAATCGCAGAAACTCATGTATGGCTTTGACCGCCTCAACGTTGGAGGTCGTAATGCGAACCTTTGCGCCACGGTCGATCTCTTCGTACTGGTATTTGATATCAGCCTTAGACCGCTTCATCGTCTCAACGCCCGGCGGAGTTTGCCCGTGAATGAACATCGGCGCCGAGAAATCGCCTTCGGAAAACATCTCGGCAATGTGCTTGAGATGTCGGCGGATTTGATCTCGGCTAGCTGCGTCGTCATCGCTGTTGGCCGTGACCTCAATGGCTCCACCGTCATCATCGAGGCGAAAATGATGCGTGGACTTGGCGTGAGAAAAACCCATTGTCTGGTCTCCACGCTCGTTCACCTGCGCGTGTCGTTTTTTTTCGCCCTGAGAGTGGTCGTGTTGTTGGCGCAATTGGGACTGAGCGCTGGCAATCTGGCTCATCATCATAATGATGGTAAGGAACGTGACCCATTTGAGCGTAATTCTCATTTCTTCTCCTTATGAGGTTTGCGTTTTCGCAAAAGTGAATTCACCGGCAGACGAGTTTGACCTCTGCCAAGATTTTCAATAGACAAAGATTCCAGCAACCTCGCCGGTTCTTTTTTGCCAGCGGATTCCAGCCGCGTATTCCAATCTTTCAACAGCATGCGCAAATCGTCGCGCAACCTCGTTATCTCGCGCAGGAGTGTTTCCAGTTCATCGAGTTTAGCCGTAGCCATCGCATGGACTTTTCGACATGGCGCGCCGCCCGCATCGCGGATTTTGAGAATCTGCGCGAGATCATCGAGTCCGAAGCCGATGACAAGCGCATTCCGAATAAGCATCACGCGGTTAACCGAGTGTAGCGGGTATTCGCGATATCCATTCGGCGAGCGGCGAGATTTAAGCAGACCCTTTCGTTCATAATGACGCAGCGTATCCGTGCTGACCCCAGTAATGCGCGCCAATTGGCCTGGTCGGTATGATTCATTCTTCAAACTGTTCTCCCTCACTTTCGTGATTATAAAGGCTGGAATTAATTCCAAGGTCAAGACAAAATTTGGGAGGGGCGCCTGCGAAGCCTGAACACGGCGGCTTCCGCCTATGACGAGTAATATTATCCTCGGCGACTGAGGGGAATGAGCGAAGGATAATCCCTATATTAATGCGTAAAAAACCGATTTGATTGGTGACCTCAATATTATTCGTTATAATTCCCGCCGATGAAACCCCTGCGGAACGTGATGAAAAGATGGCTTGCATTCGCGCTCGCGCTAAGCGTAGGAAGTCTTTCGCTGAGTTGCCTGACGATCTGCGCGGCTCACGCCGAGCAACTTTCTTGCGCGTCGAATGAAACCAGCGTTTCGTTGACAGGGGAGGAAGATGAGTGTTGTTCTCTCAACGCTCTCCGGTCCCTGCCGCCGGACAGAATTCAGAAATCTCCAGTGGGGATTAGCGCCCAACTTTTTCCGTCTGCGGCCATTTTCGGGTTTCATGATCACTATCAGACTCTGGTTCAGATTGCCACTTCTCCACAGCCTGCCTGTTCGCCTCCGTTGCAACGAAGCCTCGCGCTTCGCATTTAATCACAGCCTCTTCATTCACCCAGCCTGTATCATTTTTTAAGTCATCATTTCTATTGACTGGTGTATGCGCAAGTTTGCTCAAACATCAGCCGGAGGATCAATTGTGAATCGGATTATTCAGTCTATTCTGCTTTCTGCGCTGACATCGTTGTTTTTCTTTCAGCCTGGCCTCGCGCAAACGGCCAATGCGGGCGGGCGATTGGAAGGGCAGATCGTGTGTTGTGAAGATTGCTGGAACAAAGCCGACCGTCAGAAAGTCGCATACGGATCGCCGGAAGACCTGGCGCAGTCCGCAAAGTGCATCGCCAATGGCGACCCGACGCTCCTGGCGGTAATGGCGCCCGACGGCGCCACGAAGTTCTATCAACTCGAAGACGGGAAGTTCAAACGTCCGGAGCCGAACTGGCTGAGCTACGTTGGCAGCCGCGTGGAAATCACAGGCCCGGTCCGCGTCAGGAAGAAACAAAACATCGTCAAGGTGGACGATCTCAAAGTTCTGTCCAAGCCTTCAGAACCGGCTCTTCCTGAAGTCATCGGTAAGGAAGCCGAACTGGTTTTGAAAGACCTCTTCGGCGCGGAACAGAAACTGAGCTCATACCGAGGGCGGATCGTCGTCTTGAATTTCTGGGCGACGTGGTGCGGCCCCTGCAAGAAGGAGATGCCGGATCTAGCGGCGATTCAGAATCAATATGCTGCTTACGGCGTACAGGTCATCGGCGCTTCGGCTGACACGCTCAATGAACTGCAAGCGGTTCGCCAGTCTATCAAAGAGACGGCGATCAATTTCCCGGTCTGGCTCGGCGTGACGACTGAGCAAATGGCGCAGTTCGGACTCGGCCCCGGATTGCCTGGCACGGCCATCATCGGGCGCGACGGAAAGATCGTGGCGATTTACCGCAGCGTCGTGACGCAGGAGGAGATCAAAAAGCAAATCGATAAGCTGGTGGCGATGGGCGAGCGCGAAGCCGAACGCGAACAGATCGCCATGGCCAAAAGCAAATCGAAATCCGAGGCTTCTAGCGTGCCGAGTTGACCGCTCTGACCTGGCGAGGGCCGCGCCGTGAGCGGGGCAGAAAATGGAAGTGAAGACAAATGGACTTTCGGGATGCGTGTCATTCCGGGAGCCGTGCCGCGCGCGAGTTTGCGAAACACGCTAACCTATCGGCTTCATCCGAAATTAACAGCGGGGATTGAGGTCAACCCCCGCGCTGACAACGCGGGCGGCAAGGTAAGTCCGCTGCTCAATTGGCTGGCGTTGCAGGAGACTGAGCGCCGCCCGGCGCTGATTCTCGGCACGAGTTCCGACCGGATCGGTACGCCAGACGGGCAGTCGTTTTACGCGACGTTCAGCAAGAACCTGAAGCATGAAACGGGGCTGCCGATTGCGCCGTATGCGGGCGTGGCTTATGGGACTTACGAACATCGCTGGCTGCCGCTGGCCGGGCTGAACGTGTACTTTACGAAAAAGTTCTCTTCACTCGTCATTTATGACGGCGTGCGGGTACATCCTATGTTGAACTACACGCATGGGCGGCATAACTTTTCGTTCTTGCTAGCGTTCGCGAATAAACCCGGCTTTAGTTACAGTATCTCGTTTTAGAGACCTGCAAGGGAGACCGGTTCACCTAAACCTCACGAGTCGTGCGGCCTTCGTAAAACTGGTCCGCCAGCTCGAATACTTCCTAAGGCGCAATTTCCACAAGCAATTCCGCCCATGCCTTTCGCTCCCGCGCCGGGTCGAAGAGTTTGACCAATCTGTCTCCCTGCGACCTGAGGAGGGCTAGAAAATCGGGCTCCGTCTCGGCGCGGATCAAGAGCCGCGTCAGTTCGCGCGTGTCGCCCACGGTGAAATATCCCGGGTAGCTCGCCCCTAAAATACCCACCGTCCCGGGAATGCGGGAAGCAATAACAGGCACGGAAGACACGATTGCTTCTGACAACACGTTGGCCCCGCCCTCCAGACGGGACGAGAGCGCTCAGAGGTGACTTTGCGCCAAGATGCGGCGCGTGCGCCAACGCGGCTGCTCGCCCAGCCAGTGATAACGAGGGTTGACCTCCATCTCTGCGCGCGCCCGCGCCGCCATCTCTTCGTTCATCGCCACGCCTACGTGCAATACGCGGATCCTCGACGAAGGCGGTAGTAACCGCGCCGCCATCGCAGCGCGAAACGGGTCTTTCACCTGGCGCAAGTGGCCGATCACACACACATCAAAGGTTCGGCGGGGGCGCGAGAGGTCAGTCGAATTTCCCCTTATCTCCCCGTGGTATTTGGTCGCCTGAGGTAGGGGCGCGACAGATTGATAGATGACGCGGGCCTTACCGCGTAGATGTGGCGGCAGTTCGTCTATGGCCGCCGGTTGCAGCACAACGAGGCGAGTCGCGATTTCGAGCGATTCCTGGGCGCGGCGACTCTTTTGAAGATCACAATAAAGGTCTGTCCCGGTGAGCGCCACGACGATCGGGGAGTTCGCGCGCTCGGAGCGAAAACGGTTGATCGAAGGGTAGCTGCGGCGGGCGTGCAGCGCGATAAGCAGATCGTAATCACCGCCTTCGTAAACCTGGGAGACAGCGCCGCGGTGACCGAGGTTTTTGAGAATGCGGGCCCAGCGCAACGCAGTCACGCGGTTGCCATATCTGGACCGGGGTGGGGCTGGTGTAATGATTCCAATCCTCATTGTTCATTTGAAAGCGCGCAGGTGCGGAATCCGGCCCACACGTCGCGGCGGTCTGGTTTGTAGAAGTTGCGATAGTTGTTACTGATCAGGCGTGAGCGCGTGGCCCAACAGCCTCCGCGCAAAACTTTATGATCGCCGAACCATGGCGCGGAATATTCCTTGTAAGGCCCGGCGACAAAGCCCGGGAACGGCTCAAAGGCGCTGGCGGTCCATTCCCACGTGTTACCGACCATCTGCCGGCAACCGAAAGCGCTCTCGCCTGCGGGCAAGGCGTGCGCGGCAATGCAGCCCATGCTCCGCCAGTCGAGATTGGCTCGATCGGACGTGGGCGCCTCGTCGCCCCAGGGATAGAGCCTTTTTCGTTCGGCGATTCCCTCTCCATCCGGCCTTGGTTCGGCGCTTGCGGCCATTTCCCATTCGGTCTCCGTCGGCAGCCTGCGATTGGCCCAGCGGCAGTAGGCTGAAGCCTCATACCAATTAACGTGCAACACGGGGAGATCGTCTTCGAGCAGAACCCATTGATCGAAGTTCCGACGCAGCCAGCGGCCACCGTTAGGGGGACGCCAGTAAACAGGATGCTCGGCCCCTACACTCTCTCGCCACCGCCACCCTTGCTCATCCCAAAACTCGCGGCGCCGGTAGCCGGCGTCACCCACGAACGAAGCGAATTCGGCGTTCGTCACCGCCGCCCGCGAAATCGCGAATGGTTTCACTTCAACCGGGCGCCCCCACATTTCATTATCGAAGACGAAACGCGCGCCCGGATCGCTGCCGCGAAGGAATACGCCTCCGGGGACCTCGGCGTCTCCAAGCCTTTCCATCAAAGGGAATGAGGGAGAAATCTCATTCGCCTCTCCGCTCTTCCTGCCCTCGCTTGGCATACTCGTGTGTAGAACATCCCCGTCTATTGTTATGCGCGGCGCAGGATAACTCAGCGTCTGCCTTGTGTAAGTGATCGCCTCCGCATGCATGTCTTCGTGGAAGAGCGCGAGTTGGAGAAAGTATATTTCGTCATACCCGTTCACCTGGAGGGCTGCTTTGGCTGCAGTTTGTTCGGCCACACGCTCGAGAATCCGCCGCATATAATTGATCGTTTCTGCTTTGGTGGGCAGCGGCAGATCCCAGCGCGTGTCGTGCGCGATGCGGGCCGAGTCGTACATCAGATCCGCTCTATCCCAGGTCGGCTCCAATTGGCGTAGATGGCGCAAGACCCAATACTCCTGGAACCAGGCCACGTGCGCGATCTCCCAGAGTAACGGATTGACTATGGCGAGACGCGGCCCGACCATTTGTTCGTCATTCAGGTCCGCGACCAATTCGAGCGTGTGGGCACGAGCCTCTTGCAGGGCAAGAATGAGTTGAGTGTTGGAGCGACCGGAGGTTGTACTGGTCATAATGGTCAATGCAGAAGGACGCTTCCGGTCGAGGTCTAGCCGTCACCCTTGCGCCGCGCCACCCCCTCGGCATAGGTCGTAAAGCTATCCGGCTTTCCCGGCGGGGCTATCTCGAATTTCACACTCATTTTGTCGTCGCCAGTTTTTGTGTAGGTCAGCCGAAATGTGGGCGCGCCGTCCGCCTCCCCGCTTACGAACTGGACGGACGTTCCGGGGACGACCGACTTTGCGGTGTAATGGATGACGTGTTTTTCGCTATCAAAGAAAGTCGCGCGCAATTGCCCGCCTTCCGGGTAGACGACCATCAGCACATCCAGAGAGAATGCCGGCTTGCCATTTGTGGCAGGATAATCCGTATGATCGCGGCGCACGAAGATTGCGCCGCCGAGGTCCTCCTTGATCGAAAAGGCGCCCTGTCCCTGGCCTGCTTTTGAACTCCCTTCTCCTACCCAGTCGCCGACGAGGAAACGGAGGGAGTCAAAGGGATTGCCGGTTTTGTCAGTCTGCGCCTGGGCGGACGCCGAACCGATCAACGCAAAGTATAAGAACAGGTGTCGGGCGTATCTTAGCTTAATCATTGTTTGCTCCTTCCGGGATGAGTTGAAGCGACAATCAAAATAATCACGAATATATAAACAACCTCTCGAATATACAACAATGAGCGAGCCGCCTCATCGCACTCACTCGATTCACGGGGAGGTCGGGAGCGAACTCGATGCCCCGCTCGTCGAGCGCCTCTTGTAACGCGGGCACGATCGCATCCCCGCCCAGCATTCCCCCCAGTTTCTCCGGGGTAACGATCGTGATCCGCGCGCGATCACGTTCGCCACGCGCGCGCAGTAACCGATCCAGCGCGAACGCCGTTTCGTAAACCGGCACGGCGAGCCTCGCGTCTTGACAGTAGCCGATGACGGCGTGGCCTCCGTGAAAGTCTTTGATCGCCTCGCCGAACCTTAAGGCCGCGCCCACCGTCAGAAGATGATGCGCGAACTCTAAAAAGCCCGGAACATGTTCGGCGGCGAGCCTGCGGCCAAGCGCAAACACGAGATAGTCATAAGTGATACGCCTTTCGAAGCGGCCGCGCGGAATGACCACGTAACGCTTATCCGGGTCGTAGTCGACGACCTCCGCCTGCGTCAATGTGACGCGCTGTGACCGCATCGCGTGGACCAGGTCGAAGAAGACGTCCTCCAATTTGAGGCGACCGAAGGCCAGTGTTCCGGCCCCAATCGCCGCGCCAAACTTTCCGCAGCGACCACGCCG
>DASTMP010000245.1:0-1923 GCA_035714085.1 Blastocatellia bacterium
CTTGCGGACGACGAGGTCTGGCAGATTGTCAGCTACCTGCGTTCGATGAGCGGGGAGTCGGAAAAGATTGCCGGGAATGCGGCGGTTGGCGAGGGACTCTTTTCCGGCAAGGGCGGTTGCGTCTCCTGCCATATGGTCAACGGCTTCGGGAGCCGCTTCGGCCCGGACCTTTCGACCATAGGCAATCTCAAAGCCGATGAATTGCGCAAGATCATCCTCAAGCCGGGTTCGCGCGAAGGCTATCAGCCCGGCTTTGTCGAGGTGAGGACGAAGGACGGAAAGTGGATCAAGGGGCTTCGCCGCAATGAAGATACATTTTCGATTCAGCTCATCGATACGAGCGAAGAACTTCATCTGCTTCGCAAGCGAGACCTCGCGGAGATCAAGTACGCAAAGACCTCCATCATGCCCCCGGATTACGGGAAGCGGCTCAGCGAAACCGAAGTCCAGGACCTCGTCGCCTATCTGAAATCGCTCACGGCGACCGATCTCACGAAGGCCGCAAATATGACGGTGAAGGGCGGACTTACTTACGAACGCATTCTGAACGCGGCGAAAGAGCCGCACAACTGGCTGACCTATTACGGCGATTACCGCGGGCAGCATTATTCGCAGCTCAAGCAGATCAATACGTCGAACGTCGGCGGCATCCAGACCGCGTGGGTCTTCCAGCCTCAGGGCAACGGCGTCGTACAGGCTTCTCCCCTCGTAGTAGACGGCGTGATGTATACGACTTCTTCGTCGAATTACGCCTACGCGATTGACGCGGCGACAGGCCGGCAGATATGGGAGTACAAGTACCAGGCGAAAGACCCGAAGCGCGATGTCAAAGGCGTCTCGAACCGTGGGTTGGCCATGCTCGACGGGCGACTGTTTATGACGACGGGTGACGCATGGGTTGTGGCGCTCGACGCCAAGACTGGGCGGTCCCTCTGGGAATCGAAATTGGCCGAAGTGTCGGAGGGGTATTTTTCGACAATGGCGCCGCTGGCTTTGAAAGACAAAGTGATCGTCGGGATGGGCGGCGGTGAGACTGGCGTTCGCGGTTTCCTCGACGCTTACGATCCCGCTACGGGCCGCCGCCTGTGGCGGTTCAATACCGTGCCGGGGCCGGGTGAGTTCGGAAATGATACCTGGGAGGGCGAGAGTTGGAAGCAGGGTGGCGCAACGACGTGGATGACGGGAACATATGATCAAGAACTAGATTTGATTTACTGGGGTCTCGGCAATCCGGGGCCGGATCTGAACGGCGACGTGCGTAAAGGAGACAACCTCTTCACCTGTTCGGTGGTCGCGCTCGAAGCCGCGACAGGCAAACGGCGCTGGCATTTCCAATTCACGCCGCATGACGTTTATGACTGGGACGCGACCGAGACGCCGATGCTCGTCGATCGGATGTGGAAAGGCCGGATGCGAAAGTTGATGCTCCAGGCGAATCGCAACGGCTTCTTTTACGCGCTCGATCGTGAGACGGGCGAGTTTCTCTTTGGCGCTCCCATCGCGCGACAGACGTGGGCTAAAGGATTGGACGCGAAAGGAAGGCCGATCCTGCTGCCCGCTAAAGAACCGACCTACGAAGGCACGGTGGTCTATCCCAGTCTGGTGGGAGCCACAAACTGGCAGTCCCCGTCGTATGATCCCGCGACCGGCTGGTTCATCTTTACCTACACAGAAGCCGGCAACGTTTTTTTCAAAGAAGATCAGAAGTTCGAGCTGGGCAAATCCTATTGGGGTGGGCGCACCGCAGCTCCCGGCGACGAGGAATGGGGTGGCGTAAAAGCAATCGATCCTGAGACCGCCGAAACCAAATGGGACTATCGGCTATCGAGAGGGGGCCTCGGCAATGGCTTGCTCGCGACGGCAGGTGGTCTGACCTTTGCGACCACCGGAGACGGCCACTTTCTAGCGATCCATTCCCAGACC
>DASTMP010000246.1:0-4016 GCA_035714085.1 Blastocatellia bacterium
GAGCATGCGAGCCCAGCCCAGGATCGAGGTGAGCGGCGTACGCAACTCGTGCGAGATGGTGGCCAGAAATTCGTCTTTCATCCGGTTCGCCGCTTCGGCCTCCTCGCGCGCGGCTTTCTCCTGGCGCAGCAGACGTTCGAGTTCCTCTTCGATCTTCTTGCGCTGGGTGATCTCCATCACGACCACGTTGACGCCAAGCACCCGACCGCCGCCGTTCTTGATCGGGTAGAAGCTGCAGATGAAATGACGGACGATGCCTGGCTGGGCGGCCATCAAGGCGCGCTGTTCGACGTTCAAAGCCGGCTCGCCGGTCTCGATCACGCGCCGATAAAATGGTTCGGCCGTGTCGGCCACCTCGGGAATGACCTCGCGCACCGTGCGCCCAATGTGCTCTTCCACCGATTTGCCGTTGATCTCCGCCAGACGCTCGTTGATGCTGAGGAATGTCAGATCGGTGTCCACGAAACAGAGGCCGACCGGGGCCGTGGCGTAGATCGCCTCGATATAAGCCAACTGGCGGCGCGCCTGCTCCTCGCTTTTGCGAAGCGCTTCTTCTGCGCGCTTGCGCTGGGTGATGTCATGAATGATCGTGACAAAACATGGATCGCCACGAAGCTCGATCGGCTCGCTCGAGATCCTGACCAGAATCGTTTCGCCCGATTTCCGCTTCAACGCCATCTCGAAGTCGCGAACGTAGCCTTGCTCTTCCTGAACCGCTAGCGCGCGCTGGCGGTCCGCCGGATCGACCAGGAGGTCGAACTGAGTCCAGCTTTTTCCGATCACTTCATCGCTCGCATAGCCGAGCATCTGGCTCCAGCTATCATTGACCTCGAGAATGACGCCGTCGGACCGGCGGGTGATGATGAGACCGTCCGGACTCGCGCGGAACGCTTTCGCGAAACGCTCCTCGCTCTCGCGCAGCGCTTCTTCAGCCTGCTTGGGTTCGGTTATGTCACGGACGATCGTGAGCCAACAATGCTCGCCATGAAGTTCGAGCGGCTCGGCCGAGAACGAGATCAGGCGTTTTTCGCCCGATTTCCGATTCATTTCAAATTCAATGTCACGAACATAATTTTGCTCTTCCAGAATCGATAATATACGCTGGCGATCCGCGGGATCGACATAGAGCCCAAGGTCAAGAGTGCTTTTTCCGATCAGTTCATCCCGGTCATAGCCGGACAGCGCGGCAAAGCTGTCGTTGACTTCAAGAATGAGCCCGTCGGCGATGCGGGAAATGACAAGGCCATCGGGGCTGGCGCGGAAAGCTTTCGCGAATCGCTCCTCACTCTCGCGGATCGCTTCCTCGGCATGTTTGCGTTCGGCGATGTCAATAAAAGTGGTGACCGCCGAGACCTTACGGCCTTCCGAATCAGTGATCGGCGCGGAATCGACCGAGAGTAAAGTCTCCGACCCGTCGCCGCGCCGGTACCTCATCTCTTCCCCCTTGACCACCTCACCTGAGATGAGCGAGCGCGCGAGGGGATATTCTTCCGGCCGGTAGGGACTGCCGTCCTCGCGCAGGGCGCCGTATAGCGCGTATCCCTGATAATCATTTGAGGGTATCAGCGTGTGGCGCCACAGCGACTCCGCTTCGCGGTTGTTGAAAATCGGGCGGCCCGAAGGAGCTTCGGCGATGGCCACGCCGATGGGCATCTGTTCGAGAATCTGCCTCAGACGATTGCGCTCGGCCTCGATCTCTTTGAGCAGAAGCTCGCGCTCGGCCTCTGCCTTCTTTCGCCCACGGATGTCGTGGATGATGAACTGCGCGAACTGCCGTCCGTTCCAATCGAACCGCACGGCGCCGATTTCCACCGGGATGATTTTGCCGTCATTGCGCCGAAACGCGATCTCGATCTGGTTCTCCGGCAAATCGCTGGTCAGCAGATCGGTCATACAGTTGCGGTATTGATCCACACATCTGGGCGGAAAGAAGTCGAAGAGGTTCCGTCCGATCACCTGCTCCGGCGCGACGCCAAGCATCCGCTGCATCGACTGATTGGCCAGATGGATCGTCCCGTCGTCGCCGGCGATCACCACGCCGTCAGGCGAGATTTCGGTGAGCAACCTGTAACGCTCTTCGCTCGCGCGCAACGCCTCTTCGGCCTGGACGCGATCGGTGATGTCGCTCATCGCGCCGGCTATCAGAATCGGCGTTCCACTCTCGTCATAAAACTTCTGAGCCTGGTCAAGGATGTAACTATAGGACCCGTCGGCGCGGCGAAATCTGTATTCGTCGAACCAATTGCGGTCGTCATTACGCATGAACTTGTCAAAACGGGCTTTGACCCGCCCCACGTCCTCAGGATGAATGCGGTCGTACCAGTCATCCAGACCAGGCTGCAAATCTCCAGGGCGGCTCCCGAACAACGGCCTCGCTCGTTCATTCCACCACAGCCGGTTTGTCTTCAGATCGATCTCCCAGATCGAGTCCTGAGTGGCTTCGGATATGCGCCTCAGCCGCTCTTCACTCTCGCGCAGCGCCTGTTCGGCTCGCTTCTGCTCGGTGATGTCACGCTGTGTTCCCCAGGCGCGAACCACGGCCCCATTTTCCAAGATGCCGGTCAAGTTGTTCAGAAAGTATTTCGTGTTCCCGTATCGATCGACCTCATGCGATTCGGAGTCCGTCAGGTTGAAACCCGAACGCCTGAAGGCGCGAAGATGATTGATATTCCGCGGGTCCGACCCGACGAGCAGATCGCCGACCCGCACCCCCACAAGCTGATCCGCGCGCTCATAACCGTACATCCGCGCCATCGCGTCGTTGCATTCGGCGAGGTAAGCGTATTTGAGAAGCATCTCGATCTGCTTGTCTTCAGCCACGTTAGCCGGGATCGGCTGTTCGAGTTCGAAACGCCACATCGCTTCCGAACTATTCGCGATGAAGGCGCGATAACGCTCCTCGCTCTCCTTTAGACCTCTCACCGCCCTCGCCCGCTGAACCGACTCCCAACACCCGTTGGCTACCTTCGTTACAAGCTCGACCTCCCAAGCATCCCAATTGCGCGGCGTCTTCTGGCTCACGACCATCCTCGCCACGTAATGCCCGTTCTTGTTCAGCGGCGCGCAAATTAAAGCCTGGACCCCGGCCTGTCGGTACGCCGAGAGGTCTCTACCGCCCAACGCGGCGGCCTCGACATCATTGATTACAAAGGGGCGATTTGCGCGCATCATCCGCAGCGCCTCGACGCCTAAATCGTCCACGCTGAACCTGCCCACGACGTTGGGAGTGTCGCCGCAGGTGTACTCGTTCGTAATCTCTAAGTGCTTTTCATTCGCCTCGACCTCGGCGTACGCGCAGCGGTCCACCCCCAAATGTTCTCCCAGCATCCGGGCAGCGGAGGCCATGATCTCTTCCGGGTCGGACAGCGGCCGCAGCGCCTGATTCAGGTCCGCGAAGAAACGGAACTTCTCCTCCATCATCTTGCGCTCGGTGACGTCGCGCGTGATTATCGTGAAACCGCGGAGCCCCCCTCTGTCATCGTGTACCGCGGCGATGACCCCGCTCGCCCAGAAACGCGAACCGTCCCTGCGGACTTGCCAGCCGCTCTCTTCGTAACGCCACTCGGCCGCCGCAATCTCAAGGGCGCGTTGCGGTTTGCCGCTCTCAATATCTTCCGGCGTGTAGAAGACAGAAAAATCGCGCCCGACGATCTCATTCGCCCGATACCCTTTCATCCGCTCGGCGCCGGGATTCCAACTGATCACTCGCCCCTGAGTGTCAAGCATAAAGATGGCGTAATCCTTGACGCCTTCGACCAGCAAACGAAAGCGCTCCCTGGTCTCCCTCTCAGCCCGCATCCCGTTTCTGAGCCGCGCAAAGGCCAGGCTGAAGAGTATCCCGAACACTCCGAAGGAAAGGGCTCGGATTTCATCTAATTGGCTGTCGTAAGTGAATAGCGAATACTTCGGCTCGAAGAAGAGGTAATCGCTGACCAGTAGCGACAGGATGACCGCCAGCAGCCCCGGCCAGAAGCCTCCGAACCACGAGGTCAGGATCACCGCAATAGCGAAGATCA
>DASTMP010000247.1:0-2399 GCA_035714085.1 Blastocatellia bacterium
GAGCATGCGAGCCCAGCCCAGGATCGAGGTGAGCGGCGTACGCAACTCGTGCGAGATGGTGGCCAGAAATTCGTCTTTCATCCGGTTCGCCGCTTCGGCCTCCTCGCGCGCGGCTTTCTCCTGGCGCAGCAGACGTTCGAGCTCCTCTTCGATCTTCTTGCGCTGGCTGATCTCCATTACGACTACGTTGACGCCAAGCACCCGACCGCCGCCGTTCTTGATCGGGTAGAAGCTGGTGACGAAATGGCGGACGACTCCCGGCTCACGCTTCGTGACCCTGCTCTGCTCGACGTTCAAAGCCGGCTCGCCGGTCTCGATCACACTGTGGAGAACAGGCTCGACCGTGTCGCTTATCTCCGGGATGATCTCGCGGACAGTGTGTCCAAGATGCTCTTCCACGGATCTGCCGTTGATCTCCGCCAGACGCTCATTGATGCTGAGGAATGTCAGTTTGGTGTCCACGAAACAGAGGCCGACCGGGGCCGTGGCGTAGATCGCCTCGACATGCGCCAACTGGCGGCGCGCCTGCTCCTCACTCTTGCGAAGCGCCTCTTCAGCCTGCTTGCGCTCGGTGATGTCATGGACGATTGTGACAAAACATGGCTCGCCACGAAGCTCGATCGGCTCGATCGAGATCCTGGCTATAAGCGTTTCGCCCGATTTCCGGTTCACCGCCATCTCGAAGTCGCGAATATAACCTTGCTCTTCCACAATCGCGCGCGCGCGCCGGCGGTCCGCAGGGGCGACTGGGAAGTCAAAGTGAGTCCATCTTTTTCCGATCACTTCATCGCTCTCATAACCGAGCATATGGCGCCAGCTATCATTGACCTCGAGAATGACGCCGTCGGACTGGCGGGAAATGGCGAGACCGTCCGGACTCGCGCGGAACGCCTTTGCGAAACGCTCCTCGCTCTCGCGCAGCGCTTCTTCAGCCTGCTTGGATTCGGTTATGTCACGGACGATCGTGAGCCAACAATGCTCGCCATGAAGTTCGAGCGGCTCGGCCGAGAACGAGATCAGACGCTTTTCGCCCGATTTCCGCTTCAATTGGAATTCATAGTCACGAACATAATTTCGCTCTTTCAGAATCGCCAACAGGCGCTGGCGATCCGTGGGATCGACATAGAATCCTAGGTCGAGCGTGTTTTTTCCGATCAGTTCATCCAGGTCATAGCCGGACAGCGCGGCAAAGCTGTCGTTGACTTCAAGAACCGCCCCATCAGCGAGGCGGGAAATGACTAGGCCATCGGGGCTGGCGCGGAAAGCTTTCGCGAAACGCTCCTCGCTCTCTCGCAGGTTTCTTGCCGCCCTCGCTCGCTCGACCGACTCCCAGCACCGGTTGGCTACCTTAGTTACAAGCTCGACCTCCCAGGGATCCCAGTGGCGAGCCGTCTTCTGGCTGACAGCCATCCTCGCCACGTAATGCCCGTTCTTGATCAGCGGCGCGCACATCAATGCCCGAACTTCCGCCTTCAAGTACATGGAGAAATCCATCCTCGCTGAGGGTTCGGCCTCAATGTCATTGACCACAAAGGGGCGATCCGCGCGCATCATCCGCAGCGCCTCAACGCCTAAATCGTCCACGCTGAATCTGCCCAAGGCGCTGGTGGCGTCGCCGCGGGTGTAATCGCTCTTAATGTACAAATAATTTTCATTCGCCTCGACCTCGGCGTACGCGCAACGGTCCGCTCCCAAATATTCTCCCAGCATCCGGGCAGCGGAGGCCATAATCTCTTCCGGGTCGGACAACGGCCGCAGCGCCTGATTCAGGTCGTCGAGGAAACGGAATTTTTCCTCCATCACCTTGCGCTCGGTGACGTCTCGCGTGATTATCGTGAAACCGCGCAGCCCCCCTTCGTCGTCGTGCGTCGCGGCGATGACTCCGCTCGCCCAGAAACGCGAACCGTCCATGCGGACTTGCCAGCCGTTCTCTTCGTAGCGCCACTCGGCCGCCGCAATCTCAAGGATGCGTTGCGGCTTGCCGCTCTCAATATCCTCCGTCGTGTAGAAGACAGAAAAATCGCGCCCGACGATCTCATTCGCCCGATACCCTTTGATCCGCTCGGCGCCGGGATTCCAACTGATCACTCGCCCCTGAGTGTCAAGCATAAAGATGGCGTAATCTTTGACGCCTTCGACCAGCAAACGAAAGCGCTCCTTGGTCTCCATCTCAGCTTGCATCCCGTTTCTGAGCCGCGCAAAGGCCAGGCTGAAGAGTATCCCGAACACTCCGAAGGAAAGGGCTCGGATTTCATCTGATTGGCTGTCGTAAGTGAATAGCGAATACTTCGGCTCGAAGAAGAGGTAATCGCTGACCAGTAGCGACAGGATGACCGCCAGCAGCCCCGGCCAGAAGCCTCCGAACCACGAGGTCAGGATCACCGCAATAGCGAAGATCA
>DASTMP010000248.1:0-36745 GCA_035714085.1 Blastocatellia bacterium
GATCTTATCCCCGTCCTTCTTGATCGTCAGGGTAGATGTCCGCTTTTGGTCGCCAATATTGTACTCGCACTTCCACGTTCCGACCGGATCTGCCTGGTTCGCCGCAACGGCGAGGCCGCAGACCACGAGTACCAACGCCACTGACAGAATCGCCTTCAGCAAGGCGCTGTCGTGTATGAAAAATACGCCGCCGATTCCGGTAACTTTTGCCATCATTGCCTCCATACGCGCGAATTGTCGCTGATATTAGCCGCCTTCCATTGTCAGAAAAAGCTTATCGCGAATCAAGCTATTCGAGTTCGATGTCCTGAAAAGTTTTGACGCGTTTTTCTTATGGCCAGCCCTCGGATCACACGACCCCCGTGCATCTCAACCAGTCTACGCACGATCGCCAGCCCGACTCCCAGACCTCCTTCCGAGCGATCGAGCTGTGATTAGGACCAAAAGTTTTCCAAAACTACACCCATAACATTTCCGCAAAATAAGCAGACAGGGATAGGCAATTTCCGCAGTAAGCTACACGTTTATTCAACCCCTAGATGGACTCCCTCTCTAATGTTGACAACCTACAGGGCTTGGCTTAGACTTCTGTTGTTCATCAACAGGAGACTTATGGAACAGCAGAAGAACGAAGTCCTGCCCGGTACGCTCAACCTGATGGTTCTTAAAACCCTCAACACACTCGGGTCACTGCATGGGTACGGCATTGCCAGGCGGATCGAGCAGACCAGTGGCAACCTGCTCCAGCTCAACCAGGGGACGATTTATCCCGCCCTGTTGCACCTCGAGCAGATGGGCTGGATCAGTTCCAAATGGGGCGTGTCGGAAAACAACCGGCGCGCCAAGTATTACTCGATCACACGGGCCGGAAAGAAGCAGCTTGCCGCCGAAGAAGAGAGTTGGCGGCGGGCGGCGGAAATTATGATCCGCTTTCTTGAACCATCGGAGGAAAACACATGACCTGGCTACGAGTCTTCATCCATCGCCTGCGCGGGTTGTTTCTGAAGCGAAAGCTGGAGCAAGAGCTGGAGGACGAAATCCGCGCTCATCTAGACATGCAGATTGAGGACAACCTGCGGCAGGGGATGAGTCCGGACGAGGCGCGTTACGAGGCGCTGCGGAAATTCGGCGGAGTTGAGCAGGTGAAAGAAAGCTATCGGGATCGCCGTACCCTGTCGGTAGTGGACTCAACGCTCCAGGATTTACGCTACGCGCTACACATGCTGCGCCGTAGTCCTGGCTTCGCGGTTGTTGCCATACTCTTGCTGGCGCTGGGCATCGGGGGCAACACAGCGCTCTTCAGTATCGTGGATGCAGTCTTCCTGAAAAGTCTGCCAGTCAAAGCCCCTGAGCAACTCGTCATGCTCACGCACACCACGCACGTTATGAGGTTGATGTCTGCCGATGGCTTCTTTTACGGCAACTACAAACGATTCCGGGATCAAGACCAAACGCTCTCCGGCGTCCTGGCTTACCACCCGCTGCGGCTGACCGTGAGTGTGAATGGGCAGCCAGAACCGGCGCTCAGTGGGCAACTCGTGACCGGGAACTACTATACGGTGTTGGGTGTCAACGCGGCGCTGGGGCGGACGATATCGCCGGAAGATGATCAAAAGCCCGGCGCACAGCCGGTTTGTGTCATCAGCGACGGCTACTGGCAGCGGCGTTTCGGGCGCGACCCAGGGGTAGTCGGGAAGACCATTCATCTCAGCGGCCTTCCGTTCACTATCATCGGCGTGACGCCGCCGGAATTCTTCGGCGCCGAAGTCGGCACTGCAATGGACATCAGCGTTCCGGCTACGATGCGCAGGCAATTGGTTCCGGGGTTCTTTGGCGATGATGCCATTGATAGCCAGTTCCGCGTGCTGGGGCGGCTGCGACCTGAGGCGACGTTGGAACAAGCGCAAGTCAGCCTGGGACTGCTCTTTCAGCAATCAATGGCTGATCTGGCTGCAAGCCTGGGTTCAGAGGATCCTAAAGAGAGGCTGACGGTCGTTTCCGGCAGCAAAGGGCTGTCTGAATTGCGGCGACAGTTTTCACAACCGTTGTTCGCCCTGACGTGCGTTGCAGGGCTGGCGCTGTTGATTGCTTGCGCTAATGTGGCGGGGCTGCTACTGGCGCGCGGGGTCGCACGGCGCAAAGAGATGGCTGTTCGGCTGACGCTCGGCGCGGGCCGGTTGCGCCTAGTGCGGCAACTACTCACGGAGAGTCTGTTGCTCAGCAGTCTGGGCAGCTTGCTCGGTTTACTCTTCGCCTGGTGGGGCGACCGGCTGTTGCTGCCGCTCTTATCGCAAAGAGAAATCCCGCTGCGCCTCAGCCTCGACCCCGACCTCCGACTGTTCGGCTTTACGGCGGCGATCTCAGCGCTGACCAGCCTGCTGTTTGGTCTGGCGCCTGCGTTGGTGGCCACCCGCATTGAGCTGCAATCCGCGCTTAAGCAGGATGCGCCTGGACTGAGCGGTCGCCGCGCACAGAGCTTCGGCCAGGTCTTCGTCATCGCGCAGGTCGCGCTCTCGTTGCTCTTGCTGGTCGGAGCCGGGCTGTTCGTGCGCAGCCTGCAAAAGTTGCAGCAGGTGCCCACCGGTTTCAGCCGTGAAAACGTGTTGGTGTTGAAGCTCGAACCCACGAATAATAGCGTTTCCAAGTTGGATACTCCACAACTCACCGCCTTCTATAACGAACTGCTGCGGCGCGTGGAAGCGCTGCCCGGAGTGCGACAGGCTAGTCTGGTTGAATACAGCCCCATCAGCCGGCGCGAATGGCTGATGAAAGGGCGCACCCCGGAAACTAAGTGGCCTTTAGAGGTAGAAGGCCGGCCCGGAGAAAAGTTGAAGGCTGGCTCTATGTCAGTCTATCCAAACTCCTTCGCGACGCTCGGCATCCCGTTCATAGCGGGTCGTGATTTCGGCCCGCAGGATAGCAGGGAATCACAGGAAGTAGCCGTAATCAGCGAAAGCGTGGCGCGCCATTTCTTTGGCGCCGAGAATCCCATCGGGCGGCGTTTTACCCCCTATACTGATTCTCCCCCGCAAATCGAAATCATCGGTGTCGTCAGAGATGCTAAATACAAGAGCCTGCGCGAACCGAGCGGCCCGATGTTTTATATGCCCTATGCACAGTTCGGGCCAGCCTCTGGATCGATGACGCTGGTGGTGCGGACGGCGGGCGATCCTGTGCCCATCGCCGTAGCGGCGCAACGCGAAGCGCGGACGCTCGACCCGGCAATGCCGAGGTATGAAGCTGAAACCCTAGCGGCGCAGTTGGATGTCTCACTCACGCAGGAGCGCCTAGTCGCCACGCTGTCGAGCGTCTTCGGCCTGCTGGCGCTCGTGCTGGTGTGCGTTGGCTTGTACGGCGTGCTGGCCTACGACGTGGCGCGGCGCACGCACGAGATCGGCATTCGCATGGCCTTGGGGGCGAACGCGAGGCAGATCGTGCGGTTGGCGCTCGGCGAAACGCTGTGGATGGTGGGCATCGGCATCGTGATCGGGCTGGGTGCAACGTGGGCGGCGACGCGATGGGTGGCCAGTTTGCTCTTCGGCTTGCAGCCGCAAGATCCCCTGACAATCGGGCTGGCAGTGCTGGTGTTACTGGCCGTCGCGGCTGTGGCTGGCTACCTGCCTGCGCGACGCGCGACGCGCGTGGATCCATTAGTAGCGCTCAAGTATGAGTAGCCAATGTTTAAATGGCTACACCGGCGTGATTGAGTTCCCAACCAAGATGACTGGCGACGCTGAATTTCCTAAAGGGCCGGGCAAGTGGACTTTGACCAAGAAGAAGTGATGCCGCCTCAGATAATTTTGCGTAAACTCGCCATAATCGGCGGAATGGCAAGTGGTAGCAAAAGCATTCCGCTGCGGAAAACTTTTGGTCCTAATTACACGAGCGACCGATTCGCCTGGCTGAAAAGATCAAAGATATGTGGCAAGAGGGTTTCTGAAATTCCCATTCCGTTATCCCGCACCCGTAAGACGACCTCGGTTCCCGCCCGTTCAGCCGTCAGCCAGATATGCCCGCCCTCCTCGGTGTATTTGGCCGCATTGTTCAGCAGGTTCGAGATGGCTTGCGCTAACCACACCAGATCGCCTTCGAGGCTTAAGGGCTCCTGCGGGAGCGAGAGGCTCAACTGGTGTCCATGTGACTCAATAAATGGGTGACTCAATAAATGGACGGCTCGTTTCTACCGCGCGCCCGATGACCTTCATCAGTTCGAGCTTCTCTTTGCGGAGCGTGATTTTGCCTTGGGTGATGCGCGCGTCATCATTGCGCCGGAGGCGTTCATAATGATTGCCTAAAGGATTAACTCGATCACAAGGGTCAACACACCTTTCAAGACTCAGTATGCCCGCATACCGCGATCCGTTCTTCTTCTTCTCCTCGTTCATTTCGCCTGAGCTTCGGGAGAAACGTCGCTGATGCCGTCGCTGACGCAGATCACGTCAGTTTTCTCGAACCGCGATCCGTCACTAACTACTCCAGCGCCTTCCCCATCCATGGCTCGAAGACTGTCACGCCGTTGACTGCGTGACTTGAAGCATCTAATTTCCCGCCGCTGATTCCTACAAGAATTTTCACCCGTTTGTCGGGTTTCACCAAATAACTTTATGTAGCCATCAATTTCACACCTCTTCCTCTCTATTGGCTCAGAATTTGCGATCTTCTATTTCAGATGACGCTACATACGATCGGACTGATTGATCATCTGTCGCGCGACGATCTGATCGTCTCGGTCAAAGAGTTGAAGAGTCTCAATGGACGCCAGTAAGCGCGCGTTACAACCTTGGAAGTCGAACTCAATTGAATTTTACCCAGAGAAGGAGAATTGACATGGAGATCAAGCCACAGGCGGTTGTGATACCGAAGGAGACCGACCACCTCGAAAAGGGGAAATACGGCCCGATCTTTCCCAAGACGCCGGCGTGTTACGGGTTCACGATCATCGCGAAGGTTAAGCCGGGGAGGGCAGACACAATCCGCAGTTACGGGCACAGATTGGCGGAAGCGTTGGAGGCCGACCCCCATGTGCTCGCGCCGCTCAAGCTCCACTACCTGCGCTGGGTGCTCTTCGACAACGACACGCGGTTCATGTACCAGGGAATCTTCGACACCGATTTCGACAAATACACCGAGGACGCGATAGCTCTCTTCACGAAGACCGGCATCAACACGGTTTTCGAGAACCTCGAAGGGTTTCCGACGGACTGGAAAACGAATCCCGAAGCGTTCATCAAGTTCGTCCGCGACCACCAGTGTCCGAGCTTTATCGAATACGGGGAGTATCCGTATGTCACCGCCGATGAGATTAAGAAGGCCTTGAAGATCAAGAGCGCCTTGTCCGAAATGCTCGACCAGTTGCAATAAGATTTGCTCTCGTAATGAGGCTTGGGCGTCGCGAAAGGGGGAAGAAATGAACGAAACAAAAACTGCGCGTGCGTACAATCAAAACCATGTCCCGCGGCGGTACACGCCTAGGCGGCGGCGGGTGAGCATCTACCTTTGCTGGAGCTTTCCTGCTGAGGCAAATCGTCATCCCGACGACCTGGACAATCGTTTCTCAACGATGAACGAGATTCGGCGGGTCGAATGGCCGAGATGGGAGGCGCCCGAGTGGTCGGATCCGCTGCAGTTCCAACAGGGGGTCGCCGGCGGCCTGGAATTGTTCTTCCGGGCGTGGACTCCTTTTCAGGAGTTCGTCGGCGAACTCACCGGGCACGTCGTCCCCGTGTTTCAGCGGATTGACCAGGCCGGATTCAAGCTGCCGCTCGATGAGCGTGTGCTGGCGGATGCCGACACCCTCCTGGTATTCGGGCTGGACCACGCGGTGACTGGTCAGGTCGCCGCGCCGGAGGAGGTCGAGGCCGTTCGCCGGTTTCTCAAGCGCGAGGGAACGTGCCTGGTCCTGGGCCCACACCACGATGTAGGGGCGTCTGAGGACCTGGAGATGCGGAACATCGAGTACCAGCATCACGGGGACGCCCTGGTTCCTCGCCAGCAACGCTTCGGCCTGTACATACGATCTCTGATGGCCAGTCTCGGCCTGCCCGTCGAGAATCGCTTCGGCCTGCGCCCCGCGCGGACACCCGGGACCAACAAGCCGGCGCCCCTGTCCGTCGCCCGCGACCTCGATAGCAAAGGGTGGCTCAAAGGGGTTACGAACTTCAACTTCCACATGCATCTACCGCACTACGCTGTGACCACCGACGACACGGAGTCCGTCCGCGTGCTGGCGAGGCAACCGATCGACCTGTCCAGACCGCCTCACCCTTTTGTGGAAGCCGGGAACCGGGAGTTCAACACGTTCCTCTGGATGCCCCCAAGCGGCGACCGGGTGGGCGATGTTCTGTTCGCGGATTCCACTGTCTTCAACACGTTGTTCGGTAGCGATGAGAGCCTGGAAAACTTCTGGAAGAATATTGCCCTAGCAAAGTGAGGCCATTCGGAAAAGAGAGGATCTATGACCGGAGAAGCGAACGTGATGCTCGAGCTTGATGACATACAGAGCGGAGTTCTGCGCCCCCGGCCGACTCCGTACGCGGCGACTTATATTGTGCTTCGTATTGACGACCGCAAAGCGGGCCGGGAGTTGATGCGGTGGCTGGGCGCAGTCGTGACTTCGGCCGCGAACCCGACCAGCCATTTGGCAGATACCTGGGTGAGCGTCGCGCTCACCCATCAGGGGCTCAAGGCCCTCGGCGTACCGCAGGATTCGCTCGACAGCTTCGCCTGGGAGTTCCGGCAGGGTATGGCCGCGCGCGCGAAAGAACTGGGAGACACCGGTGAGAGCAGCCCCGAAAACTGGGAAAAGCCGCTCGGAACGCCGGACGTCCACGTAGTCCTCGTCGCAGTCTCGCCTGACGCTCAGCAGCTTGAATTGTCGATCGAGCGTGCTCGTAAAGCCTATCGGGAACTGCCGGGGATAACTGCGATCTGGCGCCAGGACTGTCACGCGCTTCCCACTGAAACGGAGCCCTTCGGATTCAGGGACGGCATCAGCCATCCGGCGATCGAAGGAAGCGGTATTCACGGAACCAACACCAAGGAACAACCTTTAAAGGCAGGCGAATTCGTTTTGGGCTATCGCGACGAGATGGGCGGCATACAGACGACCCGGCCCGAAGTCCTGGGCCGCAATGGAACCTACATCGTCTTCCGCAAGCTGCGCCAACGTGTCGCTGAGTTCCGTCAGTACCTGAAGACGAACTCTACTAGCCCCGAGGATGAGGAACTACTGGCGGCGAAGATGATGGGGCGTTGGCGCAGCGGCGCGCCATTGGCGCTATGCCCGTTCCACGACGACCCGGAACTAGGCGCTGACCGGCGACGCAACAACAATTTCCTCTATGAAGAAGATGACCCGGCAGGATTCAAGACCCCCGGCGGCTCGCACATCCGGCGGGCAAACCCACGCGACGCGTCCGTGGCCGGCGTAGTCAGATTACACAGAATGATCCGGCGCGGAACCGCATATGGCCCGTTACTCCCGGTAGGGGTCCTGGAGGACGACGGCGCCGATCGGGGATTGATGTTCGCGTTCGTCGGCGCTCACCTCGGCCGGCAGTTCGAGTTCGTCCAGTCTCAATGGATAAATGACGGCGTCTTCTTTGGGGCGGGCGGCGATAAGGATCCCATCGCCGGCTCGAACGACGAGGGCGACAGCTTTACAGTTCCACGGCGGCCGGTTCGCAAACGCCTTCAGGGCGTCCCGCGGTTTGTCGTCACGCGAGGCGGTGAATATTGCTTCATGCCCGGACTGCGAGCCTTGCGCTGGCTCGCCGACCTTCAACCATAGAAGGGTGGCATAGAAGGAGGGCTGTAAATGTTAGACGTCATCGTTATTGGCGCCGGACCGGCGGGTGTGCTCGCCGCGCTCCGCGCCGCGGACCTGGGCGCCAGGACGGCGCTCATAACTCGTGACGAGTTTGGGGGCATGGCGGCGAATGACGGTCCGGTTCCGGTGCGGACACTTGCCCACGCAGCCCGGCTGATCCGAGAAGCTCGCCAGCTCGGTCTGTACGGCATCGCGGTGTGCGAACCATCGCTGGACTATCCCCGGCTGCTCGCGCGCGTGCATGAGGTCGTCAACGATGTGCGTGAGCATTCTGCATTGCGCGGGCAGATTGATTCCTTGAGAGTGTCCGTCTACGAGCGAGCCGGCGACGCGGGTTTTGCCGATCCGCACACTATCGAAACCGAGAGCGGGCTGCGGCTGCAGGCTGAAAAGATCATCATTTGCACCGGCGGCGTGAGCCGACGACTTTCAGTCCCCGGCTCCGAGTTGACCGCCACCCACAGCGACGCCTGGGGTCTGACCTCCGTGCCGCCGTCGATGTTGGTCATTGGCGGAGGCGCGACCGGAGCGCAGGTCGCCTCGATCTTCAACGCCTTTGGTTCACGAGTCCAGCTCTTCCAGGCGGGCCAGCGCATTCTGCCTACCGAGGACGAAGACGTGTCGGCCGAGGTCGCGGCCGCATTCCGCGAATCAGGAATAGTTGTGCGCGAGAACTTCGGCGATATCGAATCATTCGAGAAGACGCCGTGCGGCGTGCGTATGACCTTCTCGAAAGATGGCGCGCGGGACAGCGCCGAAGCCGCGCTCGCGGTCGTAGCGGTAGGCTGGGTGGCCAATACAGCCGGGCTGAGCCTCGCGAGGGCAGGCGTCGAGATCGATCGTCGGGGCTTCGTGCGAGTAGACGCTTACCTACGAACCTCCGCGCCGCATATCTTCGCCGCCGGGGACATCACCGGTCGTCTGATGCTGGTCCCACAGGCGATACAGGACGGTTTTGTCGCGGCAACCAACGCCGTGCGAGGCCTGACGATGACGCTTGGGGATCAGGCGCCTCCGATCGGAAGCTTCACCGACCCGGAGTATGCGCAGGTGGGGCTGACCGAAGCGAAGGCGCGTGAAACCCATGATGTGGTGGCGGCGGTAGTGCGCTTCGATTCGACCACGCGGACGATAATCGATGGGCGGGCGACCGGTTTCTGCAAGCTGATCGTCGACCGCGCGACCTACAAAATCCTGGGATGCCACGTTGTCGGCGAGCGAGCGGTAGATATCACCCAGGTGGCGTCGATAGCCATTGCCGCCGGGATGCGGGTGGACGACCTGGCTCAGGTTCCACTTTCGTTTCCCACCTACGCAGGGATCCTCGGTCGCGTGGCGGCGAGCGCGGCTCGCCAGCTCAATCTGAAAGTGATCTGGCAAGCGCACCAGGCGGAGATGGGGAGGAAAGGAATCTCGTGATAAAAAACCTTAGCCGCGGATGGATCATTTCAGACAGGCTGGAGAGATGTTCCACGTCTCGCCGGAGGTTTTTACCTGATGCGGTACGACGCCTAGCCTGTGATAGACGCGGTTTCATCTTCGACCATCCTCTGATGCGATAGGCAGGACAATAACCATAAACAGACAACGTTTCACTGTCATTGGCGTCGCGCCTCAAGGATTTAAAGGCATGATTACGCCATACCCGACTAGCGTATGGACCCCGCTGATGATGAGCGCACAAGTGAAACATGAGATCAAACGCCCAGATGATCGCCCAGACGAACTTCGAGGCTTTGGGCCGGTTTCCGCTATCGGGCATCTCAAACCTGGCGTATCTCTTTCGCAGGCGCAAGCAGCCATACAGCTATTTAGCCCTCGCTCGGATGATCCGGATGAAGACAATAGATTCAGATTGATTCGCCCGGAGGGAATATATATAGGAAACACTGGAGACATGCGGCGGCAGGTCACGAAGGCGACGAAATTGATGGGAGCGCATTGCCGTCGGTGTATGCGGCGGGAAACGAACTGCCCATCTTCACGGTGGGCGATCTGACCTTTGGCATTTTCATTTGCTACGAATCCAACAACTACTACTCACCCCGCTATTCCGCCGGTTTTCAGCTAAGGCGGCGTGATGCCTAACCTGCCAACTTTTTTCAATCATCAGTCCAAACTTTTGACGCTTCGTGCGCTGCTATGTAGTATATCGCTATGAAGCATATACCTTCACCCATGCTCGACCGCGAGATGAAAAAAGGCAGCGCCGAATTGCTCATCCTCTCGCTCGTGGAGACCCGTGCCCGCCACGGGTACGAAATCGGCAAACTGATCGAGGCGCGTTCCAAAGGCGTGCTGAAATTCAAAGTGGGATCGTTATACCCCTTGCTCTACCGGCTGGAAAAACGTGGCTGGATCGTAGGCCATTGGGTGGAAAAGCCAGGCGAGAAACGGCGGCGCTGCTACAAGCTGACGAAGGAAGGCAAGCAAGTGCTCAAGGCGCAACGCAGCATGTGGCAATCGTTCGTGATGGCGATCAATCAAATCACGGGATTGGAAAATGCCTGATTGGAAAGCCGAAGTTCGCAAGCGCCTGTTGGGTTTGCAACTCGCGCCCACGCGGGAGGCTGCCATTGTTGAGGAACTCGCGCAGCGCCACGATGAATCTTATGCGGAGTTGCTGGCCAGCGGGATGAGCGAAGCTGACGCCTATCGTCACGCGCATGCGGAATTGTACGACGGTGGATTATTGACGCACGGATTGCGGCGCATTGAACGATCCACCAATTCAGAACCCATCATTCTCGGAACAAACCGGAGGACAAATATGATCGCAACCCTTTGGCAAGACCTGCGCTTTGGCGTGCGAATGTTGCTCAAGCATCCGGATTTCACGTTGATTGCGGCGCTAACGCTGGCGGTGGGGATCGGCGCGAACACGTCGATTTTCAGCATTGTCAATGCAGTGCTCCTACGCCCCTTTCCCTACCAGGCGCCGGAGCGCCTAGTAATCGTTCAGGAGGGTGAATCCGGGGGGGGCTTTTCGCCGTCCTATCCCAACTTTGTTGATTGGCGTGCGCAGAACACGGCCTTCGCTTCAATCGCGGCGGTGCGTCAGAACGAGAGTTTCAACCTCACCGGCGCAGGCGAACCGGAACGCTTGCAGGGACAGCTCGTCTCGGCGGAGTTCTTCTCTATGCTGGGCATCAAGCCACTCGTGGGGCGCGACTTTCTCCCGGAAGAGGATCGTGCGGGCGCGACTCCGGCAGTCATCCTGAGCTATGGATTCTGGCAGCGCAGATTTGGCAATGATCCAGGAATCATCGGGCAACAGCTCACACTCAACGATCAAAGCTACACCATCGTCGGCATTACCCCGCCCGATTTCCGGTACGGGTTGGAAGTCGACGTCACTGTGCCCTTTGGTCTTCAGACGCAACGCTTCAGCCGACGCGGCGCAGACCCAGGAACCGGCGTCGTCGCGCGTTTGAAACCGCACGTGTCGCAGCAACAGGGGGAGTCAGACTTGAACATGGTTGCCGCGCGGCTGGAGCAACAGTATCCAGCGACTAACAAAGGCCGCCGTGTGTTGCTGACGCCGCTGCACGAAAGCTTTGTCGGCGACGTGCGCCGGCCGCTGTTGATTTTGTTGGGCGCGGTCGGTCTGGTCTTACTCATCGCCTGTGCCAATGTCGCCAATTTGTTGCTTGTCCGCGCATCGGCGCGGCAAAAGGAGATGGCGGTGCGCGTGGCGCTCGGCGCCAGTCGCGCCACGCTCGTTCGGCAACTGCTGACGGAGAGTGTCTTGCTGGCTGCGTCGGGCGCCGCGCTGGGCATCTTGCTCGCGTTCTGGGGCACGAGTTTCATTGCGGCGCAATTGCCAACCGGCATCCCGCGCTTGCAGGAAGCCAATGTCGACGCGCGTGTGTTGGTTTTCACGCTGGCCGTCTCGCTCCTGACCGGGTTGCTCTTCGGCTTAGCCCCGGCCTTGCAAGCTTCCCGCCCGAATCTGACCGAAGGGTTAAAGGAAGGTGAGCGAGGGTCATCGGGGCGTCGTCAGCGGCTGCGCAGTGTGTTGGTCGTTGGCGAAGTCGCCCTGACGCTGACGCTGCTCGTGGGCGCTGGTTTGCTCATTCAAAGCTTCCGGCGCGCGCTAGAGGTTAATCCGGGTTTCAAGCCGCAGAACCTGCTGACGATGCAGGTCTCGGTCAACAAACCCAACGGGGAGCAAAACGGGCAGCAAGTGGCGAACTTCTTCGAGCAGTTGCAGCAGAACGTTCGCAACTTGCCCGGCGTTAAATCGGTCGCTGTATCGAATGGGATTCCCTTTGGCTCGACGAACTTCCCGCCGTTTCTCATCGAAGGCCGACCGGTGACCGACGGTAAGCCTTCTGGCCTTCGCTACCACGTAAGCCCCACTTACTTCCAGACGATGGGAATCGAGTTGCTCAAAGGCCGCCTCTTTACCGCCGGGGATACGCCTAATACACCGATGGTGGTCATCATTGATGAAGTGCTCGCACAACGGTACTTCCCCAATGAAGAGCCACTCGGCCAGCGCTTGAAACCATCTGCCGACGCGCCGAGTTGGGAGATTGTTGGCGTCGTCCGGCACGCCGAACCAAACAGCCTGGACGCACAAGGACCAGCCCCGGCGCAGTTCTATCTCAATTTCGATCAGATTCCCGTGGAGCGGCTACCAGGCTACGTGCGGCGCCTCAATCTACTCACACGCACCGAGGTCGAACCGTTGAGCCTAACCGCAGCGGTGCGCGCTCAGGTGGCGGCCTTGAATAAAGATCAGGCGGTCTTCAACGTGCGCACGATGGAACAGGCGGTGGCGCAATCGGTCGCGCCTCGGCGTTTTTCGATGCTGTTGCTGAGCGTCTTCGCCGTTGTTGCGCTAGCGCTCGCCAGCCTGGGGATTTACGGCTTGATGTCGTACGTAGTGGCACAGAGCACGCGTGAAATTGGCGTGCGGATGGCGCTCGGCGCCGAGGTCAGTGATGTGCTGAAACTGGCGCTTGGGCAGGGCATGAAGCAGGCGCTCGTCGGCGTGGCGCTGGGGTTAGTTGCGTCACTGGCGTTAACGAGAATGATGAAGACGTTGCTCTTCGGCGTGAGCGCCACCGATCCGTTGACGTTTGCGGCGATTGCGTTGTTGCTGACGGGAATCGCGTTGCTGGCTTGTTGGCTTCCAGCGCGCCGAGCGACGAAGGTTGATCCGATCATTGCTTTGCGCGCCGAGTGACCAACAACAAGTAATCCAACGATGCCTAACTGGAAACCAGAAATTAGACGGCGGCTGGCGAGCATACATCTTTCGCCGACGCGCGAGGCCGCCATCGTCGAGGAACTCGCGCAGCACCTCGATGAATCCTATGCGGAGTTGCTCGCCAGCGGCGTGAGTCAAGGAGAAGCGTATCGTCACGTGCGGGCGGAATTGCACGACGGTGGCTTATTGACGCATGGATTGCGTCGCGTTGAACGATCCACCAATCCAGAACCCATCGTGCTCGGAACAAACCGGAGGACAAATATGTTTGCAGACTTGTGGCAAGACTTGCGCTTCGGCGCGCGAATGTTGCTGAAGCGACCGGGCTTCACCTTGATTGCCGTGCTGACGCTGGCGTTAGGGATTGGCGCGAACACGGCGATCTTCAGCATCGTCAATGCGGTGTTGCTACGCCCGTTTGCGTATCAGGAGCCAGCGCGATTGGTAATCGTACAAGAGCGCGGCGAGGGTGGAGGAAGGGGGTTCTCGCCGTCCTATCCCAACTTTGTGGATTGGCGCGCGCAGAACACCGCTTTTGCTTCCATCGTAGCGGTGCGGGAGAACGAGAGTTTCAATTTTACGGGCATGGGCGAACCGGAACGATTGCCGGGGCGACTCGTTTCGGCGGAGTTTCTCTCTACGCTCGGCATCAAGCCGCTGGTAGGGCGCGACTTTCTCGCGGAAGAGGATCGGGCGGGCGCAACGCCGACCGTGATTTTGAGTTACGGTTTCTGGCAGCGGAGGTTTAGGAATGATCCGAATATTATCGGCAAACAGCTTACGCTCAATCTGCAAAGCTACACCGTTGTCGGCATTACGCCCGCGCATTTCCAATACGGCGCCGACGCCGATGTGACGGCGCCGTTCGGCCTCTCAGCGGAACGTTTCAAGAATCGCGGCAGTGATCCCGGTACGGATGTGGTCGCGCGGATGAAACCAAACGTTTCGCAGCGACAGGCCGAAGCGGATTTGAATCTGGTCGCCGTACGGCTGGAACAACAATATCCCGCGACGAACAAAGGACGGCGTGTGTTGCTGACGCCGTTGCACGAAAGCGTGGTCGGCGCCGTGCGGCGCCCGCTGTTGATTTTGCTGGGCGCGGTGGGATTGGTATTGCTGATCGCCTGCGCGAATGTCGCCAATCTGTTGCTCGTGCGCGCATCATCTCGACAAAAGGAAATGGCAGTGCGCGTGGCGCTCGGCGCCAGTCGCGCGACTCTCGTTCGACAACTGCTCACCGAAAGCGCGCTGCTCGCGGCATTAGGCGCATTGCTCGGCATTTTGCTCGCGTTCTGGGGGACGAGTTTGATCGCCGCACAATTGCCGGACGGCATTCCGCGTTTGCAGGAAGCCCGTGTTGACGCGCATGTTCTCCTCTTCACCCTAACGATTTCCTTGCTGACCGGATTGCTGTTTGGATTGTTCCCGGCGTTGCATGCTTCGCGTCCGAATCTGACGGAAGGATTGAAGGAAGGCGAGCGCGGTTCGTCCGGGCCACGACAGCGGTTGCGCAGCGTGTTGGTGGTGGGCGAAGTCGCGTTGACGCTGACGTTGTTGGTGGGCGCGGGTTTGCTCTTGCAAAGCTTCCGGCGGGCGCTACAGGTGGATACGGGCTTCAATGCGCGGAACCTGCTCGCAATGCGCGTTTCCGTCAGAAACAACGACGGTCGGCAAGTGGCGAACTTCTTCGAGCAGTTGCAGCAAAACGTCCGGGGCCTGCCCGGCGTCAAATCGGTCGCAGTGTCAGACGGACTTCCGTTTGGAAGAGATGTCAATCACCCGACTTTCCTCATTGAAGGCCGACCAGTTACCGAGAAGAAAGCTTTCGGCCAACGCTACTCCGTGAGTCCTGATTATTTCCAGACGATGGGCATTGCATTGATCAAAGGCCGCCTCTTCACTGCCGAGGACAACCGCGACAGCGCGCCCGTGATCGTCATTGATGAAGCGCTCGCCCGGCAGTACTTCCTCAACGAAGACCCGCTGGGCAAGCGATTGAAGCAAACCATTGGGTCCGACACTCCGAGTTTAGAGATTGTGGGTGTCGTCCGGCACGTCGAACCTTACGGCCTGGACAGACTAGAGGCAGGCGCAGGCCCAGCCCAGTTTTATACCAACTTCAATCAGACTCCGCTGCCATGGCTGTCGAGGGGCGCCATCAATCTGCTAACCCGCACCGAAGCAGAACCGTTGAATCTGGCCTCGGCGGTGCGCGGCAAGATTGCCGCCCTGAACAAAGATCAGGCGGTCTTCAACGTGCGAACGATGGAGCAAATCGTCGCGCAATCGGTCGCGGCGCGCAGATTTTCCATGCTCTTGCTTACCGTCTTCGCCCTCGTCGCGCTAGCGCTCGCCAGTCTGGGGATTTATGGCTTGATGTCGTACGCGGTCGCTCAACGTACGCGCGAAATCGGCGTTCGGATGGCGCTCGGCGCGCAGGCGAGCGACGTACTCAGCATGGTGATCCGACAGGGCATGAAGCTGGCGCTCGTTGGCGTGACGCTCGGACTGGTCGCGTCATTGGCGTTGACGCGAACAATGAAGAATCTGCTCTTCGGCGTGAGCGCAACCGATCCGGCGACGTTCTCCGCGATTGCGCTGCTGCTCATCGCGGTCGCATTGCTGGCTTGCTTCGTTCCGGCGCGGCGGGCGACGAAGGTAGACCCGCTTGTCGCGTTGCGTTGTGAGTGAGCCGCGCTTGCATCAAGCAATAAAGCGGAGAAGGAAAAACAAACATGCCTGACTGGAAACCAGAGATCAGACGGCGACTGGCAAGGCTACAACTCGGGCCAACGCGCGAAAACGCCATCGTTGAAGAACTCGCGCAACATCTCGATGAATCCTACGCGGAGTTGTTGGCGTGTGGGATGAGTGAAGCTGACGCCTATCGCCACGTGCGGGCGGATTTGCACGACGGTGGATTATTGACGCACGGATTGCGGCGCGTTGAACGATTCACCAATTCAGAACCCATCATTCTCGGAACGAACCGGAGGACAAATATGATCGCAGACTTATGGCAAGACTTGCGCTTCGGCGTGCGAATTTTTGTGAAGAATCCGGGTTTTACTTTGATCGCCGTCATGACACTGATTCTGGGCATTGGCGCGAACACGGCGATCTTCAGCGTCGTCAATGCCGTGTTGCTCAAGCCGCTGCCGTATGAGCAGGCCAACCGACTGGTCTTTTTGAGAGAACAGGCCGAATCATTCGGAGAAGAGGCTGTAGCCTACCCGAACTTTCTGGATTGGCGCGCGCAGCAGACCGTGTTTGAGAACATCGGCGTTTACAACGGCGGCGGTTACACGTTGACCGGCGCCGGCGACCCGACCCAGTTGCAGGGCGGGCAGGCTTCGGCGGATGTGCTGGCGGCGCTCAAGGTCAAGCCCTTGCTCGGACGCCTTTACACCAATGAAGAAGACAGGCTCGGCGGCGCGCCGGTCGTCGTGCTCGGACACGCACTCTGGCAACGACGATTTGGCGGCGAGGCCGGGATCGTCAACCGGACGATCACATTGAACGACCGCAGTTATACGGTGATTGGCGTCCTGCCGCGGGAGTTCTTCTTTCAGAGTCGCTTCGATCTGTGGCTGCCGATTGGGCCCTTGACCGATAAGGAAACCTATCAGAAGCGCTTCAACCATCCAGGTTTGAGCGGCGTCGCGCGGCTCAAACCTGGAGTCACGCTCGAGCAGGCGCGAGCTGAGATGCGAACCATCGCCGCGCGACTCGCGACCGCCTACCCCGTCTCGAACAAAGGCAATTCGGTCATTGTGCGTCCGCTCAAAGAGGAGATTACCGGTAATGTCGAGCGCGCTTTATGGATCATCCTTGCGGCGGTCGGCTGTGTACTACTCATCGCTTGCGCCAACGTCGCTAATTTACTGCTGGCGCGCTCAGCCGCCAGGCAGCGCGAGATAGCCGTACGCGTGGCTGTGGGCGCCAGCCGTGGGCGCATTGCGCGGCAATTGCTGACCGAAAGCGTCATGCTTGCGCTGCTGGGCGGACTGCCAGGAGTCTTGCTGGCTCAGGGGGCAATCGATCTGCTGCTCAAATTCAACCCGGAAGTCTTGCCGCGTTCGGGTGAGATCAAAACGGACATCTTCGTGTTGGGATTTACCTTCGGGATTGCCTTGCTGACCGGGCTGCTGTTTGGCCTCGCGCCTGCGTGGCAAGCGGGACGGATGGATGCGCATCTGGCCTTGAAAGATGCCGGGCGCGGCGTCGCGGGGAGCAGGGCCCGGTTTCGCAACGCCCTCGTGGTCGCCGAAGTCGCGTTGACGCTGGTCCTGCTGGTAGGCGCGGGGTTGTTACTGCGCAGTTTCAGCCAGTTGCTGCGCACCGACGCCGGATTCAACCACGAGAACCTGCTGACCTTCTCGATTACCTTGCCGGAGCAAAAATACCCGCAGCTTGAGCCGCAAATGAATTTCTTTCAAACGTTGCGACAAAGACTGCGCGCGCTGCCCGGCGTCGTGAATGCAGGTTATTCATCGGGGCTGCCGCTGGGCAACAATGGATGGACGACCAGCTTCTCGATCGATGGCCGTCCGATCCCGCCGGCAAACGAAATGCCCTCGATGGAAATGATGCTGGTCTCGCCCGGTTATTTCGAGACGCTGAACATTCCGCTGCGCGCCGGACGTTGGTTTGACGAACGCGACAACCGCGACCATCTGCGCGGGCGCGACCTCAGCAAACTCGAACCGATCCCGCGTCTGATTGCCGGGCTGAACTGCATCGTGATTGACGAGGAATTTGCCCGCCGCTATTGGCCGAATGAAGACGCGATCGGCAAACGTGTGCGTTTCGGCCCCATGGCGGATGCGCTGCGGTTGACGGTGATCGGCGTGGTCGGACGCGTCAAGATGGACGGTTTACGCGAAGAGTCGAACCGCGTGCAGGCCTACATCCCATATTTGCAAGCCACCGTGCCCGACGTCCGGGTTACCGTACGCGCATCGGTCGAACCGCAATCACTTGCGGAGGCGGCCCGCGCCGAGGTGCAAGCCCTAGACCCGCAACAACCGATTGACGCCGTGAAAACGATGACGCAATTGCGTTCAGAGACGGTCGCTAAGGACCGACTTAGCCTGACGCTGCTGGGAACGTTTGCCGGGCTGGCGCTGCTGCTGGCGCTTATCGGGTTATACGGCGTGATCTCGTACGCCGTCACGCAGCGCACGCCGGAACTCGGCGTGCGGATAGCGCTGGGAGCAAACACGCGCGACGTGTTGCGTCTGGTCATCGGGCAGGGGCTGAAACTCGCTTTGCTTGGCGTCACCCTCGGCGTCGTCGTGGCGTTGTTCTTCACCCGCTTGATGCGCAGTCTGCTGTTCAACGTGAGTGCGACCGATCCGCTGACGTTTGCCGCAATCGCGTTGCTGCTCCTGGTCGTGGCGCTGTTGGCCTGCTGGATTCCGGCGCGGCGGGCGACGAAGGTGGATCCGATGATCGCGTTGCGCGCTGAGTGAGCTGCAAGCAAGGGGAAATAAACGTGCCTGACTGGAAACCAGAAATCAGACAACGGCTGGCGCACTTGAACCTTTCGCCGCTGCGCGAAGCCGCCATCGTCGAAGAACTCGCGCAACATCTCGATGAATCCTACGCGGAGTTGTTGGCGTTTGGGATGAGTGAAGCCGATGCGCAGCGCCAAGTGCTGACAGACTTGAGCGAGGATGATTTGCTGGCGCGGGAACTGCGGCGTGTAGAGCGGCGGTTCCCGCCTGAACCCATCATTTTGGGAACCAATCGGAGGACAAATATGATCGCAGACTTATGGCAAGACCTGCGCTACGGCGCGCGAATGTTGATGAAGCAGCCAGGCTTCACATTGATTGCCGTGCTTTCACTGGCATTAGGCATCGGCGCGAATACGGCGCTCTTCAGCGTCGTGGATGCCGTGCTGCTCAAGACCTTGCCAGTCAAAAAGCCGGAGCGGTTAGCGCTGTTTGAATGGCAAGCCGGGCGTTCCTTCAGAACGAGTGGTATGAGCGGCTGGGAAGAAACTTCGTTGTTTCGTCACGAAGTCTTTACCAGGATGCGCCAGGCGCACCTCCGCGGGCCGGATAGCCCGCTCAGCGATCTCTTTGCCTTCGCTCCGTTCGGTGAACTGAATGCCGTGGTGGGCCAGCAGGCGGAGGTCATCAGCGGACAAGTCGTGTCCGGCGGCTACTACGCCGGGCTGGGCGTACAACCTGTCTTGGGGCGCGCGATCACTGATGAAGACGACAGGGCGGGCGCTGCGCCGGTGGTCGTGCTCAGCCATCAGTTCTGGCAGGAGCGGTTCAGCGCCAACCCGGCAGTCATCGGCCAGTCGCTCAAACTCAATCAGCAATCCTTCACCATCATCGGCGTGACGCAACATGCCTTCAACGGCGCAGGGCAGGTGGGTGAGCGCCACGCCGTCACCATTCCGATTGCCAGCGAGCCATTGCTACGGGGCGAGAGCCGCCTGGGTACGGCGAACAGAGGGGGTTACTGGTGGCTGGATGTGATGGGGCGACTCAAACCGGGCGCGACTTATGAACAAGCGCGAGCCAGCCTGAATGACGCTTTTCAAGCCGCCGCGTTGGAAATGATGCCGCCGCCGCGCAGAGCGGATGAACCGGCGCAACTCGATCCGAAAGAGTACCCGCGCCTGATCGCAGAATCCGGCAGCCGTGGGATGCTCGACGAGCGCCGCGAGTATGCGCCCACGATTTATGGCCTGTTCATCGTGGTGGCGCTCGTGTTGCTGATTGCCTGCGCCAACATCGCCAATTTGTTGCTGGCGCGGGCGTCTTCGCGCAACGCAGAGATCAGCGTGCGGCTCGCGGTCGGCGCGGGGCGCGGGCGATTGATTCGGCAATTGTTGACCGAAAGCGTGCTGCTCGCGGCCTCCGGCGGCGCGGTCGGTGTGCTCTTCGCCTTGTTGGGCAACAGCGCGCTCCTGGCGATAACCGACAAAGACACAGGGGTGTTGCCCAGCAATGTTGACCTCAGTGTGAATTGGCGCGCGCTGGCCTTCACGCTCGCTGTCTCGCTGCTGACCGGTGTGCTGTTCGGATTGGCGCCCGCGTGGCGCGCGACGAGTGTGGATTTAGCGACTTCGCTCAAACAGAGCCGCCGTACAACGGGCGCAGTCTCGCGTTTGAGCAAAGGGTTGATTGTCGCGCAGGTCGCGCTGTCGTTGTTGCTGCTGGTTGGCGCGGGTGTATTCCTGCGCACGCTGCACAATCTGCAACGTGTCAACCTCGGCTTCAATCAGGAAAACCTGCTGGTCTTCAGCTTGCGGCCGGGGCAGGGCGGCTACAAAGATGAGCGGCTGGCGCAGTTCTATCAGCAAGTCTTTGCGCGGCTGGACAATCTTCCGGGCGTGCGCGCCGCAACTTTCGGGCGCGTCCCGCTCATCGCGCGTGACAATTGGGCCAATGGCATCCTGTTGCCCGGCGAGGTTGAGGCGACGGCCCCGCCGCGCTCCACCTTCCGGCAGGCGGTGCGCGATAACTATTTCGCGACGCTGGAAATTCCGTTCCTGCGTGGACGCAACTTCACAGCGCAAGATGACGCGCGCGCCCCACAGGTCGCCATCGTCAACCAAACCTTCGCGCGCGAGTTCTTCCCCAACGATGAGGCGCTCGGCAAGCGTATCACCTTCAGGCGCAGCAAACAGACGGTCGAAATTGTCGGCGTCGTGGCGGATACCAAATACGAGAACCAACGCAAAAACATCCCGCCGCTGCTTTACGCGCCGTGGCAGCAGGTAGGCGAAGGGAATGGCAAGATGTATTTCACCTTGCGCACGGCGGGCGAACCGACCGCGCTAGCCGCCACCGTGCGGCAGGTCGTGCGCGAACTCGACAGCAACCTGCCGATCACGGAGGTCAGTTCGCAAACCGCACGCTCGCAAGCCACGCTGGGGCAGGAACGATTGTCCGCACGGCTCCTGAGTTTCTTCGGCGGTCTGGCGCTCCTGCTCGCCGCCATCGGACTTTCGGGCGTGCTGGCGTATTCGGTGTCTCAACGCACGAACGAGATTGGCATTCGGATGGCGCTCGGCGCGCAAACCGCCAACGTACTACGGATGGTGCTTTGGCAAGGACTGAAACTGGTCTTGCTGGGGCTGGCCGTGGGCGTCGCTATCGGCTACGGCTTGAAACGTCTGCTGGCGAACCAGTCTTTCGGGCGTGGGACGTGGCAGGCGCGAATGGCGGAGCAGCTTTATGGCGTCAGCGTGACCGACCCGCTGACCGTCGCGGTGATTGCCTTACTGCTCATCTTCGTGGCGCTACTGGCCTGCTTCGTACCAGCGCGGCGGGCGACGAAAGTTGATCCGATGATTGCATTGCGCTGTGAGTGAGCCGCAATCCGTAATCGAATATGCCTGACTGGAAACAAGAGATCAGACGGCGGTTGGCGAATCCGTGTAATTCCCTAATGGTCTCGTCGTTCCGGAAAGTGGAGAATCCAAGTCAATGGCAGTCGTTTACAAATTGGCGATCTCCTCTAATATATATTCCGTCGAGACAGCGGAGAGGCACTCGACTTTGAGCTGGTTGGCGTCTTCGACCGCTCTCCTAGCATTAGTTAGTAGCGGCGCAGCAAATCCTACATGTCTCAGAATGTGACTCGTGATCGGACCTTTGCATGCGAACGAAAGAGGCCAAATGAAACCTATCACTCGGCCCCATCAGGTTCAATCCCCTGTCGTACAGTCGATCTCGTTTTATTGACCAATTTAGCGGATGTTGTCGTTGATCGCCGCTCCCAAGTAAGCGATAAGAATTGAGCTAGTCAATGAAGCCGCTCTGCGCGCAGGTCAAAGACCACGGTTGAAAGCTTGTCGCCGCGCAGGAACTGCGCCCAGACGCGGTAATTGCCCGGCGCGGGAAAGAGTACGTCGAAGCTAAATTCCGGGCCACCGCGCGCCTTTCGCAAGTCAGCCTCTCCCGGGACGGTCTCTTCCGGGTGTGAGTGGATCGCCTCTGATTGATCCTCGCTTAGGATCAGCATGTGGCCCCACGCGCCGAGGTACGGAATCATGTCACGCGCCGGCTCCCCCGTAGCGGCGTCGGTCAGCCGGTATTTGAGCGTAAGCTTCCTGCCGCTGATGAGCGGCGTCGAGTCAGGCTGCAATTCGACTTTAAGATCGCCGGCCGGCTTGGCGTCTAGCGCTTTCAAATCAACGCCGAGGGCCTCGGCGTTCCCCGAGGTTACTTTTACCCCCGCAACGGTCTTGGTCAGTGTGGCGTCAGGCGTCAGATGCGCCTGACCAGCCACCACGTCGCCCCGCCAGCCAGCGGCGCTGATGTTAGTCTGCAAGAACTGCGGTGCGCCGTCGAGCGGATAAATGTCTGTGTAGACTTTGTATAGACCGGGACGTTTCAGCGAGGTCTTGATTATGAAGCCACCGTCGGAGAGTTGGCGCGGGTGGATGTGTTGAAAGTCGCTTAAATCCTGGCTGACTAGGAACAGGTGAAGAAGTTTGCCGTGCATCAAGCCGAACTCTTTGACTTTCGCTCCGGTGCGCGGGTTAAAGAAGGCGAAGCGTAATGTCAACGGCTGGCCGGGCCGCGGCGTTCTCGGTGAAGCGTTCATCTCCAGGTCAAACTCTTCCTCAATCGCCGGCGTGGTCGGAATCAATGCCATTCCGCAACGCGGGCACTTACCCGGTTTGTTGCTGCGATAGTCCAGGTGCATCGAGCAAGTGTAGAGCCCAGTTGCATCGCCATCGAATCGCGAAGGTGGCGCCTGCCGATCATTCCCAGATTCTCCAATAAGCCCGGAAGGTTTATCGGCCTGATCTCCCCCGGTGGTGGAAGTCTTTTCCTTCTTGGCTTTGGCGATGATCGTGATCTTCTCCAGCCACATCCCGCCGTCGCCGGTCGTAACCAGCGTCGCCTTGATCTGATCGCCCGGTTCCATCTCATTGAGCGCCTTCTCGTCCTTGACCAGAAAAGGCATCGTCATGGCGCCCATCAGATCGCCGACCTTCTCATGCTTGATTGTCGCGCGTTTTTTAGCCTTATCGACGGATTGAACAATGCCTTTCAACTCATACCGTCTTTCCTGTCGCCCTCGCAGAGCATGCGAATTGCTCGCGCCGCCCGCATTGGACGACATGGAAACGGCCAGCAGAATCAGCGCGAGCCTGACCAGAGATGTCCATGCAAAATTGGTTCTTGCAAAGGGCTTTTCAACGGAAGTCTTATTCGAACCGGTCATAATGCAGCTCCAATTAGATAATCCACGACGTGTCGGGCGACCTTCATTGCCGTCCGCAACCCCACTTTCGATAAGCGCTTGTCACCGCGTGTTCCGCAACGCCAGCCAGACGCCAAGCCCTGCTTCCGCGGCGCACATCAACCGCGTCGCCTGCGGGCGCCTCGCAAGCGCGTCAATGAAATTGCGGTAAGCTTTCGGCCCGAATCGCCATAATCGCATGTAACGTCTGGGACGTATCGCCCCTATAATTCCTTCCCCGATCATTCCAATCGCGAGTATCTCCATGAACCGGTTGTTACGTTTACTAAGCATAATTCCTCCTCCTGAAATCATTGGGCGCGCATCTCTCCCGGCGCGCCTCGGTTCCATCAATAGTATCTCGTATATTAGAAGTTGAGCATGCTTGGTCCGATACGCGCCCGAGGCAATTTCCATTTCCTACTCATATCATCCTCAGCGTTTTTTGAGGCCCTTTGTGATTGAGCTACCAGATTCCACCTGCAAAAATCAGACCGACAGCAATTAATCTGACGAGGATGGCGCGTTTCGATGTGCGCCGTAGTCGTTTCCGCGCATATTCGATTGTAACGGCAATGGTCGTGCGCCACTGCTTTTTCAAGAACTATCCCGATGTTTGAGCCTTAATCAATCGCGTCAAGTTCACGGCGCTCGAAATCAGTCCGACGTGACTGAACGCCTGCGGGAAGTTACCCAGGAAGGCGCCGGTCGAGGGGTCTATCTGTTCGGGTAGAAGTCCGAGGGCATTGGCCCGGCCGCAGAGCGAATCGAAGAGGTCCGTCGCATCATCCAGTCTGCCCTGATAGGCCAGATTGTCCACCAGCCAGAAACTGCATAGCAGAAACGCGCCTTCGCGTCCCGGCAGGCCGTCGGGCGAGACATGGGGCAGGTAGCGGTACAACAAGCCGGCGCCCGCGCCGAGCCGCTCCATGATCGCCGCAGTCGTCGCCACCATTTTTGGATGATCGGCGCGGATGACGCGGCGCAGCGGCAGAGACAACAGACTGGCGTCGAGGCTGCCGTCGCCTAGATGTTCTGTCAGCGAGTTGAGTCTCTCATCCCACGCTTCGTCGAGTATCGCCGAGCGAATTTCATCCGCCGCCGCGCGCCACGACAGCCGGTCGCCCGGCAGTTCGAACCGTTCGACCATCTTCGCTCCGCGATCGAGCGCCACTTGGCACAGCGCAGCCGAATAGGTGAACACCCTGCCCGGCGTTCGTAATTCCCAGATGCCGTGATCAGGCTTGCGCCACGCGTGCGCGGCGGCCTCGATCAGTCTACACAGTCTTTCCCACAACGCTTCATCAATCTCGCCGTGACGCGCCGCCCACTGGTAAGCGCAATCTAGAATCTCGCCGTACACGTCATGCTGAATCTGCTCCACCGCCGCATTCCCCCATCGCGCCGGACGCGAGCTTCGATAGCCTTCAAGTTCCATGTCTATCCGCTCCGGCGGAGGCAAAGCCCCATCGAGGTCGTAGAGCGCCCTGGGGTGTCCGCCGCGTTCGACCGCGTCCAGCGCCCAGCCAAGAAATCCTGAAGCTTCCTCCCGGCAGCCGATGCGATTGAGCGCGTATACCGAGAAGGCCGCGTCGCGTACCCACGAATAGCGATAATCCCAGTTGCGTTCGCCGCCGATCACTTCGGGAAGCGAGGAGGTCGGCGCCGCGACGACCGCGCCGCTCTCAAAATGGTCGAGCAGTTTGAGCGTCAGCGCCGAGCGTCGCACGATTTCTTTCCGCTGCCCTTCGTAGTCGATACGCGCGGCCCACCGACGCCAGGCGTCGCGCGTCGCCTGCAGCGAGTCTTCCACCGACAACGGCTTGTGTCTGCCGACGGCGCCCCAGCGCAACGTCAGATGCAGACGATCCCCTTCCCTAAGTTCGAACACGTTGCGCAACCCTTGCAGCGGGACGGATGATGAAAGCATGAGGTCGAGATGAGGGCGGGCGACGCTGTGTATGGATAGGCCGCCGCAACGCGCTCCGACCTGCCCCCCGCCGCGAGGCTCCACCTCGATCCTCAGTCTCACGCTGCCCTGTAGCGTTTCCACAAAGCGCAACAACTCGCAGCGCCCGGCGGCGACGTCCTCTCTCAGATCCGCGCCCTGCCGCAGCGTCAGCGCGTCTGTTAAACGTACCAACCCCGTCGCGCAGCGCATTTCCGTCACTAGCATTGCGGTGTCAGGTTCGTAAAACTGCCGCGATTCGATCAGGCCTTCAGGCGCGACGGTGAAAGCGCCGCCGCGCCGCGCGTCGAGCAGGCGGCAGAACAAGGGGGGCGAATCGAAACGCGGCGCGCACATCCACGAGACCGCGCCGTCACGCCCGACCAACGCCGCCGTCGAGCCGTCTCCGATCAGACCGTGGTCTTCGATTGGCAAATAGCCGCCGAAGTATGTAATGGGTTTGAACTCGTTCATTGATGAATTTCAGTCCGTTGTCGCCCGCATATCAGCATCGCCATCCTTGCGTGTGCGCTGATAACACGCCCGCGACCATTCGCAGCATCTGCAGATGAGTCGCAGGATGTCCAGCCGCCGCCCTATTTGTCTGCGCTCCTCATACTCATCGTAGCCACCCACAGATTCCATCTGATACATTTGAGAATCGCAATCAACGTGCCGCCAATGAGGCAGAGGGTTGGCCAGCGACTTTTCTTATAATGGGTTGCAATGGAAGAAGCTGGACTTCGACATAGACGTGACTGGCGTGTGGCGGCGCCGGACGGCGGTGTGGAAATTTGGGACACATTTACTGATAGCTTGCCGAACTTCCGCATCGAGAACATCGACCACATATAGCCTTCCCCTTGGCGCGTTCATGCCCGGTCTGCTGCGTTATCGGTACGGAGATTGCACTATCGCCAGCTCACTCCATGTAGAACTGAAGTATACTGAACGCGGCTAGGATCGGGATAAACACGAGAAGAAATGAGTGAGCCGGTATGAGAGAGCGAGTCTTGATCGCTGAAGACAACGACGACATGCGCGATCTGCTTCAGGAGGTGCTGGAAGACGTCGGGTATGAAACCATCGTCGCGGCCAATGGGATTCAGGCGCTCGCGCACATCAAGAAAGAGAATGAGGTGATCGACCTGGTTATCACCGACGTGCGGATGCCCGAAATGACAGGACGCGAGTTGTTGGCGAAGGCGCGCGAACTGCGCTCGGAAGCTCCGGTTATCGTGATCACGGCCTTCGGCTCGGTCGAACAGGCGGTGGAGATGGTCAAAGCGGGCGCCTACCAGTACCTGACCAAGCCTTTCGAGAACCGCGATATTCTGCGCCTCGTCGGGGAGGCGCTGGAACGAAGCGCGGCGCAGCGTGAGCAGGCGCGGTTGCGCCGCGAACGACCGGCGGCGGCGCCTCGCATCATCGGCGCATCGCGTTCGATGCGTAAATTGTTCGATCACATCTCGCTCGCCGCCCGCAGCGCGAGCACGGTGCTCATCATAGGCGAATCGGGGACGGGCAAGGAACTCGTCGCACGCGCGATTCACGAGATGTCAGAGCGCAATGGCGCTTTCGTCCCAGTCAACTGCGCTGCGATCCCGGCGGAGTTGATCGAATCGGAATTGTTCGGACACACAGGGACGGCATTCACGGGCGCAAGGCAGCAGCGCGCCGGGCTGATCGAAGCCGCGGACGGTGGCACGCTCTTCCTGGACGAGGTCGGAGAGTTGCCGTTACCCGTGCAGCCGAAGCTGCTGCGCTCGCTGCAGGAGGGCGCGATCCGCCGCGTCGGGGCGAATCTTGAAAAATCTGTCGACCTGCGTGTGGTTGCGGCGACCAACCGCGATCTTGAACAGGACACGCATGCCGGGCGCTTTCGCGAAGATCTGTTCTGGAGATTAAACGTCATTCGGCTCGCAGTCCCGCCGCTGCGCGAGCGTTCGTTCGACATCCCATTGCTGGTCGAGCATTTCGTCAACAAGGCGACCGGGGCCGCAAAAAGGTCGCCGCTTGATGTGTCGTCCGAGGCGCTCGCCATCCTCACCGCCTACTCATGGCCGGGAAATGTGCGCGAACTGGAAAACGCCATCGAGAGGGCGGTCGCGTTCGCGCGCGGAACGGTGATTACGCCCGACGATTTGCCGGAGCGGGTGCGCACAAGCGGCAGCGCATCAGCGCTGATCGCGCGTTCGGTCGAACAGAATATGAGCCTGCGAGAATTGGAGCGTGAATACATTCTGGAACTCCTGCGGCGCACAGGCGGCAACAAGTCGCGCGCGGCGGAACTGCTGGGCCTCGATCGCAAGACGCTCTACCGCAGACTAGATGAATATCGCGCCGAAGGCGTGCCAGTCCCATAGCGCGCTATCGTTTCAATGATTTCATTCGAACGGGCATCACGCTTGAGCTGTTAGCGCCGATCCGATGACATCAGTTCCCTGATTGCCACACATGGCTATCCGGATACCCTGACGCAGGCCGCGTCTCGCATCTCTGAATCGTCATTTTTGAACGCCAGCGCGATCTCTACTGGAACCCAGATCGTACTATTTTCCACGCTCTCGATACGGAACCCGGCCGCCTCCAGGGCTTTGCGAACGAAAATTGGCCGGCAATCCATCAAATTAGGGAAATGTTTGTGCGTCCATTCGAAGACTTGCAGGATCACTCCGCCATCTCCTTCTTTCGACACGCCCACCACCACAATTCGCCCGCCTGGCCGCAGCGCACGCCTGCATTCGGCCAGAACTTTGGGAATTTCCGGCGTATCGAACAACTCCAGGGTGAAACTCATGAAGATCGCGTCCAGCGTTTCTGCAGCGTAGGGCAGTTTCTCCGCGTCTTCACAGATCAACTCCACTCGAGCAGCCAATCCTTCTTTCTCAAGGTTCTCATGCGCGATTTCGAGCATTTCGTCGGAAAGATCGATGCCGTAGACCTTGCCGTAGGGGCCCACAGCCCGAGCCAATACGACTAGGCAATGGCCTGTGCCGAAGCCGATCTCCAGTACCTTCTCTCCCGGACTGGCGTTCAACTTCTCCAGTCCCGCCCGGCGGACCGGCTCCTCGCTCTGATCGGCTAACAGGTCATAGACCTTGCTGATCTTGTTGTAAAACGCCTTGGTTTCGCTCTTCGTCCGCAAGACACGCAAGACTTCCGGCCGACTTCCCGCCTGTTCGGAGTTTATCGCGTTCATGTCGCCTCCAGAAAATTTGCAATCAAGGGGCTGGTTTCAACGAGTAATCCGGCGCCCGCGGCCGCGAGCCTGCAGCGACCTCAATTCTGTTCTCCATCGGCCTATCAACCAATGGGAGCTTACGCCCGCGCCGTATGCGACCTTTCCTGATGTCGGCGACGTTGATGACAAATTGCATATCAACGCCGACTTGATCCAATATCCACCGCAAGGACTGATCTCCGAGCAGCGGGGCCGCGACGCCCGCGCTCTGCAACTCGGCTCGCAGGCTGTCGAGCGCGAAGGCGCCGCGCTCGTAGACGTCAGGATAGACATGCAACACGCCGCCCTCGACGACTTGCAGATCATAGTTGACGTCTACCAACACCGGCGGATCGAGCGGCGCTGCGAATCTTTCATAACCCCCCATCAATTCCGTGATCCGCGATTTCGCGACAGATAGATCGCGCGTCGTTAGGATTTTCTCCGCCAGGTCGAGAAGATCATCCCTGAGCATCAGAATACACCCATGCGAAACAGCACGGCCGATGTCGTCCGCTTTCGAAGCCTCATGGATCATATAGCCCGAGCCTAGCGGGATGTTGATCTTACTGAGGATAGGGCGTCGATCGTCCGCCCTGACCCTTTCATCCGGCGATACGCCGTCGCCGCGGGAAACCCACGCGCTGTCGGGCGGAATACAGGAAGGATTAAAGATAATTGCCTTGGCCCCGCGCTCGCCGACAGGGACGGGGAAATTCTTTCGGCCAATGCCGATGTGATAGGCGCTGACCTCTTTGCCATTCTGCCAGAGTGTCAGTTGGAAGGCCGGCGCGTTGACCGTGATCCGAATATCAGGCTCTCCGGCGATGAGTTTTGTCCTCCTGATTCTCCCACCGGTCAGCCTGTCCGAGCGCGCCGATTCATCTGTGCCCACCGAACCGCCGACCGCGTCGAGCCGAGCGGTCGTTCCGGCGCTCGCTGCCTCGACGGCAAGCGCGATCGGTTCGGTCCGTTTCTTTGCGCCGTCAGGGTATGAAGCCTCCGCCCACACTTGACCGGCGAAGTCGGGGGCGAGATTCAGTTGCGTGACGAACTTTCCGCTTGCGCGACAAGTGGGCGCCGTGAGCATTCGAAGCTTCAAGTAGTCTTCTTCCACTCCCTCCAGGCGGCCCATGATCTGTATACGCTCGGCTACTGGCGCCGTCACGGCTACTGTGACGGCGTCAGTAATGGCGATCTTCCATTGTCCGCGCCCCTGTTCGAACGGCGCGATTTCGATCAGAGGCTGTCGTTCGCCGGTTGATTCGGCGCCTCCGCGGAATCGTTTACAAGTATGCGCCACAAGAATAAGCGACAGGGCCATTCCAGTCGTGACAATCTTTTTCATAGGGTCGCCTGCATTGAAGAGTCAGTCCAGGTTGCGTCCTCTTGCGTTGGTGCAACCGTTGTGCCCGTGATAAGAGCGAGCAGACCTGCGCTGTAGCCTGCCCATCTTCATTGAAGTGGGTCATCCGTCCACAGCGCTGTCCCAGGCGTCTACAAAAATTCATCCCTAATTAATCCCGTCTGGCGCTTCAACGCGTTGATTCGGAAAGGCGTCAGAGAATGACTACTCATGGGCACGACGCTTGTAACTCTTACAAGCGCCTCTGCTGAGGTGAATCCGACTGCATAACCGGCGCCTCGCGTCGGCAAGGGGAGATCGCTGTGAGTTGGGCTCCTCGCGATCTGTTAGGAAGGACCCAGGTCGCAATCAATTCGCCAGTGGTTAGCGCGGGGCGGGGCGCCGGGAAAAAGCCTGGTTGGCCGGGTATGCGGTTATGGATTGAATCAGGAAAATTGCATACGAATGAGCTTGCTGAACTGAGTTGTTATATCCCCCTAGGGCGCATGGCCGCAGAAACATCTCCGGGAGTTGTAAAACAAACAAGCTAGGCTGAGTCTGTTGTAAACTCCTGGCCAGTCGATATCTCGGCCGTGCGTCCTTTTTTCTTCCTGGATGAAAATACTGATCGCATACGACGGTTCGGAGTTTGCGAATGCGATTCTGGACGATCTCCACTACGCGGGGTTGCCCACGCGCGCCGAAGTCGTAGTGCTTACGCTGGCCGAGCCGGAGGATTTCCTGGTCGGCAAGGCGACCAGGGGCGTTGTAGGCCGTCTCAGTTGCAGATTGATCGAGGCGCGTATGTCGGCGAGGCTTGCCCGGGATTATATTCAGGCGAACTTCCCAGGCTGGGATGTGACCTTTGAAGCCCGCCTTGCCCCTCCACAGCAGGAAATCATCAGGAAAGTCGCGGAGTGGAACCCCGATCTCGTCATAATCGGCCAACACGGATGCGGAGGCTCAAAACGAGCCGGCCTCGGGCGCGTCGCCAAACGCCTTTTCAAAGAGGCGAACTGCTCTGTGCGTATAGCGCGTGCGATCGTACGCCCGCGCGGCGCGCCGCCTCGCGCCGTCATTCCGTTAACCGCGTCGCAAAACCTCGAGGCCACAGCGCGGGCTGTCACGTCGCGTCTATGGCCTCCTAGAACGGAAGTAAAGCTCGTCGCCTCTCTCGGCCCGATTCTCAGTGAAATGCGACTTCCCGGCGGAGTGCTCGACGCGCAAGTGGAGGCGGTTGAGGAGGCGGTTATGGTTCTCCGACGCCCGGTCGAGCGGAAACTTCAAGCGGCAAGCCTGTTCGTCACTTCCGAGATCATGGCCGGTTCTCCGGCGATTGATGTGATAGAAACGGCCAGACGGTGGCGCGCGGATTGCGTCTTCATCGGGGCCGAGGAGATGAGCTTCATCGAGAAAGTCTTCTGCGGCGACTTTGTCGCGAGCGTTGCTTCGCGGGCCGAATGCTCAGTCGAGGTCGTGTGCGGCGCGGTCAGTTGCGGCGCGGAAATTTCCGAATTCACCGCCGGCGCCCGTCATCAGGAATCGCCGGCAGCCATATGGTGAAAGCCGCGCCGCCTTCCTCTCTATTGGCCGCCTCGATCCATCCGTCGTGTTCTTCGATGATCCGGCGCGCGACGGACAGTCCGAGTCCAGTGCCTTTGCCGACCTCTTTAGTCGTGAAGAACGGGTCGAAGATATGCGCGAGATTCTCCGGCGGTATCCCCGAACCGTTGTCCGACACGCGCAGCCCGACAAATGGCCCGCCGTTTACGCGCCTCTCTTCGGGCGCGACCTCGATCAGCAACCGGCCTCCCTGCGCCATCGCGTGCAGCGCGTTGATGCAAATGTTCATCAGCGATTGCCGCAGCAGAGCCAGATCACCTTCGACAACATCGGGGCGATGATGATTGTTTCCAATAACCTCGACCTTGACGCCGGACTTCGCGGCGTCGGTTTCGATCAACTCGACGACCGTCGAGATCAGACGTGACGGCTCGATCGCTTCGCGCCTCAGATTGAACGGGCGCGCCAGCGTGAGCAACTGACGAACGATGTCTGTAATCGCGTCGGCTTGAGCGCCGATGATGTCGAGGTTGCGCGCTCGTTTTTCGGCCGGCGCGCCGGCGTTTTCGCGCAGCATCTCGACGCGGCCTTTGATGACATTGAGGGGCGCCCCCATCTCGTGCGCGACGCCCGCCGCCAGCCGTCCCACCGAAGCGAGGCGTTCGCTCTGGCGCAGTTCGCGTTCGAGCGCAAGACGCCCTTCCGCTTGGCGCTCGGCGGCGAGCCGCTGCTCGGCCAGGCTTTCCGCCATGCGATTGAATTCGCTCGCGAGCTGCGCGATCTCATTGCCGCCGGACGGCGTGACGACTCGGTAGGCGAGATCCCCCTGGCCGACGGCCTTTGCTCCGCCCAGCAGCTCTTTGATCGGGCGCAGCAGGTTGTAACGCATCACCAGCAGCACGACCGCGATGATGGCGGCGAACAGCGCCAACGTGATGAGCGCGATATCGCGGCGCGCTCTGGCGTAGTCAGCCTTGATGAATTCGGCCGGCTGCGAAATCTCGAACGCCCCGCGACGAGCGGCGCTGATGCGAATCGGCATAATGAATGAATAGACCTCACTGCCGCCGCGACGGCGCACGATTTCGACCGGCGCTCCTGTCGCAATCACTCGTTGAGCGTCCGGACTTTCGACAATCTTCCCGGCCTCGAGCGGGTTGGAAAACATCGCCACGCGGCCATTTTCGTCAAACAGAATGACGCTGAATACTCTTGGGTTTTCACTCAAATGGTCAATCAGCCGCTGGGCGTCGCCGATCCGCCCGGCGCGATAACTGTCTTCCAATGTAAGTTGCAGTGTAACGGCATGCGCTTGCAACTCGTTCCTCAGGGCGCGGGCCAGTATCTCTTCGCGCTGACGCAGGATGAAATAACCGCCCAGCGCCATCACCACGCCCACGGCTATGGTCAAAAGCAGAATCAATCTTGCGCTCAGGCTCATACGGCGAACCTTTCCGGCGAGCAACGCATCGGCAGACACTCCATCGCGGCCCTTTCTTATGGCATTAAGCGAATTTCTCAGCAAATTTCCCGCCATACGCATGAAGCCCCTTTCATGCGACTCTCAGAGAATCCAATGTCCCAGATTGCCACATCTGAAAAACCGAAATTACGGCTAGAAGAATTTCCCAAATAATCATTGGCGTCAAAAATCCGCAGTATTACGCTCTCCAATGGACGCGGCACGCGGCTTGTAACCTAGCAGCCAGCAACATTCTAAGTCTTAAATGTGAGATGAAGTAACCGATCAGCCTCAAAAGAATCACTAAAACTCGGGGGAGAGATTGAAGGATCCGACAACGACAATAGAGGCGCGTATCCCGGCGGCGACTTACCGCTTGCAATTCAATTCGCAGCTTACATTCGAGCAATCTGCGTGGCTGGCGCCTTACCTCGACGATCTGGGCGTAAGCGACTGTTACGCCTCGCCACTACTCACGGCGGGGCGTGGCAGTCAGCACGGCTACGACATCACCGATCATTCGAAGCTCAATCCGGAGGTCGGTTCGGAGGAAGAGTTCACCGAGTTCGCGCGGCGTCTCGGACGTTGCGGAATGGGCTTGATCCTGGACGTCGTGCCCAATCATATGAGCATCGCCGGATCGAGCAACCGCTGGTGGAACGACGTGCTCGAGAACGGCCCCAGTTCTCCTTACGCCCAATTTTTCGACATCGACTGGCGACCGCCCAAGCCCGACCTGGCCGGAAAAGTATTGCTGCCTATGCTCGGCGATCAATACGGCCGCGCGCTGGAGAATCAGGAGATCTCCGTTACCTGCCGGAAGGGGGCGTTCTTCGCCAATTACTACGAAACGTGGTTGCCCGTTGCGCCGCGCAGCTATATTCAAATCCTCGAACCCATGTTGCCGGAGATGATAGCGGCGTATGGCGCCCATCATCCGCACGTCCTCGAACTGGAAAGCGTCATCACCGCGCTCGGCCATTTGCCGCGACGAGACGAGACCACCCCAGAAATGGTCAGGGAGCGCCAGCGCGAGAAGGAGATCATCAAGCGCAGGATCGATCTGCTGCGGACGGAATGCGACGTGGCGCGTCGCGCCCTGGACGATTCGCTGCGCGATCTGAATGGGACGAAGGGAATGCCTGAAAGCTTTGACCGGATGGAGCGGCTGCTGGCCGACCAGGCATATCGGCTCTGCTTCTGGCGCGTCGCCACGGACGAGATCAATTACCGACGGTTCTTTGACATCAACGAGTTGGCCGCGATCCGCGTGGAAGACCCGCATGTCTTCGCCTCCGTTCACGAGTTGATCCTGCGCCTGATCGAGGAAGGCTACGTGACCGGACTGCGGATAGACCATGTAGACGGACTGTTCGACCCAGTGCAGTCCCTCGGCGATCTGCAAGCCGCATGTATGGAGGCGCGTACGCGAGCGGAGACTGCGGGCGCGATCCCCGCCGAAAGTTTATCAGCGTACTGCGTCGCTGATCCCGGCAAGCCGTTCTACATCGTCGTCGAGAAGATTCTCAGCCACGACGAATTGATGCGCCCGGACTGGCCGGCGCACGGCACGACCGGTTACGGGTTCCTCAATCAGCTCAACGGCGTCTTCGTCGAGAGGGCTAACGAGACCGGGATGCGCCAGCTTTACGAGCGCTTCACGGGCGAGGCGCCGAACTTCGCCGACCTTATCTACGAGTGCAAGAAGCTCATCCTGCGCGTGGCGCTGTCGAGCGAATCGCACGTGCTGGCGCGGCGTCTCGACCGCATCTCGGAGCAACGCCGTTTCTCGCGCGATTTCACGCTCAACAGCCTGCAATACGCGCTCGACGAGGTCATCGCCTGTTTCCCGGTCTACCGCAGCTACACACGCAAGGAACAGGCCGAGGTCTGCCAGGAGGACCGCCGCCACATCATCAAGGCCATCGGCGAGGCCAAACGGCGCAACCCTGCCACCAGCCCTTCGATCTTTGATTTCATCGGCAAGCTCTTGCTCCTTGAAGTCCCCGCCGGACTGACCGAACGGCAGCGGGACGCGCGGCGCGATTTCATCCTACGCTTCCAGCAACTGACCGGGCCGGTCATGGCGAAGGGAGTGGAGGACACGGCCTTTTATCGCCACTACCCGCTGGCCTCGCTGAACGAGGTCGGCGGCGAGCCTCAGCGGTTCGGGATTACAGTCGAAGAATTCCACGGCCTTAACGCGCACCGAATGGTCGAACGCCCGCATGGCCTGTCGGCCACCTCAACGCACGACACCAAGCGCGGCGAAGACGTGCGCGCGCGGATCAATGCCCTTTCGGAGATTCCGGGCAAGTGGTATCGCGCCGTTTGCAGGTGGAGAGACATCAACCGCGACATGAAGACCCGGTTAGAAGAGGGAGAAGTCCCAGACGCCAATGTGGAGTACCTTCTCTACCAGACTCTGGTCGGCGCATGGCCGCCTGAACCGATGGACGAAGCGACTTACTCCGGGTTCGTCCGGCGCATCCAGGAATACATCATCAAGGCAATGCGCGAAGCCAAAGTCCACACCAGCTGGATCAGTCCGAATGAGGATTACGAAAGCGCGACGCGCGAATTCATAGAGGCGATCATGAAACTGGAAAAGACCAACCGCTTCCTCAGATCGTTTGCGGAGTTTCACGCGCCCATCGCCCGCGCCGGAATGTACAACTCACTGGCCCAGACACTGCTCAAGATCACCGCGCCCGGCGTGCCCGATTTTTACCAGGGCACGGAACTTTGGGAATTCAACCTGGTTGATCCGGACAACCGCCGCCCGGTCGATTTCGCAAAGCGGCGAGCGTTGCTGGCTTCGTTGCGCGCAGATGACGAGAAATTGATAGACCTGGTCGGCCAGCTCGTGGCCAACCCCGAGGACGGCCGCATCAAGCTCTATCTAACGAACCGCGCACTCCGGTTCCGCCGCGAGCGCCAGGCCTTATTCGCCGAAGGTGACTATTTGCCCCTCGCCGCGCGCGGGCAGAAGGAAAACCACGTCATTGCCTTTGCCCGCGCGTCGGTGAATCAAACCGCCGTGGTCGCGACTGGGCGGTTTTTCACGCGCCTGGGCGATCAGAATCAGGCGCCAACCGGGAGCGAGGTTTGGGGCGAATCGGCTTTGGCGCTGAATCACACATCCGCCGCCGGGCTGTACCGAGACGTGTTCACCGGGCGACTCATTCGCGCCACTAGCGGCGGCGCTGGAGTCGAGCTGCCGCTGGCGCAGGTCTTTGCTTATCTTCCTCTGGCGCTGCTGGAACGTGTGAAGGAATGAAATGAGATGAGTCCGGTCACATGTCCCATCCGGCGACAGTGAGTCCCAACTTGCCACACCGAGACAAGCGAATGTCCAGGAAAACAATCGCCAAATCGGGATTTAAAAGCCTTTGGCCCCTCCCTGAAGTGGCACGCCACTTGTCATTACTAATAGTCAAAGCAACCGACAGAACGTTGTGTCGAACCTGGCGTCATCGCTTCGTTATCCAGCGCCACAATTTTTCCGGCGCTCGGATATTTCGACCAAAGGAGAACCGAATTATGTCCGGATTGCTAACTTTTTTATTTGCGCTCGTGTTGTGTCCGGCGCTTTTCGCACAAACGCCGGCGGTGGCAGAACCGCAGCTATCACAAAAACTATTCAGCTTTACTTCACTAACCCCGCTCACGCGCCGAAGTGGACTCAGGTCGTCGGCAATGCGGAGATACAGGCGAGGCCGACCGGCTCGAAGTATGCGCGAGCCGTAAACAAAGATGAGAACTTCTGGGTTGCGATGCTCCAAAGTAATACCAGCGCCGTAACCACCGTCACGCTTAGCCGTTCGCCGGACTGATAGATATGACTGAGAAATCACAAAATTAGGCCGCGAGGCCGTTGAGGAAACAAACCATGAATAAAAGGATCAGAAGACTCGGGATATTGATGATCATT
>DASTMP010000249.1:0-3810 GCA_035714085.1 Blastocatellia bacterium
TTGGAAGCGTTTCTGGACGGAAGGCGGCGCAATCGAGCTGGCCGGGAGCAAAGACCATCGAGCGGCGGAGCTGGAACGCCGCATCGTGTTGTCGCAATACCTGACGGCCATACAATGCGCGGGATCGATGCCGCCGCAAGAGACCGGCCTGACGGTCAACAGTTGGTACGGCAAGTTTCATCTGGAGATGCATTGGTGGCACGCGGCGCATTTCGCTTTGTGGAATCGGACGCCGCTGCTGGAGAAGAGTTTGAGTTGGTACGATAGGATTCTGCCGGCCGCGCGCGATCTGGCCCGGTCGCAAGGTTACGCCGGCGCGCGATGGCCCAAGATGGTTGGCCCCGAAGGCGTGGACAGCCCGTCGCCGATTGGCCCACTGCTGATCTGGCAACAGCCGCATCCGATCTTTTATGCGGAACTTTGCTACAGGACGCATCCGAACCGCCGAACGCTGGAACGTTATCGGTCAATCGTCTTTGAATCTGCGGAGTTTATGGCTTCGTTCGCGCACTTCGATCAGCGTGCGCAAGCGTACGTGCTCGGCCCGCCGGTCATTCCTGCGCAGGAGAATCATCCCCCGCGAGAAACCTGGAATCCAACCTTCGAGCTGGCTTATTGGACGTATGGGTTGAAGACGGCCAGAGCGTGGCGCGAGCGTCTCGGAATGAGACGCAATCCGAAATGGGATGATGTGGTCTCCAAACTCTCGCCACTGCCGACCTCAGGCGGTGTTTACCTGGCGCACGAAAATTGCCCGCAGACTTACACCGAGCGCAATTATGATCACCCCTCAATGCTCGCCGCGCTGGGCGTGTTGCCCGGCGATGGAGTCGACCGCGAAATCATGCGCCGCACACTTCAGAAGACAATGAAGGAATGGAAGTGGGATCAGACCTGGGGCTGGGATTATCCGATGACGGCGATGACGGCGGCGAGATTAGGCGAAACCGGAATGGCTGTAGACGCGTTGTTACTTGAAAGCGAAAAAAATCGCTATCTCCCGAACGGTCACAACTGGCAGCGAAAAAATCTGCCCTGCTATTTACCGGGCAACGGCGGATTGCTTTATGCCGTGGCGATGATGGCGGCGGGCTGGCGAGGCGCTCCGGAGTCACACGCGCCTGGTTTTCCATCGGACGGTTCCTGGACAATACGCTGGGAAAAATTGAACGCTGAACTGATCCGGGAAATTTGACTATGAGAAGAAAGAATCTACTACGCTTGGCGATTATCGCGCCTATATTCATCCTCTTCTTGCTGGAGGCGCCGTGGCCTGCGCGTCAGGCGAAACAGGCGCAGCGCGACGCAGGATTCGAGCAATTGGTGCGACCGTTCCTGACCGAGCACTGCTACGGCTGTCACAACGCCGAGATGAAGACGGGCGGCCTGAACCTCGAAACTTATTCAACAGCCGCTTCGGTCATTCAGGATCGACAGAAGTGGGAGGAAGTGTTGAAGAAGATTCGGACTGGCGAGATGCCGCCCAAAGGCATGCCGCGTCCGAAAGAGGCTGAAAAGCAGTCGGTCGTCCAATGGATTGAAAATCTGTTCGAGCAAGTTGATCACCAATCCAGTCCCGATCCAGGGCGTGTGACGGCGCGGAGGCTGAATCGGGTCGAGTACGCTAACACTGTCCGCGATCTGCTGGGAGTCGACTATCGCGCTACTCAGGAATTTCCCGTGGATGATTCCGGCGATGGCTTCGATAATATAGCCGACGTGCTGACCATCTCTCCCGTTCTAATGGAGAAATACATGGCCGCCGCTGAGCGGATCGCGGCCCGCGCCATCGGCGCCGATCCGCTGCCTAAAAAACCTATCGAGGCCGAGTATAGCCGCAAGAATATGAACCTCCGGCGGCTCAATCCGAGCGCGGTCGAAGCGACGCATCGCGTCGAGTGGGATGGCGAATACATTATTCGCTTCGGCCTGCCGGGAGAGCGCAGCGCGGACGCGAAGCCGGTGGCGATGTGCTTCTGGATGGACGGCAAGCTTTTGAATACGATTCAGGTCGAAACCAAACCGTCAAAACTCGTTTACTTCGATCCGTACTCGGAAGAGGAAATGCGGCTGTTTCTGCCCGAAGGCGATCACACATTCCGGGTCACCTTCGTCAATGACGATTTCGTCAAAGGCCTTTCGGCGAAGGACGCTTACGACAACAAGAAGAACAAGTTCATCGGATCGATGCTCTTCATCGGGCCTTTTCCGTCCCAGACCGAGAAGGCGAGCCGAAAGAAGATCTTGATCTGCGATCCGAATTCCGGGCCGGCCTGCGTTGAAAAGATCGTCTCTCAGCTAGCGCGTCGCGCTTATCGTCGCCCGGTTACGAAGAGCGAAGTCGCGTCGCTCGTCAAGCTGATCGACACATCGAAATCCGAAGGGCTGAGCGCAGAGCAGGGCATTCAGGTGGCCATTCAGGCAATGCTGGTGTCGCCACATTTCCTGTTCCGCATCGAGCGCGACCAGGATCCGACTGACCCGACGAAAATTCACAAGATTTCTGACATCGAACTGGCTTCGCGATTGAGCTACTTCCTGTGGAGTTCCACGCCTGACGATGAGTTGCTGGCTCTGGCCGAGGCCGGCAAGCTGCGCGCTTCGCTCGATGCGCAGGTCAGACGAATGCTGGCCGACGAGAAATCCGCCGCGCTGGCCGACAATTTCGCGGGGCAGTGGTTGGAGACGCGCAACCTGGACGTCGTCAAACCCGACCCGCAGAAGTTTCCGTCCTGGGGCCCGGAGCTGCGCGAAGCGATGAAGACCGAGACCAGGATGTTCTTCGAGGCGATGTTGCGTGAGAATCACCCGCTCTCGGATTTTCTCGACGCGAGGTTCACTTTCCTGAACGAAACGCTGGCGAAGCATTACGGGATCGAGGGCGTCACGGGGACGGAGTTCCGGCGGGTGGAGTTGAAGACCGACCAGCGAGGCGGAATACTGAGTCAGGCTAGCGTCCTGACTGTTTCGAGCTATCCGACGCGCACCTCGCCGGTGATTCGCGGGAAATATGTGCTGCAGAACATTCTCGGCGCGCCGCCTCCCGCGCCGCCCCCAGATGTGCCGGTTCTTGACGAAGGGGCGGTAGGTAACACCGGGACGATGCGGCAACAGCTCGAAAAGCATCGCTCGAACCCGACTTGCGCCGCATGCCACAACCGAATGGACGTGCTCGGCTTCGGCCTGGAAAATTACGACGCCATCGGCCGATGGCGTACGATGGACGGGAAGTTCCCGATTGACGTGAGCGGAACCTTCCCGAACGGAAAATCCTTCGGCGCCCCGGCGGAGATGCGGGCGCTGCTCAAAGGTGAGCTCCCCGATTTCGCGCGATGTTTGACCGGAAAGATGCTAACCTACGCGCTCGGCCGGGGGCTGGAACGGTATGACAAGATAACGGTCAATGACATCAGCAGGAAGTTGGAGGCGTCCGGCTATCAATTCCAGACGCTCATTTACGAGATCACGCAGAGCCTGCCTTTCCAATCGCGGCGAGGCGAGGCTATAGGGAAACAGGTGTCAATAACCCGACCGTAAGGCTTATGATTGACAAAACTTTTCCACGAAATGGGCGCTCATATTTTCAGCCTGCGGAGCAGGCGGCAGAATAAAGCCTGGGGTGGAGCGCGCTAGCGTCGCAACCCCAGGAATATGGCGTAAATACGCATTAAGCCCGCGAAGCCCAGATTTTGTGCAAAAGAAAACAGAGCCGATCCAGTAAACTGAGGAGTATGAATCAAATATCCCAAATTTACCGGTGGCTCTGTGCGAAAAAAGTTTAGCATAAAAGTGCAATTTCAAACGACAACA
>DASTMP010000250.1:0-7582 GCA_035714085.1 Blastocatellia bacterium
GTATGCCGAACGATTCGTGTGTCGTTCGCCGATCGCGCGGTAGTGCGGTACTTCAGCGGCGCCTCCCGGTTTCAATTCGACCCTCGCGACCAAAGATTGTTTACCGCCGTTCGGAAACAAGACCAGGCGCGGCTCGTAGCCTCGACCTCGCGCAGCGACCATCAAATTTTCAAGCGCGCAGCCGAGCCCGATGTACATCTCCCGCAGGAACGGATCGATGCTCCGCAAGCTGCGCGACGTGTTGGCGTACAGATCGATACGCCGTTCATCGACGCGGAAAAACCAGGGCTGAGAGTTATGCGGGTTGCTCGCTAGAATCGCGGCGGAGACCAGGCCCGACGGCCCTTTGAAACGATTGTTTCGCCAGTCCTCCCAGGGATCGAAGGCCGTCCCCTCGTAGATCTTTCCGAACGAGCCGCGATCCCATGCGCGCCACGCCAATCCGCCGGCGGTAAAGATCAACAACCCGCCGCCGCCGATGGCCGCTTTCTGAAGAAAACTACGGCGATTGACTTGCTCTTCCATATTCGCCTCCTCTTCTCTGAACCGATCACGTCATCCCTTTTAGAGTTCTTCAGGGTGCAACTGGCGAGCCAAACGCAATCGATAGCCGCCCAGGGCCAAAAGCGCGAATTACGACGCTGATTTCCGAAATCGGCGGGACGAACAGCGTGATTTCACCCAGCTTTTCTTCCAACGCTGAGAATCTTTCCCCATATCGGCCCTTCAACCGGAGGTCATGTCTACCGAAGAGCGGATGGCCTGTTTCAACACGTCGGCGAACGCCGCGCTGTAATCGGGATTGCCTCCGCGCGAGAGCGCCAGCCACGGACTTGTCACAGCCGAGCGAAGCGTCTTCATGCTGCCGACTTTCTCGAACTCTTCCGCCGGAATGCCGAGCGCCGCAAGATGTTCATCAAGACAACTTATTCCCTGCGATCCCTCAAGGCCGTACTGAGCGTAGGTTAGGCCGGTGCTTGAAATAATAAAGTTGTGGCGCTGGATCACACTTTCCGGGTTGAACTTCAATTCGTCATAGATCGCCTGATTTATGCGGTTCATTTCTGTAAGGTTTTTATTTCCCGCCCTGTTAACCACGAAGCAGAAGATATTCGTGTCGGGCGGCCGGGTGAGGATTCTCAGGATGATTCCCTCTCGCGCAAGTTCCGGCGCCAGTTCCTGGCCAAGGCGATAACACAATTCCTGCGCGCTGCGGATGCTGGCGCCGATGAGCAACCCGTAACCGCTTTGATTGAGCGGGACGACGCGGTGTGCGAACCAGCAGGCCGCCGCCGCCGCGCCCGGTTTGGAGCCTTCCAGAATGTGCCGGCCAATGAACGGACGGTCGGGCCGCTCGGCGCCGTCGAAGATGTATGGCGCTTCGGTCGTGATCAACTCCTTCACCTCTTCGCTACGGAAAACGATCGCGCCACAGGGGTATGGGACGTAGCCGAGCTTGTGCGGGTCAATGGTGATCGAGTCGGCGCGATGAATGGCGCTGAAGCTTTGGAAGACCTCGTCCGACGGCCAGGTTTGCGTGATCTCGCGGATCGCGCTTGGAGTTTTGACCGCGTTTCCCTGCCCGTCGAAGAAGAGAGTTCTGATGTAGCCACCCCACGCCGCGTCGCAGTGGTGGTAAAACGCCAGCCCATGTTTTCGCATTTCGTCCTGATGCTCGACCAGGCGATGAATCTGGTCGACCGCCCCTTCTTCCGTAGAACCCAGGACCGAAACCAGCGCCAGAACCGGCCTGCGCTCGCTTGCGCAACGTAGGAGTATTCCTCTCAGCGCGCCCACGTCCGTGCGGAAGTGGCCGTCGACCGGAATCATTTTGATCTGTTCCTTGCCCAATCCGAGAGCTTCAATGACTTTCTGCATCGAGTAGTGCGCCGTCGCGGGAACAAGCGCCAAAGGGGCTGCGACCTTCTCGTCTCCCAACTCAGAGAAGAAGCGTTGGATTCCCTTGCCCGAGATGCCATAAGCCGTCAGTAGCCTGTCAACCTGCTTCTTGATCTCGCCCTGCGGCAGATCGGCCCTGCGCCGGGTGTAAGCGGTGTACAGACGCGAGCGCAGGTTCAAGGCCTCATCGGTGTCAAGGTTGAGGAGCGGCCAGTTATCATCCGCGGTCACGAGATTGATCGTCTCGCCCGTGGGTAACGTGACCGGCAGTTCTTCGAGCGCAAGCGCGCGCGCCGCATCTCGCGCCGCAATCGGAAAGTACTTCAAGTTTCGGGCGACCCAGAGCGCCTCGAAATTGGCGATCGTTCCGCCGGAAGTGATGTGCCCCCACGTCTCGCCCGAATAGCCCATCAGCCTGGCCAGTTGACGCGCCACTTCCATCTCGTATCGCGTGGTGATTGGCGACGCTTCCAAAGTAACGTTGTTCGGGTTGTGGAGCATCGCGGCAAAATATGCGGCGATGGCGGGCAGGAGCTGGTCGCCCAGCATATGTCCGATGTAGCGCGGGCTGTAGAATGGGATGTCTCGTTTCAGGTTGGCGAGCAGCGTCAGAAACTCCTGCCGGACCAGAGCTTGCGAATCCTGGAACGCGTCCTCTCTTTTGACCTTCTCGGTGATGATGATGTCGTCTTCGGGATGGAAATTGCGCCGCCAGAAGACGCAATCACGCAGCGCCTCCAGGACGAGACGCTCAAGCATGTCGGCGTTCTCGGCCTTCGGCCCGAGGAACCAGGAATAGAGTTTCGTCTCGTCCATATTCATAGGAGTACTTTCGCCCGCTCGTGACCGGCGATCGAGGTGAGGCGGCGGCGCGCGAGCTTGATCAGCTCATCGTGGCTGCACGGCATCGCGCGATATTTCGGCAACACTCCAGCCAGAGGGACAGCCGCGATCCTGCTCCGTTCCACCAGCACGGGAATCTCCGCATGTTCCTTGCTCGCGCGAAGATTTCCGAGCAACGGCTCCAGCAGCGCCGGGCCGACATCAATCACCACTAGGTCGTGCCTCTCGCCGCTGACATATCCCCACTCTTCGGGAAACACAGCGCTTGCGATCTCGACCTCATGCGAATCGAAGCCGGTTTGCAGATGTGGGATACGCTCCGCCGAGTCGCTGATGATTAAAATGCTGGGCCGGCTAACGGCGACAGGCGCGCGACCTTGTCGCTTCAATTTGAGAGCCTGCTCGAGCGCGAAGCGCAGTTCCTCCAGGTTGATCGGCTTGCCGATGAAATCGTCGGCGCCGCCTCGCAGAGCCGCGACCGCGTTCTCGAACAGCGTCTCAGCCGTGATCATAATCACGACCGCTTGCGGGTTGCGGCGCTTTATCTCGCGAAGCAGATCGAGGCCGGAGCTATCGGGCAGATTGATGTCTAGCAACACCGCCGCGGGTCGCTCTGTGACAATGGCCGCCAGCGTCGCCGCTCCCGTCTCGGCTTCGACCGTCTCGTAATCCCAGCCGCGCAACGCTTCAGCAAGCACCCACCGAATCGTCGGCTCGTCGTCTACGATCAATACTTTGTTCCAGGACTGATTACTCATATTCAATTACGTGTTGTTTCATCACTCTCTCAACAGATAAATGGCAATAACCGTGCCGATCGGATTTCTCGCAACAATAAAGGCCGAAAGCGCAATCAGCCGTTTCAACCGGCCTGATACTGTGTGTTTTTGCGCAGTGAGGTGAGTAACTTTACGCAGAGGGAAAACCGAAAGAGGTTTCTATCCCTGCAAAAAACCTCTCGACCCAGTTCCACAAACACAAACTTGGTCATCAACGCGGCATGAGCCCGAGGAAGCCGAACTGGCCTGCAAGTTGCAACGCCTTAACGGTGGAACCTTGTAGAAGGGGAAATCAATTGTGGCTCATAAACGACAATGAGGGGTGGTAAGGATGAAAGTATTACTTGCGACAGACGGATCGGATCAAGCGACAACCGCGTTTCGCGCGGCGGCTCGCCTGCTGCGGCGTGAAGACAATGAGTTCGATCTGCTTTGCGTCGCGCCGGAATTCTACTTCCCGAAGGGCAAAGCCGGAAAAGCGGCGAAAAAGACCGCCCGAATGGTCGAAGCCTATGACCGGCGGATTCGAGCGGAGGCTCTCCAACATTTGATCCAGGCTCAAGCTATGTTAACCACACTCGGCGTTGAAGCCGGGACGCGGGTGGAAGTCGGTTCGCCGGCGCGTGTGATCACGCGGCTGGCCGCCGAATACGACATTACCGTCGTCGGGGCGCACGATCAGTACACGCGCAGCAAACCGGGGCTCGGGCCGGTCGCGAGCCGCGTCGTCGCGGCGGCGCCGGGCGCAGTCTTGATAGGCCGAGAGCTTAACGAAGAAGGCAGGCAATGGAGGATCCTGGCGGCGGTCGATGGATCGCTCGCCTCCGAACGGGCTTTGGAGGTTATGGCCTCATCGCTTCAAGTCGGAGAGGCGGAAATCACTCTGCTGAGTGTGGCGGAGACGCCCTGGGTTCACCTGGGACTCGACCGCGAGTGGTTCGATTATCCGCCTGACTTCACCGACCTCGACGGACCTCTCTCGGATCGCTCCTTCAAGGATGAGCTTCAGCGCGAGGCGACTAGCGTCGTTGAGTATGCGCGGCGGCGGCTGGAAAGACATGCCCTTTCGGCAACCTTGATGATCACCGAAGGCGATCCGGCGCTGGAGATTCTGAGCGAAGCCGAAAGAGGCGAATACGACCTGATAGTGATCGGCGCGACCGGCGAGGGCGATCTGAAACACGATCTTTTAGGCAGCGTCTCGACGAAGGTCGCGCAGGCCGCCATTTGTTCAACGCTCGTTGTGAAGTTTTGAATTCGAAATGGTGAGGCCGATTCGCACATTCACAGTCACGCCTTCCCTGCCCCCCGAGCTGGAGCGGCAGCGCGCCCTGGTCTATAACCTGCGCTGGGCGTGGAATCACGACGCGATCGAACTGTTCCGCTGGGACCGCGACCTGTGGGAACAATCTGGCCACAATCCGGCGCTGATGCTCGGAACCATTGACCAAGGGATGCTGCAAGCGGCAGCCTCGGACGAGGGTTTTCTGGCGCATCTGAATCGCGTCTCGAACGATTTCGACGCTTACCTGAAGAGCGAATCCACGTGGTTCCGCAAACATCACGACGGAACTAACAACCTCCTCGTCGCTTATTTCTCGGCCGAATTCGGCGTCACCGATTGTCTCTCGATCTTCGCAGGCGGTTTGGGCATTCTCGCTGGCGATCATCTGAAATCGGCGAGTGATCTGGGCGTGCCGCTCGTCGCTGTCGGACTGTTTTACCAGCAGGGATATTTTCGCCAATACCTGAACGAAGCCGGATGGCAGCAGGAGGAGTACAGGGACAACGACTTTCACAACCTGCCGTTGACTCTCGAACGCGATCGTGACGGCGGGCCATTGATCATTGAGGTCGAGTACCCCGGCCGCAAGGTCGCCGCGCAAATCTGGCGCGCGCAAGTCGGCCGCGTCGCTCTTTATTTGCTCGACACCAACTTTGCGCGAAACAACAGGCGTGATCAAGACATCACCGATCAGCTTTACGGCGGCGACGCGGAACTACGCCTCGAACAGGAGATGATGCTGGGCATCGGCGGTTGTCGCGCGTTGGAAGCGTTGGGCATTCAACCGAGCGTCTACCATTTGAACGAGGGCCATTCGGCCTTCCTCGCGCTCGAACGCATCCGGCGATTGATGGGGGCAAACCATTTCTTGTTCGCCGAAGCGCGCGAAGCCGCTTCGGCCGGATTGATCTTCACCACGCACACGCCCGTTCCAGCGGGGCACGATTACTTCCAGCCCGATTTGATGGAGCGTTACTTCGGCGAATACGCAAAGGAGCTCGGCCTGTCGTTCCGCGATTTTCTCGCTTTGGGAAGGAAGGACCCGAATGACGACGCCGAGCCGTTCTGCATGACCGCGCTCGCCCTGCGGCTGGCGCAATCGAGCAACGGCGTGAGCCGGTTGCACGAGCAGGTCACGCGCCGGATGTGGCGGTCGTTGTGGCCCGGCGTGCTCGAAGAGGAGATTCCCATTGACCACGTCACCAACGGCGTGCATTTTCAATCGTGGATTTCGCAGGAGATGGATGAGCTTTACGACCGCTATCTGGGGCCACGATGGCGCGAGGAGCCTGCCGACCAATCGCTCTGGGCGCGCGCGGGCCGCATCTCGGTTGAAGAGCTTTGGCGGACGCACGAGCGGCGGCGCGAACGGTTGGTCGCCTTCGCGCGTCGCCGTTTGCGCCAACAACTGGAACGGCGCGGCGCTCCTCAATCAGAGGTCGAAGCCGTTGATGAAACGCTCGACCCTGATGCGCTGACCATCGGCTTCGGACGGCGATTTGCGACCTACAAACGCGCGAACCTGCTGCTGCGCGACCCTGAACGCTTGGCGCGCATTTTGAACGGCGCCGGACGTCCTGTGCAGATCATCTTTGCCGGGCAAGCTCACCCCCGCGATGACGCTGGCAAGGAGTTGATCAAGCAGGTCGTCGCGCTCAGTCGCCGCACCGAAATCCGCCGCCGCCTGATCTTCCTGGAAGGCTACGATATGGCTGTCGCGCGTTCGATGACGCAGGGCGCAGACGTCTGGCTGAGCACGCCGCGACGCCCGCTCGAAGCGAGTGGCACGAGCGGGATGAAAGCCGCGGCGAACGGAGCATTGAATTTGAGCACACTTGACGGCTGGTGGGATGAAGCCTGGGATTGCGGATTTGAGCAGACCTGGCTCTCCACCCCGAGTCAGAACTACGCTTTTGACCAATTCGCAATCCGCAATCCACAATCCGCAATCGGATGGACGATTGGGCGCGGCGAAATTTACGACGATCCCGAGTACCAGGACCAGGTCGAGGCCGAGGCCCTTTACGATCTGCTCGAAGGCGACGTGATCCCGACCTTCTATGCCCGCGGCGAGGACAAATTGCCGCGTCGGTGGATCGAGCGAATGAAGGCCTCGATCGGAAGTCTCTGCCATTACTTCAACACGCATCGAATGGTCCGCGAATACACCGAGCGTTTCTATCTGCCGGCGGCCGAGCGGCAAAGGCAATTGACAGCCGACGGGATGGCGCGCGCCAGATCGCTGGCCGCCTGGAAAGAGCGCGTGCGGGATCACTGGTCGAAGGTGCGCATCGAATCGGTTACGGCAGACTCGCTCGATGGGATTCAGGTTAACAGCGAAATCAAGGCGCAGGCCGAGGTCTCGCTGGGCGCGCTCACGCCCGATGACGTGTCAGTCGAGCTTTACGTCGGGTTGGTCAACGCCGGCGGCGAGATCACCGGAGCGCGAGCGATCCCGATGCGGCCGGTTGGCGATGGCGGCAATGGGCGCTATCGCTTCGAAGTCAGCTCCGTCGCGTGCTGCAGGAGCGGGTTGCACGGATTCACCGTTCGCGCGCTGCCGCGCCATTCTGATTTGGCCGTCTCGTTTCTGCCCGGATTGATTGTCTGGGCGCAAGCAGACGCGCCGCCAGGTAATGATTCTCCCCCTCATCACTAACAGCTCATAGATCCGAGCCCCAATCTATGTTGGTTCTGGCAAACGCGGCGGGGTTGATCGACGACGCGACTCCGCGCGGATCGTAATTGCGCTGAAAGCGATCAACACCGACGCCAG
>DASTMP010000251.1:0-9899 GCA_035714085.1 Blastocatellia bacterium
GCCTGAAGGGAAAACGGGTTCCCTGGTCATGCGGCTCGGGCGGCAGGAGTTCTATTTCGGCTCAGGCCGGCTTGTGGACCCTAGAGAAGGACCCAATGTTCACCGGGCGTTCGACGGAATCTCCCTTATCTGGAAAAAAGCTTCGTGGAACGCGCATGCGTTCGCTACGAAGCTTGTGCGGAACGAAACTGGATTCCTCGGTGCGCCTATCAATTCCGGCACGACATTCTGGGGGATATATGCTGTCCGGCCGCTGCCCAGGATCGGGGGTGGGAACATTGATCTCTATTATCTCGGCGTAGACCGAAATCCGGCGGTGTTTGACAGAGGCGCCGGTCGCGAGTCGCGCCATACGATAGGCTCGCGATTTTGGGGCAAGCGAGGAGGATGGGACTATAATAGCGAGGTGATGATTCAACTGGGGGCTTTCGGCAGCCGCGGGCTCCTCGCCTGGGGTAACGGCCATGACACTGGATACACTTTTCGATCCGCGCGCTTCCAGCCTCGAATCGGAGCGACGTTCACTGTCACAAGCGGCGACTCCGGTAATCCGAGGTCAGCGTTGGGGACCTTCAGCCCGCTGTTCCCGAGCAGCAGATATTATGGCCAGGGCGTGATAAATCTGAATGGGGATAGCAATATCATCTGGCTCGGCCCGCAACTGAGGTTGCATATTACGAAGTCGGTCAGGATTATTGTTGATGACAATACCTTTTGGCGTACAAGCCTGCGCGACGGCATTTATGGATTAGCCACCAATTTGTTAGTGGCTGGGAAAGATAACCATAAACGCTACGTAGGAAGTCAGCCATCGGTGGGCGTTTACTGGCAGTTCAACCGCCATCTATTATTGTCCGCCGCCTATGACCATTTCTTCGCTGGCCCATTCTTGGTCAAGGCATCGCTGCCCAGGCAGTCAGTGGACTATGGGGCGGCGTGGTTGACTTATAAGTTTTAGTTGGAGAGCGAGTTGAACCGATCACAGGAGAAGGCGCGAGTCACACTCTTTAGACAGTCTCTTCGGACAAGGGCTGATCGCGCCAGCCCTGACCATAAAGCCCGAGTCGCTTGCCGGTGAGCGCGCCCGGCTTCAGCTTGGCGGTATAGCCACCTGTTGGCGTTTGTCGGGCTGTGGCTCAGGACTGGCACGTTGGCCTTGCCGAGCAGTACGGCGCCGGCTGCGCGCATCCGTGCGACCACTGGGGAGTCGGTTGCCGGCATAAGATCCACCCCACCCTTTTTGCTATAGAGTAGTGACCATCTGGCTGTGGTGGGAAATCCCACCATGTCCATATGAAGAAGACTTTCCGCTTTCTTCAGGCACGGCAATCAGCGGACCTATCGTCAATTGAATCAGTCCTAACTTGAGCAAGAGAACAGCGTTTGAATAGATTTATTGCGGCCCAGTCGAAAACTATGGATTCCAGCCAGATCTATTCTCTTGCCGGTCATCAACGATTTTGCCAGATTGTTGAAAGCTGTTGTTTTGGGAATTTTGGGCTACCAGAAATTCTTCGTATTTTTCTGGCCGATGGCGCTCTTTATCGGGTAATAGTCGAAAAGAGTCGGACGGGGAAGGGATGCGCCCGCGAACATAACGGCCGCCTGATTGTGAGATGGTTCGGCGGTTCAGTTCGTTCGCGTACCGACAACAAGAGCGATGGGGCTTATTTTCCTGCTTCGGGGCGCCCTGAACCAACGCTCCAATATCCAAGTTCAACAAGGAGGCAGGCGATGGACGTCTTCGAAGCCATATCGCTTCGACCACGTGAGCGTCGAACATGGCCGCTCCGGAATCGGGATTCCCAATATTTATGAATATCTTCGCGACGCCCAAGAGAAAAACGCTAAAGACGAAGCTGTAGTCATCGCCCATGCAGTCTTGGCGATTAATACCGTCCGCAGACGCGGATCAAGGGGGAGCCCATTGGCCGGCGGCGCTGATGGCGCTGACGGTTGTCACAGGGCTGGTTGACGCGGTCAGTGTCCTCAGGTTCGGCGTCTTCACGGCGAACATGACCGGGAATGTTTTCTTCCTCGGATTCGCCCTGGCGGGGGCGAAGGGATTTTCCATAGCTCGCTCCCTAACCTCACTGGTCGCGTTCCTCGCCGGCGCGGCTATTGGCGGTCGCATTTGCGTTGCGATGGCCTCTGCCGGACGGAGACGCTGGCTTCTCACGCTCGCGGCTTACGAAGCCGTATTGCTTTTCGTCGCGGCGCTGGTCTCGATCGGGACTGACGTCCGGTCGGCGGCTCCCGCGAGCCGGCTTTACGCTGTGATCGCACTGACTGCTGTAGCGATGGGCTTGCGCAACGCGACGATGAGGCGACTCGCCATCCCCGACCTGACTCCCACCATGATGACGCTGACGCTAACGGGACTTGCAGCCGACTCCTCCCTTGCCGGCGGCGCCAATCCAAGGATCAGGCGTCGTGTCGCTTCGGTATTACTGTTGATAGCCGGGTCGGCGATTGGGACGCTGCTGCTTCGGCTGGGGACCTCTCTGCCGCTCGTCTTGAGCGGGGCCTGCGCGCTCACCGCCGCAATCATCTACTTCGCCGTCCCGCCGTCAACGGCGCCGGATTGATCGCGTTGACGACAGGCGACTTCCTGACGCGGTGGCTCCGATAGGTTCTGACTGGCACTACTTCCGTTCATATCAAACGAGACACGGTCTTGGACCAAATGACCGGTGAGGATCGGGCACGGCCGGACGCCTGTCCTTCGCCAAAACCGGTTCTGGTGCAAATCTGATAATTATTGATAATCCTCGGCATGACCCAACTCTCTTCCGAGAAGCCCGAACTCTTCACCAGAACCCTTACAACCTATTGACGAGCGGGCGCGGCCTGCCTCTGATAGAGTTCAATCGTGTATCCATCAGGGTCTTTGACAAAGTTGGTTCCGTCAACAATGCGGGCAGGCGCATAGCCCGCCGCCGCAACGCGCTCAGCCATTTTGCGGCCATCCGGAACGACGATGACGATGGCGCCGAATTCTGTGGCGCCCGGTTTGATTTCGCCTTTGCGAATGACGATCAGCGTGTCTGCGCGGATATCGCCAGTCATGCCGAGGAGATATTCGACCGGCTCACCCTGTGCGGGAACTTTGGCGCCGACTTTCAGCCCAAGCACTTCTGTATAGAACTTCCTAGAGCGCTCGAGATCGCTGACTCGAATTCCGAGACCCGAAACCCGAATGGGCTTCACGTCCTCTGGGATGGGCGGAACTACGGGAGCCCCTGTTTGAGTCGGCGCCGCGGCGCCGAAGATGCTGGCGAGCAGGACGGCAGCGGGTAAAAGAAGCGATCGATGGCTCAAGTCCTTTCCTCCCATGCATTACTGGTTTTTGTTGGCAGAACTGGCGGAGGGCGGGAGAATCACCGCGTTCGGTCCCGCCTGGAACTTGCCGCTGCGATCAGGGACGATGCCGTCGACGACAAATGTTCCCAGGGGCGGCTTATCGGGCTCCTTCGGCGCAATCGCCTTGTAGGATTCGACCGAAGTCATTTCTTTGCTTGCGTCCGGCGTCATCACGAAAGCGGGCAGCGCGTCGATTCGGAGCGCGAATGAGATGTGGGTCTTCTCGCCCCCTGGCCCCGTTGGGCTATAGTCGGCGTTGCGCCGCAAGGCGTAGTAAATGGCGGGCAATTGTACCCATGTCAGTACCTCGATCACCGTGCCGCGGGCATCCACCCACCCCTTGTAAACTGGCTTCCAGGGGCGATAGCCGCCGACGTAACCGGTGAGGGATCCGTCCGGTTTCATTTCCAGACTTATTTGCGCGCGCAGCAGTTCCAAGTCATGGTTATACGCGGGGTCACGCAACATGATGTCAGCGGGCGCCGTCGAGATGATCTTTCCATTGACTGTCCTGGCCGGGAGGATGCCTTCATATTTTGCGTGGGGCGTAATGCGAAAGGTATAGTCCCGGGCGATGCCGCCGGCGCCATCCTTCACCATTTTGTCGTTGCTCATATAAAACCCAACTATCACATGGTCGTCATTCATCGGATCGGCGCCTTCGCCGGACACCACAATTACCGTGGTCCAAGCGCCATTCCGCATCGCGTCGTTAAATTGTTGCGCCCCACTCGAAAGCCTCCGCGGGCCGCGATAGGTCTTCCAGCAGCCGAGAGACTTATAGAAGTTGTTTTCTATGCCCTTCTCGCCCGTGGGACTGGTGAAGCCGGTATTCTCATCACCGTCCAAATTGATACCTTCGCCAATCGTTCCTGTCACCCCCATCAGACCGGGGTCTGGGGTCGAGGTAGGATTGACATAGACGTTCGCTCGATCCTTGCCACGGAAGGCCATCTGATTCTGGCCGTGAACAGGGCTCCGCGTCGGGTTGGCGGGATTGCGCAGCCACTTGGCTTCTTCGAGCGTATATCCCGCGTCCACCAAGACCTTAATCCAATCGACTTCCGGATTTGTTCCTTGTGGACAGTCGGTTCCAGGATCGATGACGCCTGTCTTGGCGCCGTAATACATCGCCGGCTCGTTCCATTCGACGACATAGGTTTTCGTCCATTTGGCGGACCTGGGCGGCTGCTGCGCCATGTCGGAGCCTGTGAACGCGATGGTTGTTATCGTCAAAGCAATTGCGATCAAATATCGCTTCATTTCAGCCTCCTCTCTCTGGCTCTCTCAAGCGATGACATCGGTAATCGGTCGCGCGGTTTTCATCGCGCCGGTACCGAACTCGCCGACTGGGGCGCCGGTGAGTTGCATTGCCGTCAGGGAGACGCGCGTGACTGATTCGCCTGTCACGTGGATGTGCTGACCGGCCTTGTGCCCACCTCCGGCCCGACCGGCCAGGAACATCGGGATGTTTTCGATGGAGTGGATTTTGGCGTAGCCCGTATCGCTGAACGCCATGATCAGGCTGTTATCGAGCACGGTTCCTTCGCCCTCCTTGATCGCATCCAATTCGACGAGGAAGTCGCCTAGAGCCTCCATGACAAGACTCGCGAGCTTGCTCGTTTCCGGCTGGTAGCCGAGTTTGGCATCGATCGGCTCATCGTGCGTGATCTGGTGATAGATCTTGCTTTGCCCGGCGATGTAGGTTTCCGATGTCCCCGCCGTGTGAACGAAGTTGAAGACTCTCGTCTGGTTGCAGGCCAGTCCCATGGCCAACAGCTTGGCCATCGTCTTGGTGTTAGCGCGGACGGCGTCGACCGAAGCAGACCTTGGCGTCTCCTTCGGAGCGGCAGGCGGCGTACAGGCGGCGCATTTTTCCGGCTTCTGAAGCTGTATCGCCAGCTGGTTCTCCATGTCGCGGAGGGAAGTGAAATACTGGTCAAGTTTAATTTGGTCGGCCTTGCCGACACCCGCCATCAGAGCCTGACGCTGCTCCTTGACCGCGGAGAGCACGCTCTGACGCAGCATGATCGAGGGATCCGGTTTCCAGTTGTCGCTGTTCGGATCCTGGAAGCCCGCGCCGAACAGCCGGGTGTAGAGGGCCAGCGGCGTGGTTTCAGGTGTCGCGAAGGTGTTTCCCGTACGGGTCGAGTAACTGACAGGCTGGCGTGACATCGACGCGTCGATGTCGATCACTTTGAAGCGAGTCGATGTTCCAATGGCGTCGGCGATCCTGGTGTCGAAGGAAGGGCCGTCGAACCGTCCCGTCAAGGCCGGCGCGATGCCAGACAAGATCGAAGCATGACCGCTCCAGTGCACCAGGTTTGGCCGCCCGTCCCCAATCGCGCGGAAGCCGGAGAAAACCGAAACCTTGTCCTTGACTGGTTTCAGGGATTCCAGCTCAGGCATTATTTCATAGTCGCGGCCGGTCTTGCTTGGGACCCAGCGAGTGCCGCCCGTAGGTGTGTCTGTCAGGCCCAACCCCCAGAAATAAGTGCCGAACCTGACCGGCAGCCTCGCTCCATTGGCGAACGCTGTGCCATTGCCATTGAGGAAACGGTCAAGGAATGGGAGACCGACGCAGACAGCCGCGCCATTTAGCATGCCACGCAAAAACAAACGGCGATCGATCGGTACGCTCATCGGAAGCCTCCTTTAGTTTCTTTAGGCGCCGCCGTTGCGGCCGGTGTTGAGGATGCATGCTGGGCTCCGCTTGGAACCACGACCCTGAAGAATTCCGGACTGGAAGCGATCTGCGCCATAAGATCGGGCAGTCGATATCCGTTACGGACGAACGCCCTGGTCTGGTCAGACAAATAAGACTCGTCACGCTCCTCCGTCTTGCGGCCAACCCCGTAAGCGTAGACATTGCGCACCAGAGAGGCGGGAACCCTTGGGTCATCTTGGAGTAACTTGCCGAGCCCCTGTGCGCCTTCGAACTTCACGCCGTCGAGCTCGGCGCTCACATCTATACTCATGCCGTTCTCCGTCGTCCGCAACTGTCCCAGTCCGTCAAAATGCTCGAGCGCGAGGCCTGGCGGATCAGTGCGTCGATGGCAGCCGGCGCAGCCTTTGTTGTTCATGTGATCGAGCAACCGGCCACGAACTGTGCCTTGTGAACTGTCACGAACCTTGGAGAAATCCACATTCGCCGGCGGTTCCGGGGTTGGCTCGCCCAGGAAGATTTCAAGCACTTTTATGCCTCGCCTGGTGGGAGAGGAGGTCCCGGGATGAGCGAAGAGCGACAGAAAGCTGACCTGAGTCAGAATGCCTGATCGTTCCGACGACTGTGGGAAGGTGTACGGAGCCCATTCGTTGTTGGACGCGAACGGTATTCGGTATACCGCCGCCAGCGGGCGGTTGATAAAAGTCTCGTTTGACGTGAAAAGGTCGCGATAATCCCGCTTTTTGCGAACCAGCAACTCGATGATCGTTCTCAGAGTCTGTTCCTTGGCGCTATCGGACACAGTCTGGTTGAACTTGGGATAGATCGCCGGATCCTTGACCAGGTTCTCAAATCCATCGAGTTGTAGCATGTCCGTAAAGAAGGCACGAACACCGTCCTCAAACCGGGGAGACGAAATCATCCGGCTGAGCTGGCGCTGGAGGCCGGCCTCGGTGTGGATCGCGCCGTCGCGCGCCGCATCGAGAAGTTCCTGGTCCGGCCCTGAGTCCCAAAGTAGGAACGACACGCGCGAGGCTTTGGTGTACCCGTCGAGTCGGTATTGCCCCGAATTGATGGGATCGGGTTCCGCCGTTTCCACCCTGAAGAGGAACTCAGGCGCCACTAAAAGGCTGGTCAGGGCGAGTTTCAGCCCTACATAAAAGTCGCCTGACCTCTTCGTTCCCGCTGACGCCGTCTTGAGGCGCGCCAAAGTTTCGGATTCTGTCAGTTGACGGCGAAAGAGGAGTTTGCCATATCTTTCAACGAACTGACGTGCGCATCCATCATCAGCCTGGTTAGGATTGGCGGGCTTGCACGGCACAGACGTGGCTCTTATCTTTTCGTCCAGCGCCTGGTCAGAAATGGAGATTGCGAGCGCGAAATACTGTTCGAAACCGGAAGATGTCAGCGAAAGTTCGGCGCTCCCGATCGCAAGCAGCCCTTCCTCACGCTTTTCCGGCTCGAAACGCCCGTTGATCTTGATCCCGGGACCGAACACATCGGCGATCGTGCGCCGATACTGAGTCTCGGTAATTCTGCGGAGGGCCGGCTTGATCGTCCTGGCCTCCCCTGCCCTCTGCGCCGAAGATTTGAAGGAAGATGTGACGGCGAGAACGAGCGCCCCAATAAAAACACCACATACCCAACGTTTAATAAGCAATTGAGTCCCCCTTCATTAGTGATTGTGTTTCCCCAAACCTTTGCGGAATGACGGTCGTCAAATTGACTGCTCACCCTAGCACGAGCGCAACCCAAAATGCAGGTGTAATCACAGTGAATTCACAGTAAAAATGGATGCGGCTGAATAATCTGAAGGTGGTGACTTACTGTTTGAGAATACGGTATGAGATTACTTCAGACTCCTGGGCCACGCCTGCGAGCGTGGTTGTTCGGACCAATAACTCGAAGTAGGGTAAGCGCTCTGTCCCTTGGCGGATCTTATCTGTGAAACCTTTGAACAACTTCTCATTGGTAACGAACTCGGCGGCGATCTCCTGAGACCCGCTTGAATTCCCCGCAATAATAAGGGCGTTGCCGGCGTTGTTCAGGTTTGGCAGGAACGCTACAGAAGCGTACACGATCCTCTTGGCTCCTTCGTCCACGGGCAGGTATTCCGCCTGCTCCCCAGGCTGGGGCGACCGGTTCTGGCAGATGATCAGTTTGCGCTGCAGGTCGGAATAGAAGTAGAAATTCAGTTTGTTCTCAAACATTTCGTTCCACAAATTACTCAGCGGCCTTCCGATCAACACCACATGGCCAGGCGAAAGTTCGCGCAGGGTCATATCGCGAGCATATCGAATAACAACTCTGCCGCCGAACTGCTCGGCAAGTTGGGAGACCCGGACGGCAGTGCTCACTCCGTCGAACGTGGTGTAGCGGCGGATGGAGAAGGCCGGAAGAATCTTCTCCAACTGGCGCAGGTTCTCTTGTTCGGGCCTGGGCGACCGTCGCAGGTAGGTCGCTAAATCCACATGCTGGTTGGACGCCTCTTGCACCATGGCGAAGGTATGGTCCGGCACGATGACCGTGCTTGACAGGTTCGCGCTGAATAATTGTGACCATAACGCTCGTACGGCGGAGGAAGAAGACGAAGACGGCAAGGGCGATTCCTTTTGTCGCCCCAGCGACCAGGCCAACACAATGATGACCATGACAAGCGCCGCGATAGCGGTCAATAACCCGCGAACCAAAGGCGTTCGCCACTGTGGAATTGCAGGGGCGTCCGATTTGGCTGGTTCGGCAGGCGCCAACGCGAGCCGCTCGACAAATTCCGGCGAATAGCCGCCCTTCGGGATCCTAAGGATGACTGGTTCCTGTTCTCCCTCGGAAGCGAAATAATCCTCAAGTTTCCGGCGCAGCAACCGGGCTTGGGACCGAACAATATTATCTTCAGTCGGATTGTAATCTGGCGCCCGCTCGAAGACCCGCTCGCCAATTCTCTGTTCGCTAATCTCGTCAATGCGATTTTCCAGCGCGCATCGACAGACATACATCAAAAAGTCCTGTAGCCGGCTCGATTTGACGAAGTGCGTGCTATTGATTATTCGCTGCATCAGCGCCCAGCGCGAATCCGTCTCCAGATCGGACTCCAACCTGTAAGCTCCCCTGTCTAAGGAGTTTTTTGACCGTGGATTCACAGTGATTACACCTTTCTGTATGAACGACTCGGCGCTGTGTGGCGGAGAAGCATATCAAGAAAGTCGGACGCTTTCGAGCCGAATCACCAGCCGATCATTTGGAAGCGCTTTCAGAACTGCGAAAGAAGGCCAAGCAGCAAATGATTGAGCAGGCGCGCCCAACCAATATGACTCAAGAATCGGCTTCTTTATACTTCTAGTCGGTGTAGCCCTCCTGGCTTGGTTCATCCCAGCCCGACGGGCGACGAAGGTCAACCCGACGGTTGCGCTCCGCGGCGAATAGGTGCGATCCGTTTCCTCGAAATGACTATCGTAGTCAGGGATGAGGAACAAAGACCGATGAGGCCTTTGATAACTTGATTCTCGTGCGAGTGAAATTCTCGCCCCTCAGATGTAGAGGTGATGCGCTTTCCCACGATAGAGGCTGACCATCAATCCATGAAGCGGGATTGGATTGGCGTCAGGAAAGACGACAAAGTCAGATCGGCTGATTGGACGAGGTTTTGGCGAAGGACAGCACCGCCTGAACTCGCTAGTATACTTTGGTCTCTTGAGCCTGATGAAGAGCTGTTGCCAATCGACGCCGATCATGGCGAGGGTTTCAGAAAAACCGTGTAAATGGCCATAATGCCCGGAACAATTTCCGGAGAAAGGATCGATTATGGCCATCACGAAAGAAATCCTCGACGAACTTCTGAAAGACTATCAAAAACCAGAAGACCTACTTGGACAAA
>DASTMP010000252.1:7500-36420 GCA_035714085.1 Blastocatellia bacterium
ACTATGAGCGGATCGGCGACGCTCTCTTCCAGCGCAATCGCCTTTGCCATCATCACCATCGTCAAAGATTTTCCCGACCCTTGCGTGTGCCAGATGACGCCGCCCGACCGCCTGCCGTCCGCGCCGACGCGCTTGATTCTCTCCAACATCTTCTTGACGGCGAAGTATTGTTGGTAGCGGGCGATCTTTTTTTGTCCGGCGTCGAAGACGATGAACTGGCGCGTCAACTCGATCAGCCGCTCTGGACGGAGCAGGCGATAGACCGTCCTGTCCTGTTCCGTGACCGCCCTCCCTGCGATTTCTATCTCATCGAAATACCGCCGCGCATAGGCGAACCGGTCAGCGAAGAGTTTATCCTTCTGCTCCTTCGTGAGCGGTTTGTTGACCAGCCCGCCGACTTCTTCATTGACGTCCTGCCGCTCCCGCCAATGCGCCCAGAATTCAAAGGGTGTTCCCGTGGTCGCGTATTTCGCGTCGTTCTGGTTGATCGCCAGGAGTATCTGCGAGTAGGCGAAGAGCGGCGGAATATATTCGCTTCGTTGATTGCGCAGATGTTTTGCGACGGCGTTTCTGATCGCGTCCTTCTCGTCCGGCCGACTGCATTCGATTACGACGAAAGGAATGCCGTTGACGAAGAGAACGATGTCCGCGCGGCAGGTCTGCTCCCGTGCGGGTCGCTCGACCTCGAACTCTTCGGCGACATGAAAGACGTTATTCTCGGGACGCTTCCAATCAACGTAATTCATTGTGAAGCTCTTCGTGTCGCCGTCAATCTTCTGCTCGAAGCTCTTTCCAATAGAGAGCAGGTCGTAAATGCGCTCGTTCGCCCGGATCAGCCCGTCGGCCAGAACAACATCCTTCAGAGTCTGCATCGCCGCCTGAATGTTCGCGCCGGAAAATTCATGGTCGGCTCCTTTGAAGCTGATCCGGTTCAGGCGGCGCAACTGCTTTTCCAGAATGTCTTCGAGCAGAGCGTTCGATAGCTTGCCCCCGCGCTCCAGATGGACTTCCTCCCGCCGCAGATAGACGTAACCCAGGTTTTGAAGCAGTTGGATCGCAGGAATCTGCGAGACGTGGTCTTCGATGAATGAGGGGAGTGATGAGGGGCGTTCTGTCATACGATTTGTCCAGTCAGCAGCTTCCGCATCAGCCCCTGCTTCTGTCGTTTGAGCGCGGCCAGCTGCTGTCGCAGCAGATCAAGCTCGCGGTCGCAGGCGTTGAGAATGGCGGCGATGCGGCGTTGTTCTTCAAGCGGCGGCAGCGCAAGTCTGAGCGCCGCCAGATCCGAAAACCGGGTCCTCAGGCGCACGCTGCCGGTTCCGGCGTTCTCAACAAACTGCGCCCATTGACGTGACAGGCGGAACTGATTCAGGAATTCGGGATCGAGCCGGCCCATGTCGCATTTGAAGACGATATAATCGGGAGGCGCCAGGGCGTCGTCGGAGCCGTTCCACTTGGCGATCGAGCCGTTGTTCAATCGCATTGGGTCATAGGCGAACCAGTCTTTCCTGACCTTCTTGAGCCGCCCCACGCTCTGGCCTCGGATTCTTTTACGCGTCTGAATCATTCCATCGGCTTTGGCGACGGCGTAGAGGTCTTTTTCAGTGATGGCGTCGTCGTTCCTCAGCTTCGATTCGACTGTTACATCGCCGAGCCTGACGCTCTCCCATTCCTGACCGTCGAAGTCATCGAACCGCTTTTGCCCCGTGAGCAAGCGCTCCAGCAAGCCCCTTTTGAGGCGGCTCTCGGCGGCGATGCGCATTTCGGCGCGCTCTACAGCGCGATCCCAGGTCAACAGGATGTCCGCGATTTTACGCTGCTTTTCTATTCCTGGCAGTTCGATTTCGAAAGAGTGAAGCAGGTCGCTCGGCAATCTCCCTGCGCCATGACTCGTTCGATCCACCAAAGTCAACAGGCGGAATTTGTTCGCCGCCAGGTAGAATCCCAGGTAATGACCGTCAATCCCCCTGTTGGGGATCAAAGCCTTAAGATCCTGGTTGAAGGCTACGGCGCGCTCGGTCACCCCGACGGGAACGTCTTTCAGAAGCGTCATCCCACGAACCAGAATCAGGACGCTTCCCGCATCAATCAGTCGAGTCCCATTATTGACCCCTTCGCGCGTGACTTTCTCTATCGAATCGTTCAGCCGGAACTTCTTCAGGTCTTTGGCGCTCAGCCAGGGAATGTCGCCGTTCCAAAAATGCGGGGCCTCACGGCTCGGCGTCCCGCCGGAAGCGAACTTTACAAGCTCGCCCAAAGGCGCCTTTCTCCACTCTTTTATCTTGTTCGTCATGCGCTTGGCTACAACCCGAGTTCTTTCAGGTGTCGCTTCATTTCCGCCCGCGCCTCGACAAGCTGCGCCTCTAGATCTTCTATCTCTTTCTGCGCCGCCTGAACATCGACCTCTTCGTATTCCGCAAACGTGTCGACATAGCGCGGAACATTCAGATTGAAATCGTTCTCTCTGATCTCATCGTATGTCGCTCGGCGGGCGTATTTTTCGACCGACTCGAAGTTTTTATAGGTCGCCACGATCTTCCCGATGTCCTGCGAGCGGAGCTTGTTCTGGTTCTTGGCGTCTTCGTATTCGCGGCTGGCGTCGATGAACAGAATGTCGGTGGTCTTCTTGCCGCGATTGAAAATCAGGACCGCAGCCGGGATTCCTGTGCCGTAAAAGAGATTCGTGGGCAAGCCGATCACGGCTTCGAGCAGGTTCTCCAGAATCATCTTCTGTCTGATTCTGCCTTCGGAGCCGCCGCGAAAGAGCACGCCGTTAGGGACGATCACCCCCGCTTTTCCCGTGTCGGCGGCGATGGTCTCGATGATATGGGTGATGAAGGCGTAATCGGCTTTACCGCGGGGCGGGACGCCACGATGGAAGCGACAGAAAAAGTCTCTGGCTGCATTTTCGGCGCCCCACTTGTCGAGAGAGAACGGAGGGTTGGAGACGACAATGTCGAACCTCTTCAGCGCATTGCCTTCGAGCAGCCTCGGGTTGTTGAGCGTGTCGCCCCATTCGATACGCGCGCCGTCTTTACCGTGCAGGAACATGTTCATTCGGCAGAGCGCCCAGGCGCCGCCATTCGACTCCTGCCCGAAGAGAGAGAAATCGTTGTCGCCGATTTCTTCGGCCACGCGGATCAGCAGCGAACCCGAACCGCATGTCGGGTCGCAGACGCGCGCGCCTTTCTTCGGCTGAAGCAGTTTAGCCAGCAGAGTTGAGACCTCCGGCGGGGTGTAGAACTCTCCACCTTTCTTGCCGGACTCCGAGGCGAAATGTTCGATCAGGAATTGGTAGCCTCCACCGATGACGTTGCGCCCGCCCACGCGAGACGGGCGCAGGTCGAGGCGCGGATCGGCGAAGTCTTCAATCAATCGCTTGAGACGACGGTTGCGCTCTTTCGTCTCGCCAAGGTGAGTTTCCGAATTGAAGCTGATGTTGCGGAAGACGCCTTCGAGCTTGGCTTTGTTGGCTTCTTCAATTGAAGCCAGCGCGGCGTCAATAATCTCGCCGATATTCGGCTCGTGGCGTCTCCTGTAAACCGTATCGAAATCGTCCCCTTCAGGCACGATGAAACGCTCGCGGCTCAATCGGCGTCGAATCCGTTCCTTATCGTCTTTGTACTCCAGATGATACTGTTCGACTCTGTCCTTCCAGACGTCGCTGACATATTTGAAGAAGAGAAAGACCAGGATGTAGTTCTTGTATTCGGACGGGTCTACGACGCCGCGAAAGATGTCGCAGGCTCTCAGGGCGACGGCGTTTATTTCGGCCTGATTGATTTCTTCCCGGCCTTCCTGTCCCTCCTGAATAGATATTGACTGGCTCATCGAGTAGTTGCTCCATCGAAATTAGAACTGTGGCGACTAGCCGATCGTCTTGAGTAGAGTCATCTCAATCAGCGCGCGGCGTTTATTTTTAATCGCTTCCATCAGCTCTTTTTCGCGCATGCTGAGTTGATGGATTTTTGTGATGCGCGCCTGTGTCTCTACGGGCGGAACTTCGACTGGCAAGCCCTTCATCGCTTCCAGGTTGATCAGGCTGGCGCTGGTTCCGGTTGAATGCTCGTCAATGTAACGTTGCGCCGGACGCTGGTTGATATACCACGCCAGGAATTCGGGCAATACTTTTTCATCGGGTCGCAGAACGAAGAATTGCGAAGTGGCTATGGCGTTTTCGATCGGCCACGTGATCGCAAGCGCCTGTTTGCGCGGCCCGCGCGAGATGAACAGGACGTCGCCTTTTTCGAGGATTTGGCCCCGCTTCACATCCGGCAGGCTGACGCGAATGAGCGAACTGTCCAAGAAACCGGCGTCAGGCGCGACGTCGCCGACCTGAACGACCCGATATCGCCCCGACGCGTCAGGTTTGATGCTCTCGCGGAAAAGATAGCCGGAACGAATTGTGGCGACGTCTACTATAAGAAGAGGCATTGAATTACTCGCCGGCGGGAGAGGCTGGGGGAGGCGGCCTCTCCCGCCTTTGTTTACTGCCTGTGTTTATTGATTTACATCCGATCCGACCACGGCGCCCGCAAGCAGGTTGCCGGATCGTTTCAGAATCAAGTCTTGGGGAGGATTAGGCGCGTAGCAGGCCCAATCCTGATGGATATGATCGCTCGCATCTTGCCAGCTCAAGACGATCTTGTCGCCGCAGCGGTTGTTTAAAATAAAGTCTTCGCTTTCTGCGTAACCGTGCCAATCGACCCCGGCTTGATCGTCTGCCGGCATCAGATGAGCGTCTTCCCGTCGTCCGCCGTGTATGCGCAAGACCTGGCCCGGTTTGAGTAGGTCGCCGTTGTCCCCGATCCAATAAAGCTCCAGTTCGCCTGTGGTGTGACAATCCTCGTCAAAAATCGCATGGCGGAGCTGCATAGTCTGGAAGTTAACCGCGTCCACGCCCATGTTTTTCACATCTACCCATTCGCCGAAAAGCGATTCCGGGCGTACCGCTCCGAGACCGTCCTGGTCTTCGCCACTCTCTTTGCGCGCCGGATTCGGCTTGGCCTGAATAATTTGAAGGCTCATCGCTTTAATTCTCCTTTCCGCTTCGGTCGGAAAACTGACGAAGCAGTCTGAGGGTTTGTATGAACAGCCAGCGATGAGCTAGAATTCACGCGCAAAATAGGAATCAGCTCAAAGCTGACCTGATAAGCCCGGACGATGGTTGAAGTCGCGTCCGGGCTTAGTTGTTTTGAGGCGGCCAATCCTAAATACATTCCCAGGCGCTGTCAAAAGAAATTATAGTGCAGCGCAAACTTTTTCTATTATATGTCATAGTTTGGCAAGAACTATGATCAATAAGGAGGGCTTGATAAGCAATTGCGGGGTTTAGAAACCCAGGTTTCGGCACATTCCGCAATGATCGCAGGGCTTATTCTTTTCAATTGAGCAGATTTTCGACTCAACGAATTCAAGCAGATCGCTGGCGGGGATTGTGGCCTCTTTAATATCGAATTGCTGGCGGCTGGGATGCGCTTCATACTCCATACCGGTCCACGGAGCGTGGTAGGCGGACGGAGACGGTGGATTTCCGGACGACGCCTCGACATACAATTCGGTCAGAGCCTGCTTCACGATTTCCCTAATGATGCTTCTGATCGCGTCTTCGTCAGCCATCACACGCTATTTACCTCATGGTCCTGTTCGATGAAATCGACTACGCCGATGATTGCGCTATCAATCGCCGCGCCTGCTTCGCCGGTGGAGGCCGTCGAAGCCGACCAACCTTCCTGAACGACTATCACGATGTCGCCCTCGCCGGCGTCAACTGAATCGAGCGCGAGCATCGAAGCGCCGCGCGGCGCGCCGTCGGGATTGATCGGTTGGACGAGCATTATGCGCGCCTCTCCGTAACGCGAATTCTTTTGCGTGGCGACGACATTGCCCAACACGCGAGCCAGAATCATTTGCGCTCTTCTCCCCTCGCAACTGATTTCACGTGCGATTCTGAATCAACGATACCTATAATTGTGCAATCGGTCGGCGCCTCGATCCCATCAAGCGCGAAACTGGCTTCTTTGCCGCGACACCAGAATACTAGCTCTCCGGCGCCAGCCCCGACCGAATCGACTGCGACGATCGGTCTGCCCGTCGGCCGCAGATCGCCGTCGAGAATCTGAATGACCAGCAGCTTGCGGCCTTCGAGCGAGGGGTTTTTGACCGTCGAGACGACGGTACCGATGACGCGAGCGAGTTGCATATCTCACAACACCTTGATCACAACCAGAGTCAGGTCGTCGTGTTGATGCGCGCCTGCCGTGAATTCTTCGATGTGATCGAGGAACGCATCGATGATCGCCGACGCGCGCAAGTGGCGATGTTCGAGCAGGAAATCGAGTATGCGCTCTTCGCCGAATTCGACGCGATGCGGTTGCGGCGTGTGCGCCTCCGTCAATCCGTCGGTGTAGAATAAGACCGCATCGCCTTTTTCCAGATGTAAAGTCTCGCTCTTGTACTGTTGCTTGTCGAAGACTCCGAGCAGCAGCCCGCCCGTTTTCAATGCCCGCCATTTGCCCGAAGCCTTGACCAGCAGCGGCGAGTTATGGCCAGCGTTGCAGTAATTGAGTGTCTTCGTATTTGAGTCGAGGACGGCGTAAACAAGAGTCAGAAGAAGTTGCCGGCCGAGATCGCGGTGCAGTCGTAAGTTGGCGTCACGAAGGATGCGCGCCGGGCCGCCCCCGCGCCTGGCCACGCTGCGCAGAATGCTGCGCGCGGCCGCCATGCCCATCGCCGCGCGCACGCCCTTTCCTGCGACGTCGCCGATCAAAATCCCCGCGCGGTCGGGCGAGAGCGGGATGTAGTCGTAAAAATCGCCGCTCAGGTTCAGCGCCGGCTCCAATCGCGCGGCTATATCGAACCCCTTAATCTGCGGCGGAGCGTCGGGGATCATGGCCCGCTGCACGTCGCGCGCCATCAGGATCTCGCGCTCAAACTGCCGCTCGCGTTCGACGTGTTCGGCATAGAGCCGGGCGTTGGCGACGGCGATGCTCAGATTGTTGGCGATGTTTTCGAGCAACCGTCCGTGATATTCGTCGAAGGCGTTCACGCGGCTGCTTTCGAGCGCGAGCGCGCCGATGATTTTGTCTTCATATATCAGCGGGACGGCGATCTCGGAGCGCTGTCCCCGGTCATCCCACCTGTCCGAAACATAATAGTCGGGGTCGCACGACACGTCGCCGACGATCTGCGTGCGGCGTTCGCGGACGGCGCGTCCGACCACGCCGTGAGAAACCTTTGTGCGACTGGCGTGTTCCCGCTTCGTCGCGCCGTAGCCTTCTTCGACGTGCCAGACGAACTCTTCGCGCGCCTCGTCGATCAAACCGACGAGCAGGAATTCGTAATCGATTATCCGGTCGAGCAGCGCGGCGATGTGATTGAGCAGTCGGTCTAGGTCGAGGATCGAGGCGATCTCGTGACCGATCTCGATCAGCGTCCGCATCTCGCGCGTGCGCCGACGCAGCTCGTCGTAAACGCGGGCGTGTTCGAGCGCGACCGCCAGATGATTGCCGAGCTCGCTGAGCGCCAGCTCGTGGTCGCGCGTGAAATAGTTCGGCTCCAGGCTCTCCATCGTCATAACGCCGACGATCCGGTTCTCGCGCGCGAGCGGGAGCGGGACGGCGATCTCAGATCGCGGGAGGCTCCCTTCCTCTGTCGCGACCGGTAAATAGCGGGAATCACGCGACACGTCGCCGACGTTGATTGTGTGACCTTCGCGCCATGCCGCAGAGGCGACGCTGCGGTCGAACGGGATGACCTTGCCAACAGGCGCCTCTTCCGAGCTGTATCCGACCGACTTCTTCCATACCAGACCGCCGCGCGCCTCGTCGACCAGAAAAAGGCTGAAAAACTTGTAGTCGATCACTTCGCCGACGCGACGAGCCACGCTTTCGATCAACTCGTCGAGGTCGAGAATGGAAATGAACTCGACGCTCAGCTCGTTGACCAGGCGCCCGAGCCGCTGCGCCGATTGCGCGGCCGACGAGGCGGCGTCGTTCGTGGAGGGGTTGGGGAACATATCAATAGTCAAAAGCGGTTCGGGGATTTATTTCGAGGCCTCATTGATCGCGTCGAGGACTTCGTCGTCGGCGGGCCGGAAGATCGGCATCACGACTTTGCGGAAGCGGATGACGCCATCCTTGTCTATCACAATCACGCCGCGCCGTGTGCCGATCAGGTTCTTCATGTCGTAATCATGCACGGTCTTGCCTTCGGAATCCGAAAGCAGGCGCATCGGCAGCTTGTGATTCGCCGCGAAGCGGCGATGCTTTTCTATCGAGTCGGTGTTAACGCCGACGACTTCGGCGCCCGTCTGCTGATAGCGCGCCCAGTTGTCGCGCACGCTGCACAACTGTTTGGTGCAAACCGGCGTCTCATCGCCGGGGTAGAAAAACAGCGCGATCACCTTGCCGCGCGCGCCGCTCAACGTCCATCTTTCGCCATTGCCGTCCAGGAGATCGATCTCCGGCGCCAACTGGCCAATATTCGGTCCAGTAGTTGTCATAGCCCATCCATTTCGTTCGAGTATTTAAGAAGAGGAGCCTGACGCCCTGTCGCTGTGATCAGATTGGCGTAACCAAGCCGTAATTGTGCAATAGCGCAGAGAAATTTGCCAGTTGCTATTTACCCTCCCGCCGCGTACTAATATCATACGCTAACAGGGCTATCTCATATATTCAGAGACGGGAAACAACCAACAGCAAAAAATTCGTTGGGCGAAAGACTACTTATTCGAAAAGCAGATTGATGATTTGAGGATGGGAGTGGAGCTAAGGGGGCTCGAACCCCTGACCTCTTGAATGCCATTCAAGCGCTCTTCCAAGCTGAGCTATAGCCCCACATCAAGCGGCTCATATCCTAATGGTCGAGAACGTCGCCCTTAAACAAGGGCGACACCATATTAGCCAACCGGCTTTGGCGCGTCAACCATGGCCCGAGGCATTTGCGGAGGTTGACGATACCCTGGAATATCAGCCAGAACCAACAACCGATCACGCGGCTTTCTCCAGATCCTTCGCGTTGAGATGGCCTATCAGGAGGCCGTCCTGATCGATGACGGCCAGAAATCCGAGGCTGTTCATATTTAATTTACGCCGCGCGTGGTCGACGGAGGCGCGGACGGTGATGAACAGCGATTCGTCTATCGGCTCCATCACCTCGCCGATGGTCAATCGCTCCCATTTCTCCTGCGGCTCTTCGCGCAATCTATTGAGAGAGAGGATGCCGTGCAATCGCCCGTCGCGCGCCACGGGAAAATGTGTATGGCGGTGGGCGGTGAGGACTCGATCAATAAATTCCGCGACTGACAACTCCGGCGTAACGCTCACGGCGGGCGACCGCATCACCGCGCCGACCGTGCCGCTGACATCCCACCGCTTACCGTCATCGCGCCGGATCTGCTCGTCGGCGGATTGTCGTTCGCGGTAGCGGTAATCATTTTCCGCCGCCGATTTCAGGAAAACGCCCAGAACCAGCAGCCAGACCGCCGCCATAAAATCCTGCCACAATCTTCCGCGTATGGCCGCGGACGCGACCAGCAACAGTCCGTATGAGATGAGCAGATAGGCCAACCAGACGCCGATTTTCATCGTTGTGCGCGTGGCCGAGAGGATGTCTTTGCGCCTCTGCCAGAGGATAGCGCGCAAAGCTCTTCCGCCGTCGAGCGGTAAGCCCGGCAGCAGGTTGAACATGGCCAGAAACAAATTGGCCGCGGCGAGATATAGAAGGGCGGCGCCGGCGGCCTGCGCTTCCATAGAGCCGGCGCTCAAGCGTTCCGCCACGAACAGCCATAGCCAGAAGAAGACCGCCAGCAGGAACGAGCTTACGGGCCCAGCCACGGCGATGCGCAATTCGGCCATTGGCGTGGGCGGCTCTCCAATGAGCCGCGCCCATCCGCCGAAGATATGGAGTTGGATGTCCTGAATATGGATGCCCTCCATCCTTGCCGCGAAAGCATGCGACAGCTCGTGTATCAGGACCGAGGCGAAGAAGAGCGCGGTGATGACGCTTCCGATGATCAGGTTATGCCAGAGCGGAAACGGAGGCTGTACTTCGGCAACCATCCAAAATCTCGACACCACCCAGATGTGCAACACGGCGATCGGAGGCCAACTGTAATCAATAATCAGCGGGATGCCGAAGATGCGCCCTAATTGGAATTGCTTTAGCCGCATAATTAATCACCGCTCTATGACGTCCGTGGCGGCGCCAACGAAATTTTTGATGGTCAGCGTCAATTCGCCGGCCTGATTATCGAAGAAATGTCCGGCGCCTGCGATCCGTTCTATCTTGAAGTCGCTATCGGTGGGCAGCGTTGCCAGGAACTCTTCAAGCGGCGCGAGCGGCGCGACGTCGTCTTCGGTCCCGTGGATGAAGAGCTTCGGTTTCGCGCAACTGGCGAGGAAATCCAGATCATCCATCTGCGCGAGCCGCGCGGGCGCGCCAATGGCTATCAGTCTGTTCACGCGCTCATCCGAACATCCCACTCTCAATCCGACGATCGAGCCGAAAGAAAACCCGGCGACGATGACTTCGCGCGCGTTCGGCTGGCTGTCGAGAAGATAATCAAGCGCGACCTGCGCGTCGGCGCATTCGCCGCGGCCTTCATCGAATTCGCCAGTGCTCAGCCCGACGCCGCGAAAGTTAAACCGCAGAGTCTCGAAGCCGCATTCGTTCAAAGCCTTCGCCGCGCGGAAGACGACCTTGTTGTGCATCGTGCCGCCGTGCAGAGGGTGCGGATGCAAGACCAGCGCGACCCGCTCGGCCTGATTGCTTTTCGGGCGATAGATCGCTTCCAACCGCCCGTGCGTCGCCGGAATGAAAAGATTTCCCGCCGGATACATAGTCAATTCGTCAACAGAACTTTGAGAGTCCCCCGCCGCTCGGCTTCGGCCATCGCCTCGACGCCGCCGGCCAATTGGTATTCGCGCGAGATCAACGGCCCGAGGTCCACTTCGTCGGATTCGAGCAGCCGGAGCGCGGTTTCAAAACGCCCGCAGCGCGAACCGATCACGCTGATCTCATTGACGACTATCCTGGAAGTGTCAAGTCGGACCGCGCCGCGGAAAGTGGACTTCAGAATAATCGCGCCGCGCGGCCGGATCAAATCGAGCGCAACCGCAAGCCCGCCCGACGAACCGCTCGCCTCGATCACGAAATCGAAGCGCGGCGCCTTTGTAATGGCGACTTCAGTCGGCGCCTGACGACTGAAGTCGCCATTACAAAGGACGATCCCCGCGGCGCCGAGTTTCGCTGTTTTGACTCCGGCGCGCGCCGCAAGTTCCAGCTTGGCGTCGTGTTTGCCGATCATAGTCAGGTCGCATCCCGTCCTCGCGATCACGCGCGAAATTAATTGCCCCAGTCTGCCGTCGCCGACGACGGCGACGCGATCTGAAGCGCGGATCTCGACCTGGTCGAGGATCTCGAGCGCCGCCGCCAGCGGCTCGGTGAAGACGGCCTGCCGGTCGCTGACGCTGTCGGGCACGATCAACAGATTCTGTGGCGGCAGGCTCAGATATTCAGCGAACGCGCCGTCGCGCCCGCGAATGCCGAGCGCCGTTCGATCCAGACAATGGCGCGGATCGTTCCCGCGGCAAAGATCGCATTGGCCGCAGCCCACGTTGATCTCTCCCACGACGCGTCGTCCGATTTGCGATCTGTCGGGAGACTCCTCGACGACCCCGACAAACTCGTGCCCGAGTGTGCCGCGAAAGTCGGCGTATCCGCGCGCGATCTCGATGTCAGTGTTGCAAATTCCCGCCATCGTCATCCGAACCAGCGCCTCGCCTTCGCGGCGCGGGATGGCCGAATCGGCCAGTTTCAATTTATTGTCTTCTATGCGCAATGCCTTCATCAACGATGTTGATAAGACAATCTCGCGCAGTTTTCAAGAGCGCGCCGAATTAGGCGCCGCAGACGCCGCAGACACGGAGGAAAAATAATTAGGTGTAATATGGGCGTTCTTTTTTCTTCATCTTCTCTGTGGCTGCGGCGCCTGTGGCGCCTAAGCTTATGGGTTGCTGGATTTTTGCTGATCGCTATGCGATGCTGCCTACGTGAGGATTTTCGATAATGATAGGAGAATCAAATGTCTACAGTTAAAAGTGGCGACACGGTGAAGGTTCATTACACGGGCAAACTCGACAACGGAGATGTCTTCGATTCGTCGGAGGGAGCGGAGCCGCTGGCCTTCACCGTCGGTGTGGGGGAGGTGATCCCCGGCTTCGATAAGGCGTTGCTGGGAATGCAGGTCGGGGAGACGAAAGACGTCGTCATCGAACCGGAGCATGCTTATGGAAATCGGGTCGAGGAATTGGTGCAGGTCATTGACCGCGGCCAGTTCAATCTCGGCGGCGCCGAACCGGAAGTCGGCATGCACATAGAGATGCGCACTCCTGATGGCAATATTCCGCTGACCATCACTGATCTCACCGACACAACCATCACGCTTGACGCGAATCACCTCCTCGCCGGCGAGACGCTGCATTTCTCTTTGACGCTGGTCGAGATCGCGGCTTAGAGAGAGGAGACGCCCCCCGACGCCGCCTATGACTTCCGATGCAATGCATAGTTGGGATCTGACTCCCGGCGAGGCCATAGAAGTTCAACAGCGGCTGCGCAATCTGGTTCGTCTACGACCTCTCGCGCGGCCCGTGAATACAATCGCCGGGGCGGACATCTCGTTCAACAAATTTTCCGAGACAGTCTACGCTGGCATCGTCGTTTTGAGCCTGCCCGAATTGCGAATCATCGAATCCGCCGGCGTCCGCAGCGTTGCGAAATTTCCTTACGTGCCCGGGCTTCTGAGCTTCCGCGAGGCGCCTTCATTGCTCGAAGTTTGGGAGAAGCTCAAAACGAAACCTGACGTCTTGATGCTCGACGGACAGGGAATAGCCCACCCTCGACGCTTCGGCATCGCCTGCCATGTCGGCGTATTGCTCGACTGGCCGACGATCGGTTGCGCCAAAAGCATTCTGGTGGGCAGATATGGCGATCTTGGCCTTGAAGCGGGAAGCCGGTCGCCTCTCGTCGATAAGGTTGAACAGGTTGGCGTCGCCCTACGGACAAAGAACAAAGTCGCTCCTGTCTATGTTTCACCCGGCCATCTGATCGATCTCGATTCAGCCGTGGATCTGGTCTTGCGGTCGACAACCAAATACCGCCTGCCTGAACCGACGCGGCAGGCGCATCTCCTGGTCAACCGTTTAAGAGTTGAAGGTGGAGAGAATGAAGTTGCGTAGCGCCAGGCAGCCGAGCGTCGCCTGCCTGTTGTAAACATGCCCTTATGCCAGTTTCTCCAGATTCGGATGCATCGTATGCCATTTCGTCGCGCGCTCGAAGGCCAGGGCCACGCGTAGCGGCGCGGCCTCGTCATATAGATTGCCGGTGAACATGATCGACTGCGGCAGGTTGTTGATGAATCCGCAGGGGGTGACGACCGCCGGGTGGCCGGTCAGGTTCGTGATCAGCAGACTGGCGCTGCCCGGGGCGGGCGTGACGAAGACATCCCACTTCGACATCAAGGAATCCATCTCGCGCATCAGCAGAGTGCGCGCCCGCTGCGCTCGAATATATTCTACCGCCGGGATGAAGCGCGCGGTGCGAAAGCTGTTGGGCCAGTCGCTTGCGCTTTGGCCCGACAGTTGATTGACGCGGCCGTCGCGCGTGATGTCGTCGAAGGCGGTCGCGGCCTCCGCGTTCAGGATGATCCGCAGGCTCTGGGCCGAAAATTGAGGAAGCTCTATCGGGTCGAGTTTCGCGCCGGCTTGCCTCAACGCGTCTAAAGCGTCCTGGTACATCTTCTTTCGCTCAGCGCTGGGTCTCAGATTGGCGCCCTGGCCGGCGTTTGGCTCAAATTCCGCTTTGACGTAACCGATGCGCATCTGTGAGAGCTGGCGGTCGGGTTCCCACTTGAACGCGGCGTCGCCGACCGTGATATCGCGCCCGTCGGGGCCGTAGATGGCGTCGAGCACGAGCGCGCAATCTTCCACCCCACGACAGATTGGGCCGATCTTGTCCATCGTCCAGCTCAATCCCATGGCGCCGAAGCGGCTCACGCGCCCGTAGGTCGGGCGCAGCCCCGTCACGCCGCAGCGCGACGAGGGAGAAACGATCGAACCTAAGGTCTCGGTTCCGATTGAAAACCCGACCAATCCGGCCGATGTCGCCGAAGCCGAGCCTGCTGACGATCCGCTCGAACCAGTCTCGGTCTCTTCGGGCTGCCACGGATTGCGCGTCATTCCGGCGAACCATCGCCCGCCCTGCGCCAGCGCGCCCATTGAGAGTTTGGCGAGGAGCACCGCGCCGGCGCCGCGCAAGCGTTCGACCACGGTCGAGTCGTAATCAATCATCTGATCGCGATAAGGCTCGGCGCCCCAGGTGGTCTTGATTCCCTTCGTTGCGAAGAGGTCTTTCACGCCGCAGGGGATGCCGTGCAAAGGGCCGCGATATTTGCCGCGGCGGATTTCTCGCTCGGCCTCTTCGGCCTGTTTCAGCGCAGCCTCTTCGGTCAGCGTGACCACGCAGAGAAGCGCTGGGCCGTACTTCTTCAATCGCGCCAGATACATCTTCGTCAACTCGACGGGCGAGACCTGCTTTGTGCGGACGAGTTCGGCGAGTTGAGTGACTGCGCTGAACGCGAGTTCTTCGACCGATTTGAATTTCGGCGGCTCGACCTTGCTCGCTTTTATCTTCGTCTTTGCGGTATTGAACTTTTTACCGGGCGGCGCAGGGTGAAAAGCGATTGCGGGCTCGGTGTCGAGCGGCACGTCTATCTTGCGGAGAGCTTCGTAACTCGCGAGGTTGCGGTTGACGCCGGGCAGAGCCATCGCCTCCTGCGCATCGGTCAGCTCGATCCCGATCAGTTGCTCGGCCGCGCGAAGCGTCTCCTTCGTGACATTCTGCGGCGTTTGCCGCTGCGCCTGTTGCGCGTTGGCGATTGCGGCGCCTGGCGGGGCGTCGAGGTTGGCTATCGCGGCGCCGCTGAGTCCGGCCGCCGGGAGCAGCTTGACGAACGAGCGGCGATTGATCTTCGCGGGCCTTTCGGCGGTGTTCGTGGGACGATGTGCGCGAGTGTTTTTCATAAGCTCCTCGGAAAATCAACCACGAAGAAGCGAAGAGCGCGAAGGAAGAGCAGAAGAAATCTTCGCGCTCTTCGCTTCTTCGTGGTTGATTTTCATTTTCCTCAGTTCAATCTTCCGCCCGTCCAATCATCGAAATTCTGTTTGCGCGACTGGCGTTCTGGAGCAGCGCGGCCATAACTGACCTCGCCGTGTTCTTCGGCTCGCGCCAGTTTCTTCAGGGCGCAGAGTCCTTCCAGCGCCAGCTCGCAGGCCGAAACGATCGCGCCCTCGGCGTCCTTTTCGACCTTGCCGCTGCGGACGGCTTCGATCAGACCGTTCACTCCTTGAAATTCCCTGATGGCTTCTTTGTCGGCCGTCATATCGCTGATCGTCAGGGTGTTCCCGTGGTTGAAATGGTCGAGCGTCTGTCGGAAGTCGATCCCGGTGAAGCGCGAGCCGAAGACCTCGGCGCACGCTTTGCGGATCAGGTCTCTCGCGACTCGTTCGGCGCCGATCTGTTCGCCCTCGTATTCAAGCTCGATCTTGCCGGTGATCGCGGTGATCGCGGCGTAAATATCGCTGACGCGCGGGGTGACCAGGCTCTCACGGTTTAATAAGGCGCGCCGCTCGGCGTTCGATATGACGCTCTCCATGACGGTGATCGGCAGGCGTTGGCTGACGCCGGAGCGCTTATCAATGCGTTTGTCCTCGCGCGCGATGAACGCGATCTGTTCGACGATTTCGCGGATCGTCTTCGGGATCAGAAAAGTCAACTGGTAATGATAAGGATAGCCGCGGTAATCGCGGTGGCGATTGGTCCACGCTTCCTGCTTCGTGATCTCGACGCCTTCTTTGACCGAGGTGGGGTAATGAGTCTGAATCTCGGAGCCGATACGGTCTTTGAGCGGCGTGATGATTTTGCCTCGCGCCGTATAATCTTCGGGATTGGCCGAAAAGACCAGCAGCACGTCGAGCGGCAACCTGACCGGGTAACCCTTAATCTGCACGTCGCCTTCCTGCATGATGTTGAACAATCCGACCTGGATCTTCCCGGCCAGATCGGGCAGCTCGTTGATGGCGAAGATGCCCCGGTTGGCGCGCGGCAGCAGGCCGTAATGTATCGTCAGCTCGTCCGAGAGCAAATGTCCTCCGCGCGCGGCCTTGATCGGGTCGACATCTCCGATGATGTCCGCGATAGTCACGTCGGGCGTCGCCAGCTTTTCAATGTATCTCGCGTCAGGAACGATCCAGTCAAGCGGCGTATGGTCTCCCTTTTCGGCGATGAGTCGTTTGCCGTAAGCGCTGATCGGATGGAACGGATCGTCGTTGATCTCGGACCCGGCGATGATCGGGATCTGATCGTCGAGCAGAGCGGTCAATTCGCGCAGGATGCGGCTCTTGGCCTGGCCGCGCAGTCCGAGCAGGATGATGTTATGTTTGGCCAGCAGCGCATTGATGATCTGCGGTATGACGGTGTCGTCATAACCAACTATGCGGCTGATGATTTTTCCTTTGTCATCTTTGCGCGTAAAAAGGTCGTCACCGCCGCGCAGCGCTTTGATCAGGTTTTGCCGGATTTCGTCTTTAACCGGGCGAGTGCGGTACCCCGCTGCCTTCAGCTCGCCAAGGGTTTGCGGTAGATTCGTGTTCATGCCTAGCTAAAAAACTTTCAGGACTGGAAACTTCATTCTGACTATAAACCTAAAACCTAGACTACTATCCACCTATACTCCTTTTCCCCATTCGTTGAGCGGAGAGACGACCGAAGTTCGCCGCCCCAATTGACGCCCGCAGTGGAGGACGCGAAAAAATGTAAAGATAGCTTAGGTGTTGGGTAATGGGTTTTAGTCAATCACAATTATATTTAAAGTAAGCCGTTCGATCTTAACCTTCGATGGCTGGCGGCGCAAGAAAAAGGGCTGCCGTGATGGCAGCCCTGAGAGAAAGAGTTTGTTTCAGGCCCTCGCCCTCGGCTGGAGGCCCTCGAAACAATCAATTGCGATTGCGGTTCTTGATCAAATGGTACAATGCGCCGCCGCCGCCGCCGATCAAGGCTCCGGCCGCCGCGCCCCTTCCGCCACCGGCTGCCGCGCCGATACCGGCTCCGATGGCCGCAGGAGCGGCTATCGTCAAAACGGTTTTCAGCTTGGAATCGCCACGGCGTCTTACGGGCGCGCCCGACGGACGGTAAACCACTTCCTGTCGGGCTGCGCGAGTTGTAGGTTGCGCGACGCTCTGTTTGGCTCGCGCCTGAAAACCATCGGCATATCCATTCTTGAACCCGTCGTTATAGCCAGCGCGGGTGGTATTGTTGACGCTGGATGATTGGCCACTTCTCCCGGCGTTGTAACCATCCGTGTAACCGGTTTTGAAGTCGCTCAAGTAGAACGACTGGTTCTCGCTCGCGGCTGCGGTTGTTTCTGTGGATGCCGCTGGCGGCAGCGATTCCGGCGATGACGAACTCGACGGCGAAGACGCCGTCGACAAAGCGGATTTGCTCTCTTCAGCGGTTGTTTTGGGTGTTTCGGCCATTCGTCCGAACGCGAAGCCTGAAATCAGCATCGCTGCGCCAATGACAATGGCCAATATTCTTTGCGATTTAGTCATGAGCTATCCTCCTTTACCTTTACATGAAGCAAATAAATGGAGAGCCGATATAAGCGTAGCAAACAGGGCGCCGCAATCAACGCCTTGAGTCTCGCATCAATAAATACCGCCATATTTTAACATACATGTCTCAGGTCTGGAATTGCGACGAACTTTAATGCCCTTATCTTTTCCCATATCGGGCGCCCGGTCTAAGAAATTACACGATAAGGGCGGCTTACGGCTGAAACTTTTAACACGGTTCCATCACTTACCTACCGTCAAGACACATAAACCGCAAATGCGGCGGACGTGATTCTACAACAACCCGTTCCACAAGGAGAGAGAAAATGTCCAAAAATAATTCGTTCAGATCCATGGCTATTGGGACCATTGGGGGCGCCTGGATTTTGTCATTAGCGATTCTGTGTTTGGCTTGCGGTTCGACGTTCGCTCAGCGCGGCGAACGCGAGGATCGCGGTAAAGAAGAGAGAGGGCTTTCGTGCAATGACAATGGTGGCGGCGACCGCGGCTCGCATTGCGCGATGAAGGAGCAGATGGTCGCCGCGACAGGAGGGACGATCACCGTTGACGGCAGGAAGAACGGCGGCGTGACGGTGAAAGGGTGGGATCGAAACGAAATCTTCGTACGCGCGAAGATTCAAACCTGGGCGGACACCGACGCCGAGGCTCAGGCCCTGGCTGGTCAGATCCGAATCGAGACCGGAGGCGCGAATATTCATGCCGAAGGCCCGGAGACTAGAGATCAGCAGGGTTGGGCGGTTAGTTTTGAGGTTTCCGTCCCGCGCAATTCGAATCTTTCGCTCAAGGCGCACAACGGCGGCATCGGCGTTTCCGACGTTCGCGGTCAGATCGAATTCAACACGATGAACGGCGGCGTCTCGCTGCGCCAGCTTGCGGGGAATGTGAAAGGACAGACGATGAACGGCGGGCTTTCGATCGATCTGGTCGGCAATGGCTGGGACGGTGAAGGTATGGACGTAAGCACTACCAACGGCGGTGTGAGCCTGTCGATTCCGGAACATTATTCAGGCCATCTTGAGACAGGCACGGTCAACGGCGGACTGAAGACTGATTTCCCGATAACATTGCAGGGGGAGGTCAAACGCGAGCTGTCGCTCGACCTAGGCGGCGGCGGCCAGACCATACGCGCCATGACGACCAACGGCGGCGTTTCGATCAAACGCAAATCATAAGAAGATCGAGGATTGAGGATCGAAGATCGAGGATTGCGTTATCGCGCGCACTGCGATCTTCGATCCTCAATTCTCAATTCTCAATCCTCAATCCTCAATCCTCAATCCTCAATCCTCAGCTCAGCGGCTTGCGCGGTTTTCGGCTTCTCGTTATATTTGCCGCTCCCCAGGTCCCACAATCACAGTCAAATTTTTGAACCCGTCTGTTGACCTGTTTGGCAATCTACCTGAAGATCGAGAGGAGGTTATCTATGACGAAAGAGGCCGAAATCATAACGAGCAGAGAAACATTCGAAGGCGACGGTCTAGAGGTCGAGGCGTTCGTCGCGCGTCCGGACGACGTTGAAAAAGCCCCAGCCATTATCATCGTTCACGAATGGTGGGGGCTCAACCAGCACATTGAGGATATCGCGCAGCGCTTCGCGGAAGAGGGGTTCATCGCCGTCGCGGCTGACCTTTATGAGGGCAAAACGACGAAAGACGCCCAGGAAGCTTCGAAGCTGATGGGCGCGTTGAAGCCGGAAAACGGCCTGGCCCGGTTGCAGGCCGTCCTGAAGCAATTGCGCGCGGCGCCGGAGACGTCAAGCGTCGGCGTGACCGGTTTCTGCATGGGCGGCACATTCGCGCTGCTGCTGGCCTGCAACGCGAAAGTCGAAGCCTCGGCTCCGTTCTACGGCGATGTGCCTGTCGACACGACCATAATCAGCAAGCTGAACTGCCCGGTCCTATTCATAGGCGCCGAGAAAGACCAATGGATAACTGTTGAAAAGATGAACCGCCTCGACGCCGCGCTCAAGCAGTACGGCAAGGAAGGCGAAGTGCGAATCTACAAAGGCGCCGACCACGCCTTCTTCAACGACACGCGCCCCGAGGTATACAGCCGCGCTGACGCTGAGGACGCCTGGAAGCGAGTGGTCGAATTTTTCAATAAACATCTGCGCTAAGGGCAAATGAGCGCCGCATAGAATCGGCTTCGAGATGATTCACGAGTTATCTGCAAACACCGTGGCGGTCGTCACCGGCGCCTCGTCAGGCATCGGGCGCGCGACGGCGCTGGCCTTCGCCGAAAGAGGTTTGCGACTCGCGCTGCTGGCGCGTTCGGAAAGCGGTCTTTCCGAGGTCGCGGATGAGGCCAGAGGTCGAGGCGCTGGCGACGCCGGTTATTTTATTTGCGACGTGCGCGATGAAGCGGCGGTTGATCGCGCGGTAGCGTCGACGCTGGATCGCTTCGGACGCATTGACGTCTTGGTCAACAGCGCCGGTCTGAGCTTGAACGGCGCTGTTGACGGATATTCGTCCGAAGACTGGCGGACGGTGATCGACACCAACCTGACCGGGACTTTTCTGACATGCCGCGCCGTGACGCCCGCGATGAAGCGGCAGGGCGGCGGTCAGATCATTAATATTTCTTCTGGCGCCGGCCGCAACGGCATCAAGGAAATGTCGGCCTATTGCGCTTCGAAGTTCGGCGTGATCGGTTTCACTGAATCGTTCGCGCTCGAAGTCAGAAATCAAAACATCCGCGTTTCGGTCCTGCTTCCGGGGTCGGTGGCGACCGATTTTTCCAGAGTCGCGAAACGCGACTGGGCAGCGTCTCCCGGCGGGTCGAGAGAGATCGGCTATTCGATGACGGCGGAAGAAGTGGCCTCGGTGATCGTCGCAATGTTGGAATTGCCTGCGCAAGCCTGGACGAGCGAGGTCACGCTGCGTCCACTGAATCTGGAATTGAAGCGAAGCGTTTCCTGACAAGGCATGAAATCACGCATCCTCTCTCCCTCAGAACTTCACGAGAAAAGACGCCTCGTCAAATACATCACGCAAAATCTCGAAGCCGCTTATGGTGTCCCGATCAATGACAACCCTTATGACCCACTGAGCGAATTGATTCTTACAATTTTATCGCAATCGACAACCGACATTAATAGTCGGAGAGCTTTCGAGAGCCTAAAACGGCGTTTCCCTGATTGGGAATCGGCGCGGCGCGCGCGCGCTTCATCTATTGCCGCCGCGATCAAATCGGGCGGATTGGCCAAAGCCAAATCGGTGACTATCAAAAGCGCACTCAATGATATCAAGAAAAGAAGGGGAGAACTCGATCTGTCTTTTTTACACACATCACCTCTTGAGGAGGCCAGGGAATTTCTTACATCACTAGCGGGAGTCGGCCCAAAGACAGCGGCCTGCGTCTTGTTGTTCGCGTGTAATAAAAAAATATTTCCAATGGACGTACATATTCTGCGAATAACAAAACGAATCGGGTTGATTCCTGAGAGGTTAAGTGATGAACAATCGCACAAAGGTATGGAAAAATTGGTTCTGCCGAAGAAGCATTACTCACTTCACGTCAACCTTATCAGGCATGGTAGGCAAATTTGCCGTCCGCAAAATCCGAAATGCGATAAATGTCCTTTGGTTGAGCAGTGTGATTACGGCCAGTCTCAACTTTGACTCAGACCGAATGGAAGGTGACTGAGTAAAAAACGATCAAAGCGCGATCTTTTATGTACCATTTTATTCCAAGATTGTGAGCTGAAGCAGGGGGTAGAGATGACGCTGGCGGCGATTGATCGGCATACTAAAGTGCTGATAGCAAGATGTTTAAGAAAATTAGAGACCTAGATGTTTGTGGAGAATATGGCAATGGTATGCTCGTTGCACTAGTAGCCCAACGACAAGCAATGCTTCAGCAGTTTAGGTAAACGCTCAGAGACGGGAGGTGTTGGGGGACATCAAACGTTGAAGAGCAAAGTTAGGATGGCTACTAGGTTACGCATGGTTCTTGGGGGAGGCCATACGCGATCAAGTAGCCATTCTTATTTTTCAGACTCATCTTTCCCGCCCAAATATTCCTACTAAATTTTTAGTCCAAAGCTGAGGGCTGGCCCTCTAACTTAGCATAATTACACAAACGCTTTTGGATTGAGGTATGATTTAACGGGTTTTAGATTTGCGATTGCGCTTAGCTGATCATGGGAGAGAGTCTATGCATAAAAGATCAGATAGGACGATGAGGTTCGTTTCAGCCCTCTTGGCGTTTCTACTGGCGTTCGGTTCGCCAGTCGGAGCGGCTCTGGATACGAATAGTCAGAAACAAAAAGCCACTCAAGCGACGCCTCAAAGCGCGGCTACAAAAAAATTGACCGAAGAGCAGAAGGTTGCGCACCTGCTCGACCGTATCACATTCGGCGCGCGTCCGGGCGACGTCGAACGGGTGATGAAGTTGGGGTGGGAGAAATACCTGGACGAGCAATTGCGCCCCGAACGCATTTCCGATCAGGTGGCTGAGCAGAGGTTGAAGAATATCGAAAGTATTCATCTAAGCAGCGTCGAATTGGCGAAGAACTATCCTCCGCCTCAAGTCCTTAAACAGGTCTTGAAGGAGCGGGGCATCGAATTGCCAGGCCCGAATCAAAACGCGGGACAGGTCACAAAGAAAGACGCGAAGAAAAGCTTCAAACAATTGGGCCAGGAAGCCGAGCGGAAGACAGACGATAAGTCTGATGATCAGGCTCCTGCTCACTCACCAGATAGTCCTCAGGCTGACAGTCCACAATCGGGCGTGAATGACATGGCCAGGCGGCGCGAAGCCTATCAAGCTCTCAGAGAGATGGGCTACAGGCCGCAGCAGGAGGTCGTGCAGGAGTCGCAGCAGGCCAAAATCCTCCGCGCGGTTTACAGCGAACGCCAGTTGCAGGAAGTGATGACCGACTTCTGGTTCAACCATTTCAACATTTACGTTCAAAAAGGCCCCGATCGAATCCTGACGGCGTCTTATGAGCGCGACGCGATTCGACCGAACGTCTTCGGCAAGTTCGAAGATTTGCTCAAAGCCACAGCCGAACACCCGGCGATGCTCTTCTATCTGGATAACTGGATGAGCGCCTCGCCGAACGCGAAGGCTCCAGATCGGGATGATCTTCGCCGTATGAGGCGTGAGCGGCGGTTGGGCGGATTCGGCGGCGGATTCGGCGGCGGGTTCGGCAATCGCGCTCGACGCCCGAATGACAGGATGGGGCCTGATGACCAGCGACCGCCGCTCAAACAGAACGGCAAGATCGCGAAACGTTCACGCGGATTGAATGAAAATTACGCCCGCGAAATTATGGAGCTGCACACGCTCGGCGTTGACGGAGGTTACACGCAAAAAGACGTGCAGGAAGTGGCGCGCTGCTTCACCGGATGGACGATTCGCAATCCGCGCGCCGGCGGCGATTTCTACTTCAATCCATTTATGCACGACGACGGTGAGAAGACCGTGCTCGGCAAAAAGATTTCGGGTGGCGGCGGGATCAAGGACGGTTACGCGGTGATTCATCTCCTGGCAACGCACCCTTCGACGGCGAAATTCGTCTCGACGAAACTGGCGCGGAAGTTCGTCTCGGACGATCCGCCACAGGCGCTCGTCACTCGCATGTCGCAAACGTTCCTGAAGACTGACGGCAATATCCGCGAAGTGTTGCGAACGATGTTCACGTCGCCGGAATTCTTCGCGGCCGAAAACTACCGCGCGAAGATCAAAACCCCGTTCGAGATGACCGTCAGCGCCGTTCGCGCCATCGGCGCCGACACGAACGGCAATCCGCAATTCCACCGATGGATGGCGCAGATGGGCGAGGGGCTGTTTATGTGTCAACCGCCGACCGGATACCCCGATACCGCCGAGCGCTGGGTCAACACCGGCGCCTTGCTCGAACGCATGAACTTCGCGCTCGCGCTCAGCGACAACCGCATTCCCGGCGCGCGCGTCAATCTTCAAAATCTTTTGGCCGGCGTGAATACTACGCAGCAGTCCCAGGTCGTCGATCATTTCGTCAATCTGTTATTGCGCGGCCAGGTTTCGCCGCAGACGCGCGAGACGATTGACAAGAGCCTGAGCGAACAGCGCCTGGCGACGGCCGGCGGCCAGGTGGATGTGGCGAAGGTCATCGGATTGATTCTGGGATCGCCGGAATTTCAAAGGCAGTAGGACGGAAACAGTCATTGATGTCGCAATGAGCGACGAAAATAGACAGGATTGACAGGATTCTTCAGGATTTTGCCCATTGATTCGAATCCTGAGAAATCCTGTAAATCCTGTCTATTTCTGGAGGAGTAAACAGATGAATAGAAGATTTTTTCTGAAAAGCGGCGGCGTCGCGCTGGCCAGCATCAGCGCCGCGACGATGTCTCCATCGTTTCTGACGCGCGCGTTGGCTCAAACGAATGGAAAGGGTCGCAGGAAGATTTTGATCGCCATCTTTCAACGCGGCGCGATGGACGGTTTGAGCGCGGTCATCCCATACGGCGAGCAGGAGTATTACAATCTGCGTTCGGCGATCGCGATTCCGCGCGCCGGGGCCGCCAGCGCTGCCAGCTCTGGAGTATCGCAGCCAAACCAGGCGCCAGCGATTGATCTCGACGGCTTCTTCGCTCTCCATCCGTCTCTTGCGCCATTCAAACCGATCTACGATTCGGGCCAACTCGCGATCATTCACGCCGCGGGTTCGCCCGACAATACGCGTTCACATTTCGACGCTCAGGATTACATGGAATCGGCCACACCCGGCGTGAAGAGCACGACCGACGGCTGGCTCAACCGCTACCTGCAATCGAACGGCGCCACAGAAGCCTCGCCGTTTCGCGGCGTGGCGATGGGACCGACCCTGCCGCGCGTCATGCAGGGCAAGGCTTCGGCCATCGCGATGAACAACATCAACGACTTCACCATTCGCGCCGTTGGCGAGACGGGACAGGCCGTGCAAGGCGGGTTTGAGGCGATGTACGCGCAAACAGTCAACGACGCGCTGCGTGGCGCAGGCAAAGAGACCTTCGAGGCCATGAAAATGCTCAAACGCGTCAATCCGTCTCAATACAAGCCGTCGCCAGACGCCTTCTATCCCCGCGGGGCCTTCGGCGACCGCATGCGTCAGATCGCGCAGTTGATCAAATCGGACATCGGAATGGAAGTCGCCTTCACGGACATCAGCGGATGGGACACGCACGCCAATCAAGGCTCATCGCAGGGTCAACTCGCATTGCGCTTGACAGAGTTGGCGCAGGGACTGTCGGCGCTTTACGCCGATCTGCAAGAACGCGCCGACGACGTGGTGATCCTGACGATGACCGAATTCGGACGCACCGCGCGGGAGAACGGCAATCGCGGCACCGATCACGGCCACGCCAGCGTGATCTTCGCGCTCGGCGGCCCGATCAAAGGCGGCAAGGTCTACGGCAAATGGCCCGGACTCAAGAGCCATCAACTTTACGAAGGCCGCGACCTGGCGGTTACCACCGATTTCCGCGACGTTTTCGCAGAACTCGCAAAGAATCATCTTGGCGCAACCGATCTCAACGCGATCTTCCCCGGCTATCAGGTCAACGTCTCCAACTTCAAGGGACTGATCAGAGCCTGATGCTCGATGTTTGAAAGCGTTTTTACCGAAAAAACGGTCTGCGTTGCTCGCTCCTCCGATGCTCGAATTTGCGGACGGCTCGCAGGTGGTCTCACATTCGGGAGAAGTTATTCAACAGTTTCAAGCCGGCGGCCTGGCTCTTTTCGGGATGGAATTGCACGCCGATGATATTGCCGCGCCCACAGACCGAGGCGAACCGCCGCCCATACTCAGTCTCACACACCACGCATGATGGATCAGCCGGTTCGACGTAGTAGGAGTGTACGAAGTAGAAGAACGAATTGTCGGCCAGATCACGGAAGACAGGGTGGCTCTGTTTGAATTCGACCTGATTCCAGCCGACGTGCGGCGCGCGCACGTCGTCGGAAAATTTGATCACGCGACCTGGCAGCAGTCCGAGCCCGCGATGCGAGCCGAATTCTTGGCCTTCTTCGAACATCATCTGCAAGCCGACGCAAATCCCGATGATCGGTTTGCCCGCGTTGGCCGCCTCGATCACAAGCTCGTCGAAGCCCAGCTTGCGCAAACTCTCCATGGCGTATCCGAAAGCGCCGACGCCGAGCAAGACCAACTTGTCGGCTTCGCGCAACACTCTTTCGTCGCGAGTCGCCTTGGCGTCGATGCCTTGGGAGGTAAAGGCTTTTTCGACGCTGCGCAGATTGCCAACGCCATAGTCGATGATTGCGACGCTCATTACAAACTTCCTTTTGTGGACATCACTCCCTGAATCCGCTCGTCAATTCGCGTCGCCTGCGACAACGCCCTCGCGGTCGATTTGAACACCGCCTCGATGATGTGATGCTGGTTGCGCCCGTAAAAGACCTCGACGTGCAGGTTGAGCTTGCAATGCTCAGTGAACGAGCGCCAGAAATGCTCTGCCATCTCGACCGAGAACGTCCCGATTTTGTCGCGAGTGTTCCGAACTTTGTAGACCAGGTAAGAACGCCCAGACAGATCGACCACGGCGCGGGCCAGCGTCTCGTCCATCGGCGTGTAAGCCGAGCCGTATCGCGCGACGCCCGTTTTATCGCCAAGCGCCTCGGCGAACGCCTGACCCAGAGAGATCGCCGTATCCTCGACCGAATGGTGGTCATCAATTTGCAGATCGCCTTTACACGTGACTTCGAGGTCGAACAGCCCGTGACGCGCGAAAAGTTCGAGCATGTGGTCGAGAAACGGAACGCCCGTGTTGATCGCGCTTTTACCTTCGCCGTCGATGTCGAGCGCGACGCGGATTTCTGTTTCTTTGGTCGCGCGTTTGATTTCAGCCTGACGAGCCATAAGAGATTAGAGGGCGGCCATCCTTTTTATCATTGTGAGCGAATTGCCGCTGGTCGATACTACTTCAAATCCGAATCTCTGGTACAAGCGCAGCGCGGGGTTTTCCGACGATACGCTGAGGGAAACGGCGTGGTATCTGTTTTTCGCCTCCGCCATCAGACGGGCGAGAAGTTTCGTTCCGATTCCCCGGCCGCGAAATGCGGGCGTGATGGCTATCGTCAACTCGGGAATCGTTTCGTCGACATAACCGTAGCCTTTGTTCACGCCCTTCAGCAACCGGATCCACGTCGCGCCGACGCAGGTTTCAGCGACAACGGCGACGAAGCCCAAGTCATCAAGCCGCCCCCAATCCTCGGCATATCTGCTGATTTCCGGGAGCCTGACAATATCTCGCGGAAACGGATCGGCGCCTTCAGGGACGTAGAGCGCCTGATAAAGCATCTCCCACAGAAATGGTTGGTCGGCCGCCGTCAATGATCGTACCATTATGCCGGAGAGTTCATTCATCGCTACGCGAATAGTTCCTTCAATGCGGCTATCAACCTGTCATTCTCTTCCGGCGTGCCGACGCTGATGCGAACGTGTTCAGACAACATCGGCGCTTTGCTGATGTCGCGAATCAGAATGCCGCGCGCGTGCAAGGATTCGAACAACTCCTTCGGAGGCATCGCGGTTTTCACGCAGAAGAAGTTGGCCGCTGACGGAACCGGCGCTAGCCCCTTGATCTTTCGCAAGTCGGCGAAAAGGCGGTCGCGCTCTCTTTGCATCTTATCGACGAGAGGCCGCAGCAGATTAAGGTTTTCGAGCGCCACTTCGGCCGCCGTCATCGAAAAGAGGTTCAGACTGTATGGCATCTTCGCCTTATTGAATTCGCGGATCAGTTCCGGCGCGGCCAGGCAGTAACCGACGCGCAGTCCGCCCATCGCCATCGCCTTTGAGAACGTGCGCAGAATGACAAGGTTTTTGTATTCCTTGAGCAGCGGAGTGAAATCTTCTCCTCCGATCTCCAGATAGGCCTGATCGACGACGACGATCCCGTCACTGTTGCGAGCGATCGTCGCCAGGTCACGCGCGCCGATTACACAGCCGGTCGGGTTGTTCGGCGAACATATGACGGTCAGACTGGCTTTGGAGGTGACAATCTTGCTCGCCAATCGCGGGAAGTTGAACGTCAGGTCCTCGTTCAGCGGGACCGATATGATTTCGCCGCCGGCCACGTTGACGACCTGCTGGTAGACGGAAAACGTCGGTTCGGGCAGAACGACGCGCACGCCTTTTTCGACAATCGAGTTGACGACCGATTGGATCATCTCGTTCGATCCGTTGCCCGCCATCACCCCGTCTTCTCGCCATCCCGCGTATTTTGCCAGCTTTTTGAGCAGCGAGGTCGGGACGAATTCCGGATAGCGCCCCCAATCGCGCCTCATCACGCGGCGCATAACTTCTTCTTTGATCTCGCGCGGCATGCCGAACGGGTTTTCGTTCTGATTGATTTTGATCGGCGCTTCGAGCGGCGCGAGCGTGTATGAGGCGATCGCGCGGACGTTCGGTTTGATTTTGTCGAGTGGAGAGTTCATTTCATTCGTACCTAATTGTCGCTGAGCGCGCATGCGCCTCGAATCCTTCGGCCAGAGCTAGTCGTTCAATTGATGGCGCCGTGCGCGTCAATTCCTCGCGTGTGTAGCGAATGACGCTCGTGCGTTTCAAAAAGTCATATACGCCGAGCGCCGATGAGAAACGCGCCGCGCCTCCGGTCGGCAAAACGTGGTTCGTCCCGGCGAAATAATCACCCACAGGTTCGGGCGAATACGCGCCGATGAAGATCGCGCCGGCGTGATTGATCTTGGCGGCCGTGGCTTCGTCGTTTTCAGTGATGACTTCGACGTGTTCCGGCGCGATTCGATCGGCGAGCGCGCATGCGGCGTCGAGCGATTCGACCACGATCAGCGCGCCGAAATCGGAGAGAGAGCGTTCGATGATCTCGCGCCGAGAGAGAGTTCGAGTCTGTTTTACGATCTCATCGCGCACCGCTTCGGCAAGGCTTACGCTCGGCGTGATCAGGATCGCTGCGGCGTCTTCAGAGTGTTCGGCTTGCGACAACAGGTCGGCGGCGACGAAATCAGCGCGCGCCGTATCGTCGGCGATGACCACGATCTCGCTCGGCCCGGCGATGGAATCGATGTCTACGGCGCCGTAGACTAGCTTTTTCGCGGCGGCGACGTATTGATTGCCTGGACCGACAATCTTGTCCACGCGCGGAATTGTCTCGGTTCCATAAGCGAGAGCCGCCACGGCTTGCGCGCCGCCGACGGTGTAGACCTCGAAGAGATTCAATTCCTTCAGCGTCGCCGCGATCACCGGATTCTGGTTGAATTGAGCGGGCGG
>DASTMP010000253.1:0-15559 GCA_035714085.1 Blastocatellia bacterium
GCAGCGACAGTTGATCCTAGCCCGGCTTTTCAAAGCCGGGTGGGCGGTCGGACAGTGGTTTCAGTCGCGGCAGCGACGGTTGACACTGATCGGCAACATCAACCGTCGCTGCCGCGACTAGGGACTGATGCGCTCATTGTCCCGGCTTTGAAAAGCCGGGCTAAGCTCACATGGTCGCTACCGCGACCGGGGGGAATGTGGTTGCGTTATTTTTTCAAAGTCCATAAGCGCGCGAGCGGGCCGTGAATTATCCCTGTGGACTCCTGAGCTCAGAAGCAACAGCCGCCGAATGTTGCCGCCCATGATGAGCGCTTCCTCTTCCGGCGGCAGACTAATTACGCGAATCTTGTGCAACTCGACCTCGGGATGCAGCCACGGGCCGTCGGAGCCGAAGATCAATTTCCGCGCCCCGGCGCGTTTGATCGCCTGGACGATATAATCAAAACGGCGCACGCCCGCCGTGTCAGAATAAACGTTAGGCAAGCGGACGAGTTGATCCACTACTTGCTGTTGCGCGCGCCAGTCGTCCATGAAACTGCCGAGGTGAGGGATGATGAAATTGACCTCCGGGTATTGAGACGCCAGCAGATCAACGATGTAAGCTCGGCCAACCACGTCCACCAGCATTGGAATTCGCAGTCGCCGAACCGCGTCACAGACTTCGCGAGTCGGAAGCGCGTCGTAAGCATGAATCTTCAAGCCGCAAAAGCCGTATTCGCGGACCGCCCGGGCGACGATTTCATAAATCCGGCCGGCGTCGCGTTGCGAGTGGACTGACGCAAAGCCGATCAGCCGGTCAGGATGGCGAGCGATGATGCGAGCCAGCTCGGCGTTGGCCTGAGCGTAATTGCTATGGCCCGCCGGGATAACAATCGTCTTGTCGATTCCGGCTGCGCGCGCCCGGCGCAAATACGCGTCGAGCGGCGCGTTGGTGCTCCACGGCGCGTTCAATCGGTCGCCGCGCCCGGCGTGGCAATGAGCGTCGATAATCATCGGCGTATCTCCTCGGCTCTCGCTCCGACTTCGGTCAGAAAGCGAATGCAGGTCTCGATGCCGCGAAAGAAATTCGGCAGGTGAAACTTTTCGTTCGGCGCGTGAATGCGATCGTCAGGCAAGGCAAAGCCCATCAACGCTGTCGGCGCGCCAAGCAACTCCTGAAAGTGATTCACGATAGGAATCGTTCCCCCAGAACGCAAAAAGACCGGCGACGCGCCGAACCCGCGCTCGTAAGCCCGCGCCGCCGCGCGCATCACCGGATGGCGCCGGTCAATCAACGCCGGCCGCGCGGCAAGAAAGCGGCGCACCTCCGTCCGAACCGTCAGCGGCGTGATGCGGGCGATGTGTAATCGGAAGAGCCGTTCAATCTCCACCGGGTCTTGATCGGGCACGAGCCGGAAATTGAGCTTGGCGATGGCGCGCGACGGGATGACGGCTTTGACGCCTTCGCCTTGATAACCGCCGGTGACGCCGGTGACGCTGAGCGACGGGCGAATTGTCGCGCGTTCGTAAAGGGAAAACCCCCGCTCACCCCAGCCGCGCTCGGCTTTGGCGTCGCGCAGAATTTGTTGGTCGCCGGGACCGTTCGCGGCCATAAACTCTCGCTCGGCGCCGCCCCATTGCCGCACGCAATCATAAAAACCTGGAATGGCGATGCGATGGTCGGCGTCGTGCAATTTGGCGACGATCTCGCAGAGCGCCTGTAACGGATTGTGCACCGCGCCGCCGAAATTGCCGGAATGCAGATCGCCTTTCTGCCCCGCGACCTCCAGCTCAAAACTCAAGCCGCCGCGCAAAGCGTATGTCAGCGCCGGCTGATCCGCCGCCAGCATCCGCGTGTCCGACATCACCGCCACATCCGCCGCCAACCGCCGCCGGTTGCGTTCGACGAACGGCTTCAGGTTTGGCGAGCCGATTTCTTCTTCGCCTTCGAACAGGCATTTGACGTTGACCGGCAAACGGCCTTGAGTTTTGAGGCAGCTTTCAATCGCTTTGATGTGAGCGAACATCTGCCCCTTGTCGTCGCACGCGCCGCGCCCGAACAGGTCATCGCCGATGACGGTCGGTTCAAACGGCGGCGTCCGCCATTCGGCGAAAGGCTCGGCGGGCTGAACGTCGTAATGGCCGTAAATCAAAACCGTGGGCTTGCCGGGCGCGCGCAGCCAATCGGCGTAAACAATCGGGTGGCGTGGCGTGGGGAAGATATTGACATGCTCAAGGCCGATGCCCCGCATATGGGCGGCCAGCCAAGACGCGCAGCGTTTGAGATCGTCGGATTGATTGAGTTGGGCGCTGACGGTAGGAAAGCGGATGAACTGCCGCAACTCATCCAAGAAGCGCAGAGGCCGGCTCTTGGCATGTTTCAGCGCCTTGTCAATCATCGGGCCACTAGAGCGAGAGTAGATCACGAGGTTCAGAATAGGAAGTTTGCTAATTCAAACTCGCGCGCCGTTCGCCTCGTCGTCCTCGAACGAGCGCCGGTCCGATTGTCAAAAGTGATAACAGGAGGAAGCGGCGGCATGCCGGGACCGGACCTTGTCCGAGGCGCCGGAAGACTTCTTTGAGATCTGTATAGTCGGGTTCGACGCGTGGAGGGGTCGTAAAGGCGTGTCCCTCGGATCTGCCCAGTGCTGGGGTCGACGATGTAACTAATGTGCCAAGAGGCGCGGTCCGCACTGCGCAGTCGCCGGATATGATCCCTGCTGCCTGGCGCAGTCGTATCAATCTCCACATTAACACGCCTGCCGTCGCCAGCAATATAGGAAACGTCCGGGACCAGGTCGCGATTGATCCTCCCATCCGGTCCAATCACCTGCGGCTGGTTATCCCTTATCCCGTCGTTGCCCCGGTCGAGCGCCAGCCCCCACCTCATGAGCTGATTCACGACGGCATTCTGCGCCACACGATGACCGTAACCGTCCGAGTACTCGGCCCCACCTTGTCCGAATCTGTATGAGCCCGTATCTCTCATCTTCCCACTCCCAATTGGCTTTCACAATTCGTACTCAAACTCGCGAGTTGGATTTGCGGCAGACCTATTTCCATTGGTTGCCGTTGCGCGAGCTGAACGCGTCGGCTGCGGCGCAGTGCGCTCCCACGGCAGGACCCGCCGGTTACCGCTGCGACCCGCCAATCCCAGCGATTGCGCGCTGGTCAGCCACTCTTCGGCATATTCGGCGATTTCGAGCAGCAGGGCCTCGAACTGCGCGCGCTGTGTTTGCAGCACGTGCGGCGCGGCCAGCCAGCGCAGCGCCTCGCGCCCGGCGACGGCCATGCGCTGGCGCGGCGAAGTCACCAGCCGTTCGTTGAAGTAACGGATCAGAACTTCTTCGACCACGTCCCACGCGTTGTCCGCGCCGAACAGGCGTTTGATGTCGTCGGAATTCAAGATGCGGAAGGCTTCGTCGAGCAGTTGCATTACTTCGACGCGCAGCACATTAAGGTGGCCGAAGGAGGTGAACTTCAGGTTGTTCCGCAAATCCAGTCCCGCGCGCCGCACGATCGCGATCGAGCCGAAGCTGGGGTCGTAAGCTCGCTCGCGGATGACGTCCGAGATGCGTTTGTCGCGCCAGAAGAGCGTCGTCTGATTGATGAAGTGCGAGAACAGGTGGTGGAAGTCCGTGTTCGCGCGCGACCCGGCGGGAACCGGCCCGCGGCCATAGCCAAGCACGCGGCGGTAGCCTGACAGGCGATCCCGCTGCGTGTAGCGCAGCACCTCGCGCCTGTCGAATTGGTAGAGCGCGTATGCGCCGGCGCCGGCGGACAGCCGCACCGTGCCTGCGCGGAACAGTTCCTGCAGCTTCTGCACGACGCGGAAGACTCCGATCGTTTCGTGCTGATAGATGTAGTACAGGTCGCCGACGGCCAGTATACGCTCGGACGTGACGGTCTCGTCGTACGGCTCGACGCCCTGAGGGACGCGAGTCTTGCCGAAGTCGCTGGCGGCTTCGGGGCCAACGCCAATCAATTGCGCCAACCCTTTATCGGGCGGCGGCGGGGTTTGCGCGTCCGCCGTAACGGCGGCGGCCAACAGGTCGTCAATCTGTTTGACAATCGCGTCCGCCAATTGCGGATTCTGAATCAGATCGGATCCCAGTTGGCTGGCCATTTGCGCGCGTAACGCGGCAATCCGATCATACAAACTTTGATAATCTCGTTCGGTCGCCATATCGGCCCTCCTCGCTTACATGCTCAATTTCGGTTTCCGGCGCCCCTGACGCATGGCGCTGCGCTAGAGAAATTTACGCGCTAGATCGGCCAATCTCTTCAGGTGCGTCTCCAACTCGGCCAGCGAGCGCTGCACGCGCGCGACGCTATACGCCGCCGGGAGACGGTTGGGGTCTTGCGGCGGAATGCGGGAATCGCGCGCGGCTTCAAACAGACGGTCAATGGTCGGGAAGAAGGCTTTGACCCCGGCTTTGCCGGCGTCGCGGATCAGCAGCGTCCCCTCTTCGGTGGCGAACCGCTCCACCCACATCAGCAATTCAGAAACGAAGAGCGACGGGCGTTTGGGGTTGGTGAAGACCAACTCAATCGTCTGCCGCTCGGCCCCGCCCAGAAAGACCGAATCCATCGCGTAGTAAACCTCATGCACCGATTCGGCCACCACCGCCAATTGCCGCGACACCAACACCAACTGCGTGCCCAGGAACGGCTCGACTGTGCTGCTGCGGTCGAAGAACTGGCGCTGCGAGGTCCAACTTTGAAAAAGAGAGTTGACGTAATCCACCATCGTAAGGAAATCCGTCAGATCCTGCTCTTCTTCAATCGTGTTCACCCTCTTGCGCTCCAGCCCGAACTTTTCGCGCATCGCGCGCAACTGCCCTTGCACCTGTTCCGGGTCGAACGAAGTACTATTCGGGCCGCGCAATTGCTCAAACAGCGAATCCACGCGGTGGACACGGGGGCCGCCCTCGATGCCCAACTCGTTGACCAGCTCCGTGAATTCGGAGCGAACGATCGCCCTTGAGGCCTCGGTTTCCTGCGGATCGGCGGCGGGATCGAGCGGATAGAGCCTGTCCAGAATCATCGTCGATTGGTCGAGCGCCGCTTTGGCCCGCGCATAAATGCTGGCTTGCGCGCCCGTCACCGCGCCCATGTCAGCCTGCACCTGCACCGCGTACGTGCGGGGCGTATAGCTGCATTCGGTTCGCCCCTCTATATCTTTGCAAGTGAAGGATTGAGTCAGCGCGGCGACGAAGCCTTTGTGATCGGCCACCTTCGGCCGCCAGCCGAGCACATCGCGCAGCGTCGTTTCGACGACCTGCCCCAGCGGCCTGGCCCCCGGCGAATTGCTCCACGGAGAAGTGGGGACGCCAGAGTAACCTGCTTCCTGCGTCAGCACCGGGTAAGCCGAGATATTCTCGACCGAATTGTTAATGCCGCCCAGGCTGGCGTTCGCGCCCTGTGTGGTAGTCAGCTCCTCAATCTCGCGCAGACAATTGTCAATGTGCGTCCGCAGATCGGTGAGCAAAGCCTGCGCGAACTCCACGGCGTCTATGACGGTTTGATCGACTGGCTGACCGGGTTGAGGCAAAAGCGCCGCACGCAACGTGGCGTCCACCTCATCAAACATAAACAGCCCTGTCGCCGTCACCCTCAGGCTCCGGCTGCCGTTGAGGGCAGTTCTGGCATCGGCCAGCAAAGTCGCGAGGGTCACAAGCTGTCCATTGGCGTCTTCCTGCGGCGTAGGATCTATCGTGACAATGTGCTTGCCAATGGCGCCGATCAGCGTTCCTAACTTCAATTTCTGGCTGGCGCTCGCGGGCGGCAGAACACCCTGCAGTGAAACCAAAGCGTCGGCCAAATCTTGCCAACGGACTTTCAGGTCCTGCACGCATCTCACAACCATTTCGTAAATCATAATGCGGCTCCTCCTTTTGCCTTCGCGGCCGGGTCAAAGGCCGAGCTGCCGGCCAAATCTCCAATTTGATAATCGGCGCTCTGTCGCCCCGGCGCCTCACACAATAGTTGTTGGTCCAACGCTTTGAGCTGTTCCTTTTCGGCGCCAGAGGCAATGTCCAATGCCACGGCGAAGGTCGCCTTCAGCGTGGCGTTAGCGGCGTCCGAACGGCGGCTCAATTGCTTGACCAGCGAGGCGGAGGGCGATCCTCCGCTTGCCTGCTCGGCCTGCCGTAAGCTTTCCGCCTGTTTGATGATCTCTTCCAGCTGGGGTCTCATACCTTCGGGAACCAGAGGCCTGAGGCGCGCGGCAAGCAGAGCGGAATTGTTGAGTCGCTCGGCGCATCGCGCCGCGCGCGCGGTATGATCGCTTGCCGTCGCCTCGCTCCCATGCGGTTCGGTTTGAACCATGGCCAGCAGACTCCCCATCGTTTGCCTGTCACAAGTGGGCCGCAAATGCAGAGTATTGCACCCGGCGCCGATCAGATATGCTTTCAGCCTCTCGACGTAGACGTCTAATTGCTTGTCGGTCACCAGGCACTTCTCCTCTTCGTCGGGACAACCGGAGAGAAGGAGGTTGATCTGCACCATCGCCCACCAGAGCTTATCGAACACCCGCGGGCGCAATCCTCCGTCCCTCAACCCGTCCAGAGTCGCCTCCATTTTGCTGATGGCCTCGGACTGCCCCTTGCGCGCGAAATGGCAAGCCGGATCTTGCTTATAAGTTAGCGCATGACTCAATCCTTCCTGGGCAGAGGCGCCAATCTGTAGAATCTGCGGCTGGCAGGGATCGGGCTGAGCGCAAGGCTGGGGCTTGGCGTAAAGCGCCGAGTGATTCTGCGCGATCGCTTTCGTCTCTGCGACAAGCAGTTTCCAGGCTTCAGCCAGCCGGGTCGGCCGGTCTTTTTCGGCCAGACTGATTACCTTCAATGCGCTCAGCGCGTGTTCAATGAAATACCCGGCGCGATTGAGTTGGCGATGAATGCGGGGCAAAAAGGTCGGCTCCAAGTCAGGCGAAGTTTGCAAATGGTCGAGAAGACATACCGCCTCGCTGTATTCTTCATACAGTTCAGTGAGTTCTTCGCACAGTGTGGAATAGCTCTCCCGGTGGAACTCGATCTCGCAACTGAGGGCGGCGGCGAGCGCGACACCCCGCGCCGTATCACTCCGAGTTCTCAGGCTGGCGATCAACGTTCCGGCTTTGTCCAGGTTTGGCAGCCCCTGAAAATAAGGGTCCCAATGCTGCTTCCATTCTGTCAATACGCCGTTCACTTGCTCAAACCGTGTCACCGCCCGCTCGGCGGCAAAATAAATCTGGAAAAAGCGCTGCTGTGGCAAGTCCCCGTCAGAAACCGAATTGAAAAGATAGAGCTTCTGGCTGATTGATTCGAAGGTAGCCTCGGCCTTTTTGACGCCGTCTTTATTGCAGTGGGCGAACGTTCCGACGTGCGCGAAAAACGAGAGCGAGCGGGCGCGCATCTCCTTGTGCAGGAGGTTCAAATCGCTTTTGACAATCGCGACCGACTGCGGGGAACGGATCGCCAGGTTGATGGAGCGGACCGCCGCCCCACTCTTAAACGCCAGCCAGTCACGGCCGACACTATAGGGCTGACTTGAACCAACCAGCGTTCGCGCTTCCTGGCGGGCCTTGCGCGCATCATCGGCTTGTTTGGCGGCCTCGGCGGCTTTCTGTCTGGCATCCTCCGCTGACTTTTGGTATTCATCAGAAACTGAGCCCGCATCTTTTGCTTCTTTTTCGGCGATATCCGCCCTTTTCTGTAGCTGCCTGTTCCTGGGACTAGCCCCCGCCAGGCTTTTAGCCGCTTCGGCCGACTGAACCCTGGCCTCCGCTTTTGCCTTGGCCACTTCAGCTTCTTTGGCCGCTTTTTCAGCGGCCTCCTGAGCGGACTTCTCTTCGGCCTCCCGGCTGGCCAGATCCTTTTCGGCCTTCTCCAGCTTGCCCAAATCCTGATCCACCTTCTGGTCCCACACTCCCTTCAGGTCGTTCTCGAACGTTCTGAAGTCCTTTTTCAGCGTGACCAGCAATTGCCGGACGATCGTGTCAGTGTAAGTCATAGTTCTCCTCCTCAAAAAAGAGATTCCTTTTGAGTCCGCATACTGTCTTCGCGATGCAGCAATTGCTGCCCGATGTTGGTCGCTCGTATTGAGACTGAGCCGGACATCGCGCGCTCGGACAGTTCCTGCCAGCAGGCCAAGATCGCCTGGTAGATGTCCAACAGTTGCGGTTGACAGCGGTCAAGCGATTCCTTGACGCTCCCGCACCAGGCCCGCCATTCGCCTTTCCGTTGTCGTCCCAGGCGCATCAGCGATCCCACCCGTTCGTACTCCATCAGGCCGGTGGAAAATCGCTGGGCGGCTCGGTGAAACTGCTCCTGACAATCCGCCAGCGCGGCGCGCGCGCGTTCCTGATCGAATTGCGCAGAGACGGCAGCGTAGCTTTCCATCGCCTGAGCCAGCGCCTGTTTAACCCAGCCCAGAACGTCCTCCGCCGCGTTGCCGAAGTCGTCCACCAGCATGACTTCGCCGGCCAAGGGCTTATCCTCGACCACCGTGACCCGCAGGGCCGCCAGATCGTCCTGCAGCCGCCGCAAGACCGCGCAAAGTTCTCCGAAAGTCCTTTCGAGAAGCACAATTTCATCTCCTGGCCAATTCACGATAAAAGTTTTCGGTGATCACGCCGGGTCTCGCGAGCCGGTTGTCGAGCGCAAAGCGCGATGCGCCGATCAAAAATCTTTCCGGCACTACGCCCGGATCGTTTCCGGCGGCCAGACGACGCGCGGCTTCTTCGACCATCTGTTGCTCTTTTTGCGCGAAGTGTATGACTTCGCTCAACCGCTTGTCGCCCAATTCCTGGTAAGGCTGATAGCAGATTGTGTCCACCACCACCTTGATGGCGTCGCGGAAGGTGTTGAGCGCCGCCGGCGGTATGTTACCAACGCGTGGGTTCGGGTAAACGCGCTGCCAGGCGCGTTCGTAATTACTCGCCTCTTCGGGGAAACCCATCCGTCGCAAGAGCTCGGTGCTGATGAAGAGCCGTATGTAGGGGGTCGGGTGCGGACCACGCGGGCTGTACCCGGTCACGGTCGCCGGCGACCGCCCGATCACGTCAATCAGCGAAGCCACGACCGCCGGGCCGCCCAACAACAACCCGCTCAGATCGGCGAAGGTTTCCCGATTCCATCGCGTCCACATCGCAGCGACGGAAGACGGGAAGCCGCGCTGCAACAGCCGGCGCGCAATGGCGCGCGGCACAGCGCGCGCCAGGCCGACCTCGTTCTGCAAATTGTGACTGACTTCGTGCAGGATCGCGCCGAGCGTCCACGGGTTGACCAGCCTGTGATACGGCAGTTGGATCAGCGGAAATGGATTGAGCTGTTGTCCAAGTCGCCGCAACGGAATGCCGCGCCGGAAGGTCGCAGGCGAAAAGCCCGTGCGCATGTACGAGAACGGCGGCGGCGCGGGAATGGATTTCGCCACCCCCAGGCCAAGGAACGTGTGCTGGTAACAGTCCAGGGCGATACGGTCGCAACTGACCAGCCAGTCGGCAAACTGCGATTGTCGCTGGCCGAACAGTTCGAAGTAAAAATCCCAGACACGCTCAATCCGGCGAACCCAGTTGTGCGCGCGCTCTTTGTTCGTCACAACGCGTTGCAAATTGACTGTCGACGGATCAGTGATCGATTGCTCGACGGTGTCTGTAACCCTCTTCGTCATTCGCAGCAAATCGCTGCGCAGCATCTTGATCAATTCGTTGACAGCGCGGACGTGCCCCTCGGTCGGCGCGGCGTCGCCCTCGCCGAACTCACCTTGTTTGAAAGGCCGCAACGCCGCCGCGTGGCGGTTGACGTTGATCGCCTGCGCCCGCAGCAGCGGCAGCATGGCGGCGGCGAACCGCGGTTCCCTCGGCGGTAAATCCGCCTGTGGAGGCTTATCTACTGTCACGTCAACCGGCGACGCCTGGCGACGACGGCGAGCGCGTGTCCCAGGCGTGACCGTCGATGCTGATTGATTTTCGCGGAAAGGGTACATGGTTCACTCCGTCACTGCTCAAACTCGGACGCGCGCGCAATTTCAGCGCCGTCCGGCCATTGCGGCGGCGACGCTCGGCGTCACGGCGGACGCAGCCGGGCCGACTCTTCGATGATGCTGGCGATCCAGCGCGCGGGAACGCTGAACGGCTTGAGCGCATCGCTGCGGGTTGCTGATCACGCGGGCCGTTTGGCGCGCCAACGTCCGCACGGCCCTGGCCGGACTCACAGGCCTGCCTTGCGAAGATTGCTGAGCCAGGCTGGCCGCCGTGCGGCGGACGATGTTCGGTACGGTCCTAACAAGCTGGCGGGTCGACGGATTACTTCGCAACACCCGCGTCACGTTTGCTACGCCGCGAATGAGCTGCGGCGCGGCGCGCATCACTGCCGGAGCGATTCGCGGAATCAAGCGCGCCGCCAACGGAACCAGGGCGCCGATGAAGGCTTCCGCCTCCTCTTCGCTTTCGGTTACGGTCGCGGCGTGACCGAGGTGTTCCATCAACGCGTCGGGATAGACTCGGCGCAGCGGGTTCATCTCTCCCTCAAACTCCCATTCACCCTCGAACTCCGAATCGGGCAGGAAGCTGCCGATAAAATCACCGAGCGCGCCGCCGACCCTCGACCCAAGTTGGGAACCGGGCGTGCCTGGCGCGCCGCCAATTGCGCCGCCGATGCCTCCCAACTGGCCCAGTCCGGTCCGCGCCAGATTCAATCCGGCTCGCCGTAGCGCCGGACGCAGCCGGGCCCCCACCGGCCTCAGCGTACGCGCCGCGCGCGCCGCCACTGCCCCGGCCCGCCGCAGCATAGGTGACTGCAGCCCCCGTCGCGCCAGCCCGACCAGGCTGCGGAAGAACTCTTCACCTTCGTATTCAGCTTCGAGTTCGCTTTCAAACTCGCCTTCCCATTCGCCTTCCCATTCGCCTTCCCATTCGCCTTCCAGTTCGGCTTCCAATTCATATTCGTACATTGCCAGTCCTCCTACGCCGCCGCCCGTCGGGCCGCGACAGATTTGGCTAGGTTAAAGTTCTCCGTGGTCCGAGCCTTGCTGCGCTTATCCGCGAACCGGCGGGGTCCGGCGAGCCGCAGTTCTTCTTTGCGTACGTGCGGCGGCTGCCGTAGCCCGCACGTTGCGTGTGATCGCTTGAGCGCAGGTGCGCGGACTGCTCAACACGCGGCGGGTTTGTGTCGCCATGGCGCGAGCCGCGGCGCGAGGGGTGACAGGTTGGCCGGCCGCGGCGCGACGGGTAAGCGTCGTCGCTGCGCGCCGGACGACAGTCGGAACGGCGCGGACTGCGGGACGAGTGATGCGGCGGCGGCGCAGGATGCGCGTCAGAATCGCCGCTCCGCGAGTCAGGTGCGGCACGATGGCGCGCAAAGCGCGGCGGTCGCCGCGTGAAATGATATTGGCTGTCGCAGCCCCGATCATGGCCTCGGCTTCGGCTTCGGACTGAGCGCGGGAGGCAAGTGCGGCCATGTATTCGGCCATCGCTTCCTGCTGCGTGACCGGGCCTTCGGCCTCCATCTCGAATTCGCCTTCGAATTCGCCTTCGTACTCAAACTCGCCCTCGAATTCGAATTCAAACTCGCCTTCGCGCAGCGCGCGCGCCGCGAGATTGCCGAGCTGACCGCCGATCATGCTGCCGACCGGCCCGCCGAGCGCGCCCACCGCGCGCCCGACCCATGGGGCGGCGACGCGAGCGACACTACGAAGAGCCGGCGCAGCCCGTCGAACAAATCCCCCGATGCCTCGAGCGATTCGACGGAAAAATTCTTCGCCTTCGAACTCGCCTTCAAGCTCGAATTCGCTTTCAAACTCGCCTTCGCCTTCGCCTTCGAACTCACTTTGGCCGCCGAACAGCCCCCCGATGCCGCGAGCGATTGTGCCCAAAAACTCCTCGCCCTCATATTCGCCTTCCAGCTCGCTCTCGAATTCGCCTTCGCCTTCGAATTCAAATTCGCCTTCCAGCTCGAACTCTTCTTCATAATTCCTGGTTGCCATAACAAGACCTCCTTGCTTGTTTTGCGCTTGATTCGATTTGCCTCGCTTTTGATCGCGTGACTCCAAGTGATGACGCCGGATGGAAGATACGCCGCTGGAACAACGCGCGATAGTCGCTTTTTAGTGGGAAGTTCAATGAAGTTAGCCTGGTTGGGTTAGCCCGACGAGGTTAGTTCGATGAAGTTAGCTCGGCAAGGTTAGTCGGAATGCGCGTCGCTTAATTATGCGACAAGCGGAAATCAGGGAAAGCTGTTATAATCGGCCGCCGTTTAGCGATCATAGTCAGTCATCCAGTTTGATGATTTCAGCAGCCTTTGAAAACAATCTCGGCATTGATTCAGTGGCCAATAACAGAGCGCGTTCAGGACTAACAATCAACACTTTCGCCATACCAGCCGAAGGCTCGCGTCTAGGCCGCAGATATGACTGCCGGAACAGCCTCGCAACACAGCCTGAAAGAAATAGTTGCGAGGCCGGCCGTCGTTGTTCGCAAAACAAGCATTGAAATTTTTCCGATTTCTGTTCGTGGTACGCGGAAAGGAAAGATCATGACAACCCAATCGCTGAGAGAGAGAGAGTTGGAGGGAGGTCCGGAACCGACCGACGATCTGGCGACTGCGGGATTGAAAGCGCTGGCGCGCAAACTCGTCAAAGAGGCGACGAGCAACACTCGATCTTCCGACATTCGCGAAGGCGAAGAGCAGGACGACGTGATCCTCGACTTGGAAGTTGACGGCGTGCGCTGCCTGCTGCTCCGCGCCCATCCAAAGACAGAGCCGTCGTCCGTCACACTCAGCCCTCGCGAACAGGAGATTGCGCGCATGGTCGCCAAAGGCTATCCGAACAAAACGATTGCGGCCGTGCTGGAAATCAGTTCCTGGACAGTTTGCACGCACCTGAGGCGCATCTTCGCCAAACTCAGCGTCGGTTCCCGCGCGGCCATGGTGGCGCGGCTGATGGAAGATGGGTTGAGTGACGGGAAATTCGGGCCGCGATGAATAGTCCTGACATCAGGAATGCGTGTGGAAGATGCGAAGAGACTTCAGACAACCTGGCCCCATTCGCTTCGGCGGCGTCATATCAAAGTCGCGGCGGATCAACTAACAGAGCCGCGCGGCCCGATTTAGCGCGACGCGACTAAATGACGCAATATTTGTTGTCTTCTCCCTTGACTACTTGCAACTGCTAATGTATTAAGCGGGCGTGCCCTCCTACCTGACTATTCCTGGCAGATGATTTCGAGCGAATCAGACGGCGCCACGACCGGCTGAATGGAAATGAGAGGCGCCGGAGAGCGGCGCAGGCGGCGACTGGGAAAACCTCTACGGAAAGGAAAAAGAGCTATGAAAAGCGTTAGTAGGACACTGAGTTTTGTTTTCCTGCTTCTGAGTTATCACGCCCTGGCGCTGTCGCAGACCGCGAGCACAGGCGCGCTGACCGGAATCGTCATCGATTCCGCCGGCGCGGTCGTGGCCGATGCGCAGGTTAAGGTGATCAACGAAGCGACCAAGGAAACGCGCGCCGTGGCCTCGCAGTCGAACGGGAGTTACTCAGTCCCGCTGTTGCCGCCAGGCGCCTACCGCGTTGAATTCTCAAAGACGGGCTTCAAGTCGGCGGTCAAGACCGGACTGCAGGTCAACGTCACCGAAACTGCGCGCCTCGACGTCCGGCTTGATGTCGGCGGGGTGCAGGAGCAGGTGGTGATATCCGGCGACGCGCAATTGTTGCAAACCGAATCGATCGCGCTTGGGCGCGTCACGGATCAGCAGTCAGTCAGCAACCTGCCGCTGGTCACGCGCAACTACACGCAGATCGTCACACTCTCTCCCGGCATATCCGCGCCTGTGACCAATGCCGCCGCGCTGGGCCGCGGTCAGGGCGGCGAGTCTCAGGGGAATTTCCGCGCGTACGGCGCGAGTGGCGCGGACAACAACTTCCAGATGAACGGCGTCCAGATCAATGACCTGCAGGCGAGCGGCGGTTTCAGCGGCGGAGTGGCGATCCCAAACCCTGACGCGATTCAGGAATTCAAAGTGCAGACCGGCCTCTACGACGCCAGTTTCGGGCGGAACGCCGGCGCCAATGTCAATGTCGTGACCAGGAGCGGCGGCAACAGCTATCACGGCAATGTCTTTGAATTCCTCCGTAACGACGCGCTTAACGCCAATTCATGGGAACGCAATAAGGCCAATCAGCCGAGAGGCGCGCTCAAGCAGAATCAATTCGGCTTCACGCTAGGCGGCCCCGTTAAGAAGGACGCGCTACTCTTTTTCATTTCCTACCAGGGCATGCGCCAAATCAATGGCGTGGGCGGCGGCGGAACGAGCAGTTTCTCGTCTCCTGCCTTTACCAATGATCGTTCTCGGGCCGCCTTAGGCAGTCTGTTTGGCGGGCAATCCGGCGCGTTTGGCGGCGTGGCGGTGGCGGCGGATGGCTCCAATATCAGTCCGCAGGCGTTAGCCTTGCTGAACCTAAAACTTCCGAACGGACAGTTCGCGATCCCAACGCCGCAGACGGTCATTGGGTCCCAGGGGTTCTCCGCTTTCAGTGTTCCAGCAACCTTCGATGAAGATCAGTTCCTCGTCAATCTGGACTTTTTACATACGGACAAGAGCAAATTCGCGGGACGATTTTTCGCGGCCAACAGCAGTCAGAATGTCTCCCTACCGATGTCGCAAGTCGGCGCCACTGCGCCTGGATTCCCCCAATTGGCTGATAATCGGTTGCGGAACTTTACGCTCGCTCACACTTATACCTTCAGTTCCACGCTACTTAACCAGGCTGAGTTCGGATTTCACCGCATTGCGTCGCCGACCATTCAACAAGAGGTTTTCAAATGGTCGGACGTCGGAGTCAAAGCGCTGCCGGTCGCGAACGACTTTCCTGCGGTCGGCGTGAATGGCTCGCTGGCGCTGGGAGGCAATGGACAAGGGCTGGACCTCGTCCAAAACCATTTCACCTTCCAGGACTCGGTGACCTACATCCGCGGGCGGCAGACATTGCGCGCCGGTGGAGGCGTCACGCGCAGCCAGGTTGATCTCTCGAACTTTCACTTTTTTGGCGGGCTTCTGTTCCTGAGTTGGCCGGACTTTTTGCTGGGGCTGCCAGGCGGACCTATCGCCGCTGGCGGCAATGGCACGCCGATTAGCAATGTTTTCCTGTCAATCGACATTCCCGGCAATCTCGACCGCGCGTGGCGGCTCACGGATGGAAACGTCTATTTGCAGGACGACATCAAGCTGACTAAATCATTCACTTTAAATCTCGGCGTTCGTTATGAGCGGCAGGCAAACCTGGGAGACACATTGGGCCACAACAGTGGATTCGACATCGCGTTGGCCAACCCAAATCCTCCGGCCGCTGGCACAATCGCTGGCTACATCGTTTCTGAGAATTTTCCCGGCGCAGTTCCCGCGAGCGTCAAGCAGTTGAATAACACATACGGCATTCTAGGGGAACATCAGAACAACATCGGCCCGCGCGTCGGCTTCGCATGGCGGTTGCCCGACTCCGCCTTGCCCTTGACCGAGCGGATGGTCCTTCGCGGTGGATACGGAATTTACTATAGTCGCGCCACCGGACAGCCGTTTCTCCAGCTGGCGGCGGCGCCGCC
>DASTMP010000254.1:0-16799 GCA_035714085.1 Blastocatellia bacterium
GCTTTGGGTTCGACGCTGGATACCAGGGCCGCCGTCGAAAAGGTTCTGGAGATACTGGACCGCGAGTTGGGGATGAAGCGCGGAGCGATCGCATTGCTCGAAGGCCCCGCCGACCTCAAGATTCAATACGCCTACGGGTTGAGCGAGGGCGAACGCCAGCGCGGCCGCTACAAGGTCGATGAAGGCGTCACGGGCAAAGTGGTGGCGAGCGGGAGACCTATCATAGTGCCGCAGGTGAGCAAGGAGCCGCTGTTTTTGTACCGCACGCGCAAGCGCTCGCCCGATACGGAAGAGTCGTTCATCTGCGTGCCGATCAAAGAACGGCGCAAGACCGTCGGGGCGCTTTCGATCACCTACCCGTACAAACAGAACCGGAATTACGAAGATTCGGTGCAGCTGCTGACCATCGTCACTTCGATGATCGCGCAGAGTCTGAGGCTCGCGCAGTTGGTCGAACAGGAGCGCGCGCAGTTGCAGGACGAAAACGCCTTGCTCAAGCGCGAGTTGCAGCAGAAGTACGATTTCAGAAACATCGTCGGCACGAGCAAGGAGATGCGCGACGTTTACGAACAGATCGCGCAGGTCGCCCCGTCGGGCGCCACCGTGCTGATCCGCGGCGAGTCGGGCACGGGCAAAGAGCTTGTCGCCCACGCCATCCACTACAACAGCCCGCGCTCGTCGAAGCCTTTCGTCAAAGTCAACTGCGCGGCGCTGCCGGAATCATTAATCGAATCGGAGTTGTTCGGCCACGAGAAGGGCGCATTCACCGGGGCCGTGGCGCGCAAGCGAGGCCGCTTCGAACTGGCCGAGGGCGGCACGCTCTTCCTGGACGAGATCGGCGATCTCTCGCCCGCCATGCAGGTCAAGCTGCTGCGCGCCCTGCAGGAGCGCGAATTCGAGCGCGTCGGCGGGACTGAGACGATCAAGGTTAACGTGCGCCTGATCACGGCGACCAACGTCGACCTGGAGCAGGCGGTCTCCGACGGGCGCTTCCGCTCCGACTTGTATTACCGGCTGAATGTCTTTTCGATCTATCTGCCGCCGCTGCGCGAGCGCCGGACCGACATCCTGCTCCTGGCCGACCATTTCCTCGAAAAATACGGCGGCCAGAACGGCAAACGCATCAAGCGAATCTCCACGCCCGCCATAGACATGCTCATGACTTATCACTGGCCGGGCAACGTGCGTGAACTCGAGAACGTGGTCGAGCGCGCGACGCTGGTATGCGAGGGCAATGTCATTCACGGTTACCATCTGCCGCCGACGCTCCAAACCGCCGAAGGTTCCGGCACCGTGACCAAGATGAATCTGGATCAGGCCGTCGGCTCCTTCGAAAAGGATTTGATTCAGGATGCGCTGAAGACTACGCGCGGCAATCGGGCGCGCGCGGCAAGGCTACTCGATACGACAGAAAGAATTCTCGGCTACAAAGTGAAAAAATACGACATCGACTGCCGTCGCTTTCGGAACTGATTCCCATTAATGATAGAGGGAAAATGACAATCATGTTGGGGAATTCGTCGCGTGATACATTTTTGTAGGCGCCGGTGGCGTAGCGAGGCGAGGCGAATAACGCTTATCTCTTGTTTTTGCTGTCGTTACTGAAACGTGATCGGCGCCGCGCCGGATAGCCTGTGATTGGCAAGGGACTTGCTACAAAAACGGCTTGAAGTTCGGGCCGATCCTGAGTGAAAGACCGTCGCCGATTTAAAACGCCGTCACAATATGAGTAGGGACGAAAAACCGGCTGAGAGCGATTACGGCCAGTTGATGGCCTGCCTGATGCGCGAGCGAGATCGCTTCGCGACGGAGTCCGATTTCCATGCTTTTGCCTTAGAATCGGTTCGTCGCTTCATCGCCGATCTCCGATCGCTCGATATCGAATTGATGATGAGGCCGAGATATTTGAACGACCCATCGTCACGTTCGAGCATGTCCGAGTGAGCCGTTCGGGCGGAAGTTTTTCCATCAGCGCTTAGCTGCGAATAGGAGTATCTTTCTTAATTCTACTAATTTCACTTCAGGCCCGGGCCGAAGCCTGTCGCCTGATAAGGAGGCAATGAATGACCCCAAAAGACGTAATCAAGCTCGCCAAAGAGAAGGGTGTTGAAATCGTGGACCTGCGGTTCGCGGACATGCCGGGAACCTGGCAACATTTCTCGATCACGGCCGCCGAACTGACTGAAGACCTTTTCGCCGAAGGCATCGGCTTCGACGGTTCCTCGATCCGTGGGTTTCAGACGATCAATGAGTCTGACATGCTGCTCTTCCCCGATCCGGCGACGGCGCAGTTGGACCCATTCACCGAGCATCAGACGCTGGTTTTGATTTGCGACGTGAAAGACCCGGTGACCGGCGGCAATTACTCCCGCGACCCGCGCTTCGTGGCCAAAAAGGCCGAAGAGTATGTCAAGAAGATCGGCCTGGCCGACACCGTATACATCGGCCCTGAGCTGGAATTCTTCATCCTCGACAATGTCAGCTTCGATCAGGGCTACAACTTCGGTTTCTACTACCTCGATTCGGAGGCGGCCTTCTGGAATTCGGGCCGTGAAGGGACGCCGGATCGCCCGAACCTGGGCCATCGCCCGCGCTACAAGCAGGGCTATTTCCCGGTTCCGCCCGACGACCACACTCAGGACATCCGCTCCGCGATGGTATTGGCCCTCGAAAGCGTAGGGGTCAAGATCGAGGTCCATCACCATGAGGTGGCCACTGGAGGCCAGACCGAAATCGACATGCGCTTCGACACGCTCACCAAAATGGCCGACAAGGTGTTTTGGTACAAATACGTCACCAAAAATGTCGCGCGCAAATACGGCAAGACCGTCACCTTTATGCCCAAACCGATTTTCCAGGACAACGGCTCGGGCATGCACACGCACCAGTCGCTCTGGAAAGAAGGGAAGAACCTCTTCTACGAGAAGGGCGGTTACGCCGACCTCTCACAGACCTGTCTCTATTACATCGGCGGCATTTTGAAGCACGCCCCGGCGCTCTGCGCGCTGATCGCGCCGACGACCAATTCATATCGCCGCCTGGTGCCGGGCTACGAAGCGCCAATCAACCTGGCCTACAGCCAGCGCAATCGTTCGGCGGCGGTGCGCATCCCGATGTACTCGAAATCCGAGAAGGCCAAGCGCATCGAGTTCCGCACTCCCGACCCGACCTGCAACCCGTATCTGTCGTTCGCCGCGTGCGTGATGGCGGGACTCGACGGCGTCGCCAACAAGATCGATCCCGGCGCGCCTTTCGACAAAGACCTCTACGAACTGCCGCCCGAAGAGGCCGCTGAGATCAAACAGCTCCCGGGCTCGCTCGATGTGGTGCTCGACGCGCTGGAGGCAGACCACTCCTTCCTGCTCAAAGGCGACGTCTTCACGCCCGACCTGGTCGAGAACTGGATCGAATACAAGCGGAAGAACGAAGTGGACCCGATCCGGCTGCGCCCGCATCCGTGGGAGTTCGCGCTCTACTTCAACATCTAAATCCGATTCGGACCGCCTCTAAAAACAATACGCGGGCGAGAGTCGATGGCTCTCGTCCGCGTATTGTTTTTGTCTCTATATTGCCGTCACTTCATTGCTAGGGCCGAAGCTTTCAACTTTTCTTACCGCCCCGCGAGATGCTTTCGAGGCCATGAATTATCTCCTCTTGAGCGGGGCGAAGTCGGTTCATCCAGTAAGCCCAGGCCACCAACAATGAACAGAAAATCAAACCGTTGAGTCCAGCTCTGACAGGGTTGGGATCTATCCCCCTTTTGATGTTTCCGTACCACAACAGTGTGAATAAAGCGATTACAGGCCAGAAAGCGTATATGCCTGCGCGCTTTTTGGGACGCGTAGCGCGAACGTAAAGGGTGATGGCGAGTACCCAGAAACCGCCTTCGATGATCAAGGTTGCGGGGATGGAATTCCATAATCCCAATCCGTAAACCGCAGACGTCCCTGGAGCGAGCGGCATATCAGGATTGTGGGACACGAAATCGAGCGGCCAGTGGCTAAGAACGCCTGCGAACAGCAGCCAGGCCCCTCGCGCGTAACGACGCCACAGGAAATAGGCCGCCGCGAACAGAGCCGCCCAAATTGCGTTCGTCAACAGGCTGTGGCTGTAGGCGAAAAAGATGTTGCGGACAAAATTGAGGGCGACAAAGCGATTCCTCGCCACCTCAGGCTCGACATCGAAGTGTTCGATTCCCGCAATCAGGAAAGCAAAGCAGAGCAGATCGGCGAGCAGGACAGCCAGCATCCAGGCGCCGAGAGAAATTTTCGGCTCAGTCCGCTTTGCAACCAGACCCAACGCTAAGTGTCCGACAAACATGCTTGCCCCTTTCATCTATCTCGTATTTTTCCTGCAGCAGGCGCAGGTTCTCCCGCTCCCTGCTTTCCTGGTCTGAATAGAATCGCGCTTTTTCGAATTCATGGTTAAAGATGGCGTCTACCAGGCGGCTCAGTATGAATAAAATGCGCTCTTGAGCCTCAATCACCTCGTCAGGCAGCGCGTTCTGATGAAAGTTCTCGCGCATTCCGGACTCGTCGACTAGATCGATGATTTTGTAGAACGAATCTCTGCTGACGCCAAGAGGCCGCATTCTCAGCAAAAGCCAGTGGGCTTTGGCCGATGCGGAGATGTTCGATTGGCGGGCGTCTTCTGTGAATTTGGCGCTCCACTCCGCCCCAGCCCCGATCACCAGACCGGCAAGTTCCGTGAGGACAAAGCGAGCGAAAACGGCCCGTCCACGCGCACGGCGTTCCTCAGCCGTCTCTTCGAAGGCGGTCAACATTTCAGCGGCCAACAATGCTCTGTAATCCGCCGGGTATAGCCGGAGCAAAATGTCATAAGCTCGCCTCAGGTCCATTTCATACCGGTCTTATTCTAAGGCGGGCGGTCGCCGTCCGCGTCAATTGCTTCATTCGATCCAACTCCAGTTCCAATTGTCTGCGCCCCATCGGAGTTAGTTTGTACGCTTGTTTCTCTCGAGATTTGTCTTCTTGTTTGAAACGCGCGATCCACCGATCCTTAAGCAGCCGGCGGAGAGCCCCGTACAATGTGCCGGTGCTCAATCGAACCCGCCCATTACTCAGAGTTTCAATATCCTTTATCAGGGCGTATCCGTGGCGAGGCTCCTCCACCAGGCTCATCAGGATTAAAAGAACCGGCTCAGTCAGCGGTTTAGTCTCTATGGCGTCAGGTTGTATAATGACGTGTCGCATGGCGACATATTACTGCCGCGACTTTAGAACTGTCAAGCCGCGCTGCGACAAGTTTGCGTGGTCCGATTTAGGGAGTTGATTGAGGGAAACGGCTCAGTTCTGTGGCGCCGAATATCTCCTCGAAGAGGCGATTCACCTGGCCGGCGCGACGCTGGTAATCGCGCAGAAACTGTTCAGCGGCGGCGCCGAGTTCGTTATCGTAATAGCCCAATCGGCGGGCGCATGCGGCCAATTCCTGCCCCTCGATCGGGAGCGAGTGTGTTTGCGCGTCGTTGACCATTTGTAGTTTGTTCTCGACGTCGCGCAGGAAGAAGTCTGGCGACGTCCAAAAGCGCTAAATTATCCATCTTTGCATTCGCCTACAAACGGCTACTTCGAAAAGGCTTCAAAAATCATTTTCTGAAGCAGAATGGCCAGCGCCAGCGCTAAAGGTGGCAGAAAAAGTATGACGCCTATCGTTGCGTAACAAAGTGGCAAACGCGGAAAGTAGAATTCGGGGCGCTTGCCAAAAAACCAGCCATCGCGCCCGCCTAGCTCATTGAAGACGATATGAATCGCGCGAAAACCGCAGACTTGGAAATCGGCCTTATAAAGGCGGCCTCCTTTGAGAGACAACACAGATTGTGTGTGTTCAGGGTGGAGCGCCACAAGCTGTCGACCGGTTTCAATCATTTGGTTCACAAGTGGATCATCAACACTGTAGGTCTCCAGGCTAAAAGACGTCGACTCAAATTCCGCCGTCAACGGAAAATAGAAATACCGCTCTTCCTCAGCGTTTTCTACCAGCTCCGGCGTGGGGATTTCGGGGGCGGTGATACGGGGTATTAGATGGCGCCACAAGGTATTTAGAATTTGTCGGTGCCGTGTCCGGCCTCTGCCACTACAACCAGAACATGTCCTTAACACTTGACGAGTTCTCGCAACCTGTCGCGAAGCCTGACGTGATGATGATTGCCCATTATGATCAGTATAGGATTCCGTGTAGTATTCGGTCTCGTAGTAAGTCTCTGTTTCCCACACCGTACCTGAGCCGCCACACGTACTACAAGTCCGGATTACATCCCATTCATGATCAAGAGAGAGGGAGTCATCCATATCTCGGAATCCGTCGTCACCATCAGCAGCCGGGGGACATAGCGGAAAAAGCTGGAGATTCCAAATGGGCACTTGGGGATGCCGAAGACTCTCATAAGTTCCATCACCGCTTGAAAGAGATATTCCGCGGTCTACTGTGAGATACCGCAGCATGGCGACGGCAAAGTTCTGCTTTTCGATCTCAACGATACGCATGAAGCGGGCGAAAGAACGCACTACGAATAATCCTCGTTCTTCTACATTTACACATCCTCGCGTGACCCGCTCGCTTAGCATGGCTGTGTCCAATTCGGGGAGCCTGAAGTCCGGGCTCTCAGAAACCTGAGCAAGGTAAGGCGTTAATCTCTTTAGATCCGCAGCGATTGGATCAGTGACCTGCTTCATCAGTTTGTACTGACGCGAAAGCCATAAATCGCGCGCCGCGCGCGCTGCGCAGAAGGAAAGACATGCCCCGATACCGATCGCCAAGCCAACGTTATTAGAATATATAATGAACAAACTAACAACAATGAGACCGACGAGAATCCCCTGACAGATCAGTGATTGTCGAAAGGGTAGAAAGGTGTAATCGCGGTTGTTGAACAGTAACAGCGCCAGCGACACAGAGGATGTCCACAGAAAGAATATGGCGATCTCCTGCAATCTAGAAAGAACCTCAACCGCATTTTGAGGAGCCCCCCAAGACATTGTTTCTTCATCTATTGCTATCCAGCCGGCGTAAACGGCGCAAGACAATAATCCAATAACCAGGATTGATGCGCCAATGATAACCCGGCGTATAACAATATTTGCTTCGCCTTCAGGATCAATATGATTGGGGAATCTCTCGGCGCCGAGCGAGACTAAGTGTTGTGGCCTGATCTGAGGCGAGAGTTTGGCTTGGCGAAGGTCCACTTTCGGAGCAACCCGATAAGCCAAAGCGATCACGCGGCCCCACAAAAGCCAGCCAAAGACGGTTGATACGCATGCCAATAAGAGATATGGAAGTAATGAAACCGAGGATGACGTAAACAATAATGCCTTGTCATATAACGTCAGCGCTTGGAGACCGAGCAGGTAGAGGAATAATAAACTACATTCAACCGCTACTCCAATTAGCAACCAAACAAGCGCGCGCACAGGAATGAGTTCATAAAATCTTGACTGCGTCAACTCAGAAATACCTGCCCCATTGGAATAGCGTGCATAAAGAGATAAGAAGAGTGTGAGCAAAAAGGCGATGAGGAATAAGGCCAAAGTCCACATAACTGTTACCTGTCTGGAGCTTTGAAGCGGAGCCCGCGCGGAACGGCGCGCAGTATACATCTGACCTGATGAGCAGGCAACGGCGCCCCCGACTACGTATTCCCTCGGCGTTTAGCGAGTTGATTGGGAGAAACGGCTCGGCTCAGTGGCGCCGAATATCTCCTCGAAGATGCGGTTCACCTGGCCGGTGCGACGCTGGTAATCGCGCAGAAACTGTTCAGCGGCGGCGCCGAGTTCGTTATCGTAATAGCCCAATCGGCGGGCGCATGCGGCCAATTCCTGCCCCTCGATCGGGAGCGAGTGTGTTTGCGCGTCGTTGACCATTTGGAGTTTGTTCTCGACGTCGCGCAGGAAGACGTAAGCTTGCGTGAGCGTTTCGCATTCTTCCGCCGAGATGAGCGCTTGATCGCGAAGCGAGCCGAGCGCCTTCATCGTGTTGCGCTCCCGTATTTGCGGCGTCCGGGCGCCGTGGCAGACTTGGAGCGCCTGGGCGATCAATTCGATTTCGCGGATGCCGCCCGCGCCGAGCTTGACGTTGCGGCTGCGCTGCCCACGGCCCTGCTGTTTTATGGATATCTGCCGATCGATTTTGCGCTTGATGCCTCGCACCTCTTCCAGAGCTTTGAGGCCGAAGGGCCGGTCGTAGATGAAGGAGCGCGCCATTTCGAGAAATCTTTGGCCCAGCGCGCGGTCGCCCGCGACGGGCCAGGCTTTCAGCAGCGCCAATCGCTCCCACGTCTCGCCGCGCGATTGGTAATAACGCTCGAAGCCGTCGAGCGAATAGGCGATGGCTCCAGCCTTGCCTTCCGGCCGAAGCCGCAGATCAACGCGGTAGACGTAGCCTTCGCCGGTGAATTCGCTCAAGGCCACGGTGATCTTCTGGCAGAGGCGGCGAAAATATTCCGAGGCCGAAATCGTCGTGGCCTCTTCCACGACCGCTTCCCGATCGGACGCGTAGAGATAGATCAGATCGACATCCGAGCTGAAGTTAAGCTCGCCGCCGCCGAGCTTGCCCATCGCCAGAATGGTGAAGCCGCCGAAAGCGTTTCTGGGAATCCCGTATTCGCCGCGCAAAGCTGAAGAGCAAATCCAATGGGCGGCCGAGATTAACGCTTCGGCCAGGGTCGATAGATCCGCTAGAGTCCCATCGACCGGACAGAGCCGCAAAAGATCGCGCACGCCGATTCGCAGCGTCTCCCTTCGTTTGAGGATTCGCAGGTAATCAAGACGTTTCCGCTCATCGGCGAGCGTCTTGAGGGCGCGCGCCAACTCGCGCTCGATCTCACGCTTTTTCCGGGCGCCGTAGAGAATCTGCGGGTCAGTCACCCAATAGAGGTAATGCGGTTCGCGGATCAGAATCTCGGCCATATAGGGACTGCCGCCGAAGGTCTTGGTCAGAATCTCCAAGGTTCGCGGAGAATCTTTGAGGTAAGAGAAGAAATGAAGTTTATTGATGGTGGCGCGAGCGAATCTTTCGAAATAGTTGAGCGCCTGATCGGGATCGGCCGATTGCGATAAGTTGTCCAGCAGCTCTCCGAGAATATCAGCCAGCGACCGGCGCGCCGGGGCGTCGTCCGCCAACGCTTGCAGATTCGCGTCCGCCCTGGCCGGCTCTTTGAAACCGTAAGGGCTGAGCAGCGCAATGACCTGCTGTGGGTCGAGGCGCGGGGCGAGCAGCAGGTCTTTGATGTTCAGCGATGTCATAGCTCAATGATAAGATAAGACGCTACGGACAGGAATTGTTCCGAAAGCAAAAGGTTAATCAACGCGCATCTTGCGCGCAAATTACAACTAAGCGCCGGGGCGTAAGTAAGGGGGCGAAGCGCGAGTGAACAACTCGCGCTTCGTCCGCCCCCGCCGTTCCATCCTCGTTTTATCTGGGAGTGTGGCGTGATCAGCGCAGAGTCAAAGCGGGCGATAGAATCTCTCTGTCCGGAAATCGGCAAGGAGGCCATTCAGGATTTCTTTACTCGGATGGACGAGGATTACTTCGCGACCTTCTCTCCCGAAGAGGTCTCGACACACGTCAAAATGTCCTGCGCGCTCGGGCCGCAGTGTCCCGCGCAATGCCTGATCACGCCGCGCGGGCCGGACGAATTCGACATCGCCATCGTCGGATTCGATTACCTTTCGGAGTTCTCGATCTTTTGTGGTCTGTTGTCGGCCTTCGGATTGGACATCCGCGCGGGGAACATCTATTCGTTCGCGCGGCGAGAGTCTGGGGAAGAGCGACGTCGCTTGACGCGGCGGGCGACGAGGGGGAAAGCCTTACAATCAGCGCCGCGCAAGATAGTGGATGTCTTCAGCGCGCGCCTCAGGCCGGGAGAGATATTCGATGAGGCGAAGCGGCGCGAGTTCGAACAGGAGTTGCAAACGCTCGTCCGGATGTTGGCGTCCGGCTCGCCCGAGCGGGCCAGGGAGCGTTTGAATCGCTTCTTGACGGAGCGCATCGAGAAGATGAACGAACGGTTGACCGGCCTGCTCTCTCCGGTCGAGGTTAGCTTCGATAACCGGCTCTCTCCCGATTGGACGGTGATGGACGCGCATTCCGAGGACGCCTTCGCTTTCCTTTACGCGTTCTCGAACGCGCTCAGCATTCGCGGCATATACGTCCACAAGGTTGAAATCCGGAGCGTCGGGCGGCAAGCGCGGGATCGGTTTTTTATCGCGGATCGGCGCCTCCGCAAGATCGAAGACGAGCGGGAGCAGGAAAGGCTGCGGACGACCGTCGCGCTGATCAAACGGTTCACGCGCTTTCTGCCCGAAGCTCCGGACCCGGCCAAAGCGATGCGCCATTTCGATCAATTTATTGACAAGGTCGCGGAAGAGCGCATTCCCGATCGTATGGTCTCGTTCTTCGCAGGCAGGGAGGGCATGAATCTTCTCGCCCATCTGCTAGGTTCAAGCGATTTCCTGTGGGACGACTTCCTGAGTTTGCGCTTCACAGATCTCCTGCCGATTTTAGAGGAGTTCACTAAAACCGAATTGAGACCTGGCAAACAATCGCTGCGACAACGGCTCTCAGGCTGTTTGTCGGGAGCCCATACATTCGAGGAAAAGAAGGAAGCGTTCAACCGGTTCAAGGATGGCCAGGTTTTTCTGATCGATGTCAAACATCTGCTGGATCCGCAGGTCACGCTGATGGATTTCTCTCAGGCGTTGACCGACCTCGCCGAGGTCGCGCTCGATGAGGCGGCCGGGATCTGTTATGAGCGCCTCGCCGAGTCGCATGGAGAGCCAGCGCGGGCTGACGGTTCTCCAGCGCCGTTCACGATATGCGGGCTGGGCAAATTCGGCGGGCGCGAGATGGGCTACGCCTCCGATCTCGAAGTGTTGTTTGTTCACGACGGGCAGGGGCGGACGCGCGGCCCGAACTCGATTGACAACGGCCTGTTCTTCGAGCGCCTTGCGCAGCAGGTGGTCGAATTCATCGAAGCCCGCGAGAAGGGCGTCTTTCACATCGACCTCAGGCTCAGGCCCCACGGAAAGGCCGGCGCGTTGGCGACTCCCTTCGAGCGACTGGCGAGTTATTACAGCGAGAATGGAGAGGCGGCGCCTTTCGAACGCCAGGCGCTCATCAAATTGAGATGGGTGGCCGGAGACGAGGCCCTGGGCAGGCGCGTGGAGGAACGCCGCGACGGCTTCACATACAGCGGCGCGCCCTGGGACTGGGAGAACGCGATGCTTCTGCGGCGACGTCAGACGCGCGAACTGGTCAAGCCGGGTCAGATCAATGTTAAATACAGCTCCGGCGGGATTATTGACATCGAATACGCCGCGCAGTACCTCCAACTTCTGTACGGCGCGGATCATCCAGAGCTGAGGGGCACGAACACGCTCGAGGCGCTCGATCAACTGCGTCGTTTGAGCCTCATCTCCGAACCCGAAAGCGAAAAGTTGCGCGCGGCCTACCTCTTTTTGCGCAACCTGATTGACGCGCTCAGGATAGTTCGCGGTGACGCGAGCGACCTGGCTCTTCCCGACGAGGACTCCGACGAGTTCAAATCGCTCGCCCGCCGTCTCGGCTATCGTGAGCGGGATTGGAAGAGCGGCGCCGTCGCTTTGGCCGCCGAAATTCGGCGGCGGATGAAGGAGGTCAACTCGTATTACGTTGCGCGTTTCAATTCGCCTGTCGGCGAGGCCCCGCGCGCGTGAAAGTCGGACAGGTTCTTAAATCAGGCCGCGCCATATTAGTACAGGTGTTCAAACCACGAAGAAACGGAAAGCGCGAAGAGAACCGGAAGAGAGCGACTCGAAACCACCATTCGTGTTCTTCGGTTCCTCGTGGTTGGTATCAATCTTGGCCGTCCCGATTTAATGCGGGCTCGATATTTGCAACCAATGATGTTAATGGATCGTTTCTACTTTCTGTTCACAACATGAAGACTTGATATACGGGACTGCAGGCGCGCTTATGAGATTTCTGGAAGGCGTAAAGATAGCGCTCGCGTCGCTGCGGGCGCATAAATTGAGGACGTTTCTGACGCTGCTCGGCGTGATCTTCGGCGTCATGACGGTGGTCGCCGTGGCCGCGGTGATCGAGGGGTTTTTCCGTTACATTGACCGTACAGTGACCGCCGACCTGGGGGCGAACACGGTGATCCTGGACAAATTCGGGTTGATCACCAGCTTCGAGGAGTTTATCAACGCCAACCGCCGCAATAAGGACCTCACGCTGGCCGACGCCGAGTATCTGCGCGAGCGGATGACGCTGGCTCAGAGCATCGGAGTGCAGGGAGGGAACGCCGCAGAGATAAGATCGCTGCACGGAAAGATGACCAACGTCAGTGTCAGAGGCGTCACGCCGAACATGGTCAACATTGAATCCACTCAACCGGAGTTCGGCCGCTACATCAACGAAACCGATAACGAACACCGCCGCAGCGCGGCGCTGATCGGCGCGGAGGTCGCCGACAAACTCTTCGGCGCGCGCGAGGTCGTCGGGCGCGAGTTCAAGATCAACGGCCTGCCGTTCGAAATCGTCGGCGTCGCGAAAGAGCAGGGAACGTTCTTCGGCAATTCGCGCGACGCTTTCGTCATCATCCCGCTCTCGACCCACCAGAAAATGTTTGGCTCGCGCCAAAGCCTAACCATTTCCATCAAAGCCTACGACTGGGCCAAATTAGACGACGTGCAGGATCAGGTGCGGATGCTGATGCGCGCCCGCCACAGGCTCGCTTACAACGACAAGGATACTTTCGGCGTCTTCACCTCGGACGCGATCAATAATTTTATCCATGCGATCTTCGGGATGATCGCGGCGGTCGCGCTGGGGGTGGTCTCGATCTCGATGGTAGTCGGCGGCATCGTGATCATGAACATCATGCTCGTGACCGTGACCGAGCGAACGCGCGAGATCGGCATTCGCAAAAGCCTAGGCGCGCGTCGCAAAGACATCCTGGCGCAGTTCCTGGTCGAATCGACGACGCTTTCGCTGATCGGAGGATTGATCGGGCTGGGCATCGCGTACGGCATCTCGATACTCCTGGTCAAATTCACGCCGATCCCGGCCGAGTTGCCGATATGGGCCGCCGTTATGGCGATCGGCGTATCGAGCGGCGTCGGGCTGGTCTTCGGAATCTATCCGGCATGGAAGGCGGCGAAACTCGATCCGATCGTGGCGCTGAGGGCGGAGTGAGATAGAAATTTATGTTGAACAATCAAACGAAAGAACTCTTAACTCAGGCGATGGACACTTTGTGGGCTCACAAATTTCGCTCGTTCCTGACGGTGCTCGGCGTGGTGATCGGGACCGCGACCGTGATCGGCGTGGCTTCGCTGGCGAAGGGACTCGAGGCGGGAGTCAAGGAACAGATCGAGCAATTCGGGAGCAACGTGGCTTTCGTCAGCCGGTTCAGCCCCGGCCCGCGCAACAGCGATTTCACCGAGGAGGAGCGCAAGCGCAAGCCGATCACGCTCGAAGACGCCGTCGCTTTGAGCCAACTGCCTTCAGCCATGGCCGCGTCTCCGATCCTGGTCCCGCCAGAACTGCCGCCGCCGGTCAAGTTCCGCAACAACGAAGTCCGCACGCCCCAAATTCGCGGCGTATGGGCCAGCTACAATGATACGCGCGAAGTGAGCATCGCGCGCGGACGCTTCTTCACCGAAACCGAAGACCATCACAGCGTCGAAGTCGCAGTCATTGGTTACGACATTGCGGAGAAACTCTTAAGCGGATACGAACCTCTCGATAAAGACATTCAGATCGGCAACAAGGTCTTCCGCGTCATTGGCGTGCTCGAAAAGGCGAAAAGCCCGTTCGGCGGCAATAACAATCCCGCCGACAGCATGATCTTCATACCTTACAGCGTGATGCATGCGATGTATCCTAATCAGGAAGATCATTTTATAGCGCTGGGCGCGAAACAGGGAGATCTCGATAAACTGGTTGATGAGGCGACCGATTTGATGCGCCGCCGTCGTCAGGTTGCGTTCGACAAACCGAACAGCTTCGAAATCAGGACGCCGAGCGGGATACTCGAAAGTTTCAACCAGACGTTGGCGATGGTGGCGATGATCGTCATCCCGATCGTCAGCGTGGCGTTGCTCGTAGGCGGAATCGGCGTGATGAACATCATGCTTGTCTCGGTGACTGAGCGAACGAAAGAGATCGGCGTGCGCCGCGCGATCGGGGCGCGCCGCGCCGACATCATCATGCAGTTCCTGCTCGAAGCCAGCATGTTGACCGGCGCGGGCGGGATCATCGGGGTCATCTTCGGTTTTCTGCTCAGCCTTCTGCTCAACGCGGTCTTGATGCCATCGCATGTGCCGCTGCTGTATGTCTTCATCGGATTCAGCGTCTCGGTCGCGATCGGGTTGATCGCCGGACTCTACCCCGCGTTCAAGGCGTCGAGATTGGACCCGATTGAAGCGTTGAGATACGAATAGTTTGGGATAGAGGGTCGAGGATGTCGGTCAATTCATCTGGAACGGAATCGCCGCCATTGATCTGATTGGCGCGCCATTGCATTAGAGAAATTATTAAGGAATATTTTTATAGTCTTCAGCAATCTCGTTTGATAGAATCACGCCAGATTATTATTATTATAAGCAAGCTTTCCCTGTCAGAGGGAACATCCCCCTTGGTTTTAAGGTACAGCTCCCATTGTGTCAGCTCCCACTGTCAGCTCCCGCTGATTGCCCCTAATGTGTCTGCCCCTAAATTCTGCTCCTAAATTCTGCTCCTAAATTCTGGTTGAGCGGTGATCCTGAAAGATGAGGGTGAGAAGGATAGTCGACAGCGCTATTGACCATAATCAACAAGCGTGGGCCGGTTTCTCGCTCTCATCGCGGTCTCGCCTCTAACCGATAGTTAATAATACGGGAAAAAGCCGCAACGAAGTTTGCCAGTCAACCGGATATTGGCAGGCGGTTCGATGTCCGTTGATATGAACCGGAAATTCCAATGGAGGATAAACCTATGCCTGGATTCCAACTGAAAAAGAATTACAAACTATTGTTGTCCATCACGCTGAGTTCACTCTGCTTGATCAATCTGCTTGCGCCGATGCTCGTGGCTCCAAGCCAGCCAGTCATTGCGCAGAGTCAGGGCCTTTCGACCTTGAATACATGCGCAGCCAATCAATCTTATGAGGCGACGATGTTCGCCGTGACTGTCAATAACATGCTATTGAATTTCAATCCGGGCACGCCGGGCATGATCAACAGCTCGTTCCCCATCAAAGGCCTGGCGCAGGGTGAAAACGTCGTAGGCATCGATTTCCGTCCGGCTAACGGAGTACTTTATGCGCTAACCAGCGCCAGCCGCATTTATACGATCAATCCGTCCACAGGCGTTGCGGCGCCGGTCGGCGCGCCATTCACTCCGGCCGTGAACGGCGGTAGTTTTGGCTTCGATTTCAATCCCACGGTTGACAGGATTCGTGCAGTCAGTGACGCCGACCAGGACTTGCGGCTCAATCCGAACAACGGCGCGATCGCGGCCATGGACGGGGCGCTCGCTTTCGCCGCTACCGACCCGAACGCGGGCGCGAACCCGAATATTGTCGGCTCGGCTTACACGAGTAATTTCGCGGGATCGACCTCGACCACACTCTACGGCATTGATTCGAATCTCGACGCGCTCGTCACGCAGGGAACGGCCGCCGGGGTTACGCCCGCAGTCTCGCCGAACACCGGTCAACTGTTCACCGTCGGCAAGCTCAATGTTGACACGAGCGATATGGTCGGATTCGACATCGCGCCGGTGACCAACGCCGCATTCGCCGCGTTGACGCCGCCGGGCGCAGGGGCGTCTACTCTTTACACGATCAACCTGGCGACAGGCGCGGCCACGCCGATCGGCGCCATCGGCGGTAAGCAATTGATCCGCGACATCGCGTTCGCGGTTCGGGCTGAGAATATCTTTGCGGTTACGGCTACTAATAAACTGCTCCGCTTCAATCCGGGCATCCCTACCGCCATCAACAGCTCGCGCCCCATCACGGGGTTGGCCTCTGGTGAGAATATTGTCGGCATCGATTTCCGGCCGGCGACGGGAGTGCTCTACGCGCTCAGCGACGCCAACCGCCTCTTCACCATCAACACGACAAACGGAGTCGCCACTCCGGTCGGCGCGGTTACGGCCTTGAACGGGACTAATTTTGGCTTCGATTTCAATCCCACGGTTGACAGAATTCGTCTGGTGAGCGACGCCGGTCAGGACCTGCGGCTCAATCCGAACAACGGGGCCGTCGCGGGCGTGGATGGGACGCTCGCTTTCGCCAACAACCCGAACGGCGCGCAGCCGGATCCAAATCTCGGACAGACCCCGAACGTAGTCGGCTCGGCATACACCAACAACTTCCTCGGCGCCTCGACGACGACGCTTTACGGCATCGACTCCAATCTGAACGCGCTTGTCACGCAAGGGACGGCCGCAGGCGCGACGACGCCGGTGTCGCCGAACACCGGGCAACTCTTCACCGTCGGTTCACTAGGCGTCGGCGTCGATCCGAACGGCGTTGCCGGCTTCGACATTTCGTCGGAAAGCGGCGCGGCTTTCGCCTCATTCAATTCGGATTCCGGCGGGCCCACGCAACTTTTCACGATCAATTTGACGACCGGCGCGGCGACTCCCATCGGCGTCATTGGCGGCGGAGATATAGTTCGCGACATAGCGATTGAGGTCCGCTTACCCAATGTTATCGCCCTCACGGCGAGCAATCTCCTGGCGCACTTCAACGCCGCGACGCCAAATGTGATCAACATGATACGCGTCATCAGGGGATTGCCACGACGTGAAAA